>JAJXZP010000211.1 GCA_021779995.1 bacterium | reverse complement strand
GCGTACCGATCTCGTCCTTGCGGCCGAGATGGCGCGCCTCGACCTCGGTGCGCAGGTCTCCCGCGGCTATCATTCCCGCCAGGCCCACGGCCGCGGCGAGCGGCTTGGTGATCGAAAGCGAGAGCAGTATCCCGAGCGTTATGGACATCAGGGTCCCCAGGGAGCAGAGAACGAGCATGGCGAGGTCGGCCCGGGCCTGGATGCGGTGGTCGGCATCGTTGTTCGCGCGCGCGTCCGCAAGCTTCAGGGAGCTGAGTTTGTCGAAGGCCGCGTACTGTTCCCTGGCCGCTGCGTCGGCCTGTCCGAGCTCGAGCGCCGCCGCCGCGGCCTGCCGGCCCGCCTGGGCCAGGGCCAGGACTTGGTCGACGTAGGCATAGTAGCGGGTCGTGGCCGCGGTGAAATCCGCGAAGGCCGCGCGCCCTTCCACGCTCGTGATCGAAGAATCGAAGGTCCGGGCCTCGTCGGCCACCTGCTTCTGCAGGTCGCGGAGGCTGCTCATCGAGGCGGCGAGCGCGCTTCCGCTTGCGGTGGCCGCATGGGCGAGCTCCAGACGGATCCGCTGCGAATTCGTGGCCAGGAGGACCATCGTGCCCAGAGGCTCGGTCATGTTCCGGTACAGCCGGCTGGCGTTCTGGTCGGTTATTTTCAGGTCCACGATGCCGACGACGCCTATAGCCGCGCCGATGAGAGCGACCGCGACAAAACCCGAGACGAGTTTGACCCCGATTTTCATGACGGTCTCCTATCGTGATTTTCCCGTGCAGCGATGACCCGAGCGCATGGCGCGCCGGAATCGTTCTGGTAACCGTTAGGTAGCATGAATCGGTCCAAATGTGGTGGAAATTTGAAGAAATCCGAAGAATCAATGGGCGGCGATATTCCGCGTGCGACAGGTTCTGCACCAGTGCATAACTTTCTATCGCCGCTGGAGATGCCCGAAGAGCCTCGATTCCTTCGATCCCATCCGCCGCAGTCCGGCGGTGATCGATCGCGGCTTGCCGTACGACGAGGGCGCCGCCTGCCTTCCTTCCCTGCAACCAAGGTTGCGATCAATTCGCAACCTTGGTTTAGGCCGAGTGACTAGTGGGCGGCGCGCCGAGGAAGGCGCTCGGGTTCGCCGAGCCGGACGGGGCTCGCGCCGCGATACAGCATCATGACCGGGAATCTAGGGACGTGACCGCGGCTTCGGCGGCCGCGGGCAGCTCGAAGTCGATCCTGCAGGCGAAGCCCCCGGCTCCGGCGATCGAGAGGGAGCCTCCGAGCTGGCTCACGAGCGAGTCGATGAGATCCATGCCGAGGTGCCCGTCCTTTTCGCCGTCGAAACTCTCGGGGAGTCCGACGCCGTCGTCGCGGTATTCGAGTCGCATCCTCCGCTCAGCCCCGGCGCTCAGGGTTATATCGATGGATCCGGACCTGCCATCGGGAAAGGCGTACTTTGCGCTGTTGGTGGCGAGCTCGTTGATGACCAGGCCGAGCGGGCTCGCGATATCGATAGGCGCCTCGATCTCGGGCCCGTTCACGCGGAGGGCGATCCTGGAGGAGAGATCGCGGCTTTCGAGCGCCAGGGCGGCGATGGACGTCAGGTACCGGCCGAGCTCGATCTTCGCGAGGTCCTTCGATTGGTACAGGAGTTCGTGCGCGAGAGCTATGGATCCCACCCGGCTCTCCATGTCGCCCAGCGCTTCGCGGGCCTCGCTGTCCGCCAAGTCCGAGGCCTCCAGCGAGAGCAGCGAGCAGACGACCTGTAGATTGTTCTTGGTCCGGTGGTGGAGTTCGCGCAGCAGGGTCTCCCGCTCGACGAGGGCGCGCCTGAGATCGCGCTCGAGCGCCAGGCGCTCGGAGAGGTCGAGGCCGACCGCGAGGAAGTGCCCGCCGCCGGCCCTGTCGCCGGCGTCCAGGAGCTGGATCGAGAGGAAGATGTCGTAGGTCGAGCCGTCCTTCCGGCGGTGGACGGTGGCGACGGTAGCCGTGCGGGCGCCGCCGGAGCGCAGGGGCTCGAGAAGCTCGTTCAGGCGCTCGGCCGTGAACTCCGGCTTGATGTCGAGCGGTGTCATGGAAAGAAGTTCATCGATGCCGTAGCCGACATTGGCCACGGCCGCGCGGTTGGCGTAGCTGAAGCGGAGCGTTCCGGCGTCATAGATGTACACTTCGTTGAGACTCCGCTCGATGACGCCCGAGAGCCATCGCACCTTCGCCGCTGCCTCGTGCTCGGCGCTCTTGTCGCGGAACACGATGACCACGCCGCGGATCGAGCCGTCGACGCCGAGGATGGGCGCGCCGGAATCGGCTATCGGCCGCTCCTTCCCGTCCTTCGAGCGGAGGATCGTGTGGTTTGCCAGGCCGACGACCGCGCCGGTTCGAAGCACCTTCTCGACGGGACTGGAGACTTCCTCGCCGTCATCCTCGCCGAAGATGCCGAACACCTCCCCGAGGGGCCGTCCGCGCGCCTCGGCCTCGGTCCAGCCGGTCAAGGCCTGGGCCGCGGCGTTGAGCCAGCGGACCTGGCCCTCGGCATCGGTGGCTATGACCCCGTCGCCGATGCCGAAAAGCGTGGCCCGGAACTCGGCGTTGAGCTCGGCTCGCCGTTTTTCCTCGTGGAAGAGCGCCCGGTAGAGCGCGCCCTCGCGCCGGCTGAAGGCGAAGGCGAGGGCCGCCGCGACGATGAGCGCGAGGGCGAGTGTGCCGCCGACGATGGCGAGGGCATGCAGGCTGGCCTCGGCCAAGGCTTCGGACTCGTCCATCTTCGCGATGAGCAGCCATGGCGAACCCTCGATGGACTCGACGTCGGCGAGCACGCGTACACCCCGGTAGTCCTTGCCGCGGACCAGGCCTCTGGCTCCGAGTATGGCCTGTACGCCGACCAGGTCTTTCCGCCCCAGCGGGAACCTGACGCCGAGGGGGCCTCGCTTATCGAAGCGCAGTCTGTCCAGCGCGACGATCTGGTCGCCCTTCCGCCGCACGAGATAGGTCTCGGCGCTGCCGGCGGGCACCGGCCAGAGCTCGACGAGGGGGAAAAGATCGCGCTCGGGATTCCTGCGCAGGACCAGGAGGCCGAGCGGGCGTCCCGCCCTGTCCCGTACGGGGGCGAAGACCTCGATGCTCACGTCGCCGCCCGGCCGGCGGTAGATATCGCGGAAGCGAGGCTTCCCCGAGTCGAGCGCCCCGCGCGCAAGGGGCAGGGCCTCGGCGTCGAGCCTTCCCGGAGGGACATACCGGGCCGCCCCATAGCCTCCGGCGAGGAGCTCGCCGGCCGGAGCGTACAGTGAGGCCGCCTCGTAGCCGCCCTGCTCGGTGTAGAGCGCGAGCTGTTCCTGGCACTCGAGCCGGAGTCGGGTGTCGGCGGGGTCGCCGAGGAGCCTCCTGGCGGCGTCCCTGAGCAATGGGCTCCGCGAAGCCATGAGGGCATCGGCCAGGAAGTCCGCCCGCCAGGCCTCGACCTGGCGGGCCTTGAGAGCGCCGATCGCGGTCAGCTCGCGGAACTGCCTGCCCTGGATGCGGCGGTACTCCGCGGCCGAAAGCAGGATCCCGGCCGCGAAGAGGAGGAGGGCGAAGCCGATCGCCGCCATGGATAAGCCGCGGGCGGTCAAGGCTCCCGGGGCGCGCTGCTGTTGCCGGCGCCGGGGGCCGGCGAGAGAAGCGTCACGAAGAGAGTCCGGCATCGTCTCAGACGGCTTCCGCCACGGCCGCCTCGGCCGCGTGCAGCTCCTCCCCCGTCTCGCCCAGCAGCTCGTCGATGTCCAGGATGGCCACGAACTCGTCGCCGAGCTTGCCGATCCCGGTCACGGCGCGGCTCACGGCGCGGCTCACGGCGCTGCGACCCAGGGTGGGCGGGGGCTCCACGGCCCCTGGGTCGAGGCGGATCACCTCCTGGACCGAGTCGGTCAGGACGCCCACCGCCGCGAGATTCCTGCTTCCCCGGATCTCCAGGACGATGATCGAGGTGTCCGTCGCCTCCTGGGTCCTGCCCATACCGAAGAGGAGCTTCAGGTCGAAGACCGGAATGACCGCCCCGCGGATGTTGATCACGCCCCGCATCGTCTCGCTCATGCGGGGCAGGCGCGTGATCTTCGTATACTCTATCACCTCGCGCACCGTATCGACGCGGAAGGCGTACTGCCCCTCGTCGATCCGGAAGGTGAGGTACTGGTCGAAGTCTCGGCCGCTCACGGTGTCGCGCATCTGCATGCTCCTCTCAGAATTCCTCGAAGGCTTCATCTGTCGCCCCGGCGAGGGTGATGGCCGTCGAAATGCCTCGGGAACTCGGCGCCGCGCCTTCGGGATTCGGAAGCGACCGCGCCGCGACCTTCCCCGTCGCCATGCGGGCCCTGGCACCCGCCCCGCCCGAGTGGGCCACCTTCACCTCGTGGCGGACGCCCGCCACCTGAGTCGCCTCCTTCACCTGCATGCTCTCCGGCAGCTTGAAGTAGGTCAGGGCCTGGGCCATCTGCTCGGACTGGCCGGAGAGCTCCTCGGCCATCGAGGCCATCTCCTCCGAGGCCGAGGCGTTCTGCTGGATCACCGAATCGAGTTGCATCACCGCCTTGCCGATCTGCTCCACGCCGGCGCTCTGCTCCTTGCTCGCCGAGCTGATCTCCTGCACCACGTCGGCGGTCTTCTGGATGTCCGGCACGATCGCCGCTATGAGCCTGCCGGCGTCTTCCGCCACCGCGACGCTCCGGGCCGAGAGCTTGGAGATCTCGCCGGCCGCGGTCTGCGAGCGCTCGGCGAGCTTGCGCACCTCGCTCGCCACCACGGCGAAGCCCTTGCCGGCGTCGCCCGCCCGGGCGGCCTCGATGGCCGCGTTGAGCGCCAGGAGGTTCGTCTGCCGCGCGATCTCCTCGATGATGCCGATCTTCCCCGCTATGTCCCGCATGGCCGAGACCGTGTCGCCCACGGCGCCGCCTCCCTTCTGGGCGTCCGCCGCGCTCTTCCGCGCGATGCTCTCGGCCGCGCTGGAATTGTCCGCGTTCTGCCTGATCGTCGAGCCCATCTCCTCCACCGAGGAACTCACCTCCTCGGCCGCGGCCGCCTGCTCGGACGCTCCCTGGGAGAGCTGCTGGGCCGTGGAGCTGATCTGCTGGCTGCCCGAGTTGACGTTGGCTCCCGATGCTTGAAGCGAGGCTATGGTCTCGCGGAGCCTGGAGGTCATTTCGGAAAGAGCCTTCGCGAGCGCGCCGATCTCGTCCACGCGGCGGAGATTGCGCTCGTGGACATCCGTGCGGAGGTCTCCCGAGGCAATGACTCCGGCGAGGGCGACCGCCTCGGCCAGGGGCTTGGTGACCGAACGGGAAAGGAGCAGGCCCAGGGCGATCGACATCAGGGCGCCGAGGGCGCAGAGGATGATAAGCGTCATGTCGGCCTTGGACTCCACGACGCCGATGGCGAGGTTGTCGTCCTTGGCGTCCGCCAGCTTTCGCGTGGTGAGCGTGTCGAAGGCGGTGTACTGAGCCGCCGCCGCGGTATCGGCCGGCCCGGAGGCCAGGGCCCAGGCGGCGGCGCTCTTGCCCTCCTTGACGAGGGCGAAGACCCGATCGACATAGCCATAGTAGTTTTCCGTCGCCGCCATGAAATCGGCGAAGGCCTTTTGCCCGGCCCGGCTCGTTATCGTCGCCTTGAAGAGCGAGGCAGTATCGGCTACCTGCTTCTGCAGATCATGGATCGTGGCGACGGAGCCGGCGAAATCGGCGGCGTTCTGCGAGGTGCATTGAAGGAGGTTGACGCGGATCCGCTGCGACCTCGTCGCGATCAAGACCATCTGGCCGAGCGGTTCGGTCATCTGCTGGTAGCTCTGCGTGGCGATGTGGTTGATGTTATTCATGTTGACGATGCCGAAGAGTCCGACCACCGCGCCGATAAGGGCGACGGCGACGAATCCCGTGATGAGCTTCATGCCTATCTTCATCGAAAATCCTCCATGAAAAAATGGCCTTTAGTCTGCGCGGCCTGGCTCATTGCGCGGCCGTTCCCGTAGCGAAACGGTTGTCATTGACAAGCAATATCCATGCCAAGCTACGATTGTCTCCGGTCAAATAGCGGAGGAGTGAAAAGCGATCTGCGATCGAGTGGGGAAAAGGGAGATTAGCTTTAAGGAAGAGCTAGGAGATGCCCGTCGTCCGCGAAAATCGTCGGGTGAGCCGGCCTGTCGCCGATTGCGGTTCGCGCGATCGACAATTTCGCGAGGCGCGCGGCTTAAACCTTGGTTGCAGCTACAACCAGGGTTTGCGTTTTCCCATTGCGGCTCGCAGGGAAAGCCGTCTCGCTCGGGAAACGCCGCCGGCGGCCTAGTCTTGGCAGCCGAAGCGCCGTGCCCTGACCCGCTTGCTCACCGCCTGGGGCGAGATGCCCAGGAGCCGCGCCGCCGCGCTCTGGTTGCCCCCGGATCGCCGCAGGGCCTCGTCGACGAGGAACTCGCTGACCTCGGAGAGCGAGGGCAGGCTCTCGAAGAGCCGGAACATCGCGGCCTTGCTCGCGCCCCGCGCCGAAGCAGCGATCCGGTTTCCAATCGCGGCCTTGAAAGGCCCGAGGGGCAAGGGGCCCGAGCAATGCTGATTCACCGCCTCGAAGACCATGGTCTCGAGCTCGCGCACGTTGCCGGGAAAGTCGTAGCGGCGCAGAAGGGAGAAAAGCTCGGGCGAGGCGAGGGGAGGTGTCTTGCCCAGCTCGGCGCCCGCCGTGGCGGCGAAATGCTCGACGAGGACGCTCAGGTCCTCCAGCCGCTCACGCAAGGGGGGAATGTGGATGCGGTGCCGCTGCAGGCGGTAGTACAGGTCGCGGCGGAACTCGCCCGTCTCGATCGCGGCGCCCAGGTCGCGGTTGGTGGCCACGACGATGCGGGCCCTGCTTCGTTTCAGGATGTCCGAGCCGAGGGGATAGTATTCGTCCGTCTCGAGCAGCCTGAGGAGCTTCACCTGCGACTGCAGGGCCAGATCGCCGATTTCGTCGAGAAAGAGCGTGCCCTCCTTGGCGCGCTCGATCAGGCCCTCGAGCGTGCCGGAGGCGCCCGTGAAAGCGCCCGTGCGATGGCCGAATAGAAGGTCCGAGAAGAAGGTGTCGTCGAGGCCGGCTATGTTGACCGGGACGAACTCGCCCCCTCGGCCGCCGAGGTCGTGCACGGCCCGGGCGAAGAGCTCCTTGCCGACCCCCGTTTCGCCGGTGATGAGGACGGAGTGCGAGGTGGGGGCGATGGCTTCGGTGTAGCGCATGATCGAGTCGAGCGCCGCCCCGCTGGTGACTATGGAGGCGAAGGCCGCCGCTCGCCGTCCGGGGGGCTCCAGGAAGCGTTCGCGGAGGACTGTGTTCTCCCGCTCGAGTTCCTCCATCTCCACGAGTCTGCGCACGGTGGTGATGAGCCGGGTGCGCTCGACCGGCTTGACGAGATAGTCGGAGGCGCCGAGCCGCATGCACTCGACCACTCGCTCGACGTCGCTGTTCGCCGTCATCATGGCGATCGCGATCTCGGGATGCTCCTGCGCGATCCGGGGCAGGAGCTCCATGCCCCCGATCACGGGCATCGCTATGTCGAGGAGGACCACGCCGATCCCACCGCCCTCGATGATCGGCAAGAGGTCCCCGGCCTCGCGGATCGCCACGAGGTTGTCGAAGCCCTCGACCCTGAGCGCGCTCTCGACGCTATCGAGCACGCCCTCGTCGTCGTCCACGATGGCGATCGAGAAGGAAGGAGTGAAGATCGAGCTCATGGAATTCCTTTCTCGGCGGCGGCTTCGGACGCGGGGGGCAGGAGGAGGCGGGCGGTGGTGCCCGCCCCCGGCGTCGAGCGGTACTCGAGGCGGCCGCCGCACTCTTCGACGATGGCCGCCGAGATCGACACGCCCAGGCCCAGCCCGCCCTGGCCGCTCTTCGTGGTGAAGAACGGATCCCTGATCCGCCCAAGCACCTCCTCGCTCATGCCTCGACCCTCGTCGCGCACCTCGAGGCCGATGAAAGCGTCTCCTTCGGCGCGGGCGATCGCGACGACCACCGACTGGGAAGGATCGGTGAGGGCTTGACAGGCGTTCTGCACGAGGTTGATGACGACCTGCTCGAGCCGGTAGAATTTGCCCCTCGCGACGAGGGGGGCCGGCGAGCGCACAAATCTGAAGCGCTCGGTCGATTCGCGGATGAAGGGCTGGAGGATGGAGAGGGCGGCGGCGACCACCTCGTTGAGCTCGGCGCGCTCGGGGCTCTTTTCGTCGTCGGGGCGCGAAAAATCACGGAGTCCGCCCACTATCCGCGCTATGTGCCCCGAGGCGTTCTCGATGCCGCGAAACAGCCGCGGCGCCGTCTCGATCGCCGCGGCATACTCCAGTCCGCCCAGGAGCCCGCCGCCGCGCTCGACCATGGCGGCTTGGAGCACGGGCCGGCCGGAGTTCCAGATATCGGCGAGCACGCTGGCGTTCAGGCGGATCGTGTGGTTGGGGTTGCTGATCTCGTGCGCCACGCCGGCCACGAGGGCTCCGATCGAGGCCAGCTTCTCGGACTGGATCAGGAGGCGCTGATTGCGGCTCGCTTCCCGCTCCGCTTCTCTCCTCTGAGTGATGTCTTGGGCGAAGCCCGAAAGGATCGCGGGCTTGCCGTTCTCTCCGAGGAGGACCTCGCCGACTTCGCACCAGAGATCGCGCGCTCTTTCGTCGGGCAGCGCGACGCGGCACTCCAGCGGCCGCGGCGCGGCGCCTTCGGCGAAGGAGCGGAAGGCGGCTGCCAGTTCGGCCCGGTCTTCAGGATGGACTCGTGCCAGGATGGATCCGATCGGGTCGGCGCCGAGCTCATCCCGCGCCAAGGCCAGCAGGGCGCCCATCTCGTCCGAGACCTCCACGCGCCGATCGGCGATGTTCCAGGACCAGCTGCCCAGCTTCGCGAAGCTCTGGGCCTTGGCGAGAGCGTCGTTGGATCGACGCAACGCCTCCTGAATGCGGTGCATCGGGTTGTAGTCATAGAAGGTCATCATCACCGCCTCGACCTCTCCCCGGTGGTCCTTCAGCGGCATGGCGGTGACGAGGTTCCAGTCGATGCCCATTCCATGCCGGATGCCGATGACGGTGGGGCCGACTTTCACGCCAGTCCGAAGGGCCCTGGCCGCGGGAAGCTGGTCGAATCCCAGGCCGCGTCCTTGATCGTCGACTACGCGGCCTCCGCTTACCTCTCCTCCGCCGCCTTCGTGTCTGCAGATATCGTGAGCGGCGAAGGCAGCCTCGTTGCGGTACAGGACTTTGAACCGCGGATCGTAGACGATGATCCCGCCGTAGCTGCTTTCCAGCAGCGTTTCGAATTTCCGCTCCGACAGCACAAGATCGCGCGATGCGCGCTTGGAGTAGGAATAGAACAGGAAGAGGATCAGGGTGAACAGGACCGCGACACTTATGCAGAGCAGCCCCAGATTCCTGAAAAACTCGTCGTCGCTTTGTGCGAGGGGCGCGATCGCCACGAGTCCCGCGCCGAGTTCCGGCACCGGGTAATAGGCAGCCACGATGCGGTGCGAGGACTGGGCCGGTCCGATATAGACGCCCTGTCTCCCGGCTGCGGAGTCCAGAAAGGGTTTGAGCCCCGGCATCCGATTCTCGGGGATGCGCTGGTGTTCGGGCTCGTTCCGATGATTGAGAACGGTGAAGCCTCTCCTGTCGCCTGTGATGAGATAGTAGTCGTAGTTGATCGAGGCCTGGTCCTCGTGTACATGGGAGTCAACTATCAAGGAGATGGCTACATCTCTCGATACACCTCTTCGTATGGCTTCCGAGAGAGCGATCGCCTTGCTGTTTGCGAAATTCTCCAAGATGGCGCTTTCCCGTACGACTTCCGCCCTGTGACTCAGGACCATCACGAGGACGAGAGTCCCGAGCGCCATGACACCGATGAGGGCGGCCGAGAGGAGCATGTGCTTGGGGCCGGATATCCGCGCGGGTTGCAGCGATGTCATGGGCGCATACTACCAAAAATGGAGCGCCGGAGCAAATGAGAACGGTCGGCAGGCTCGCGAAGTCGGAGTGTTCCGTCGCTTGACGCGGGCTCGCTTCGCCGCGGCTATCCCGCGCAGCGGTTCCGGCCGGCTTCCT
Source organism: bacterium (assembly GCA_021779995.1). Taxonomy (GTDB): domain Bacteria; phylum Spirochaetota; class Spirochaetia; order Treponematales; family Rectinemataceae; genus JAJXZP01. Next base: position 6,472 of record JAJXZP010000211.1, on the reverse strand, counting down.
TGGCGCGGCGCAGGGCGGCCTTGGCGCGGCGCAGGAGCTGCTCGCCGCTTTGGTCCTCCGGCTCGAGGGCGGCGAAGCCGAAGCTGGCGGTCAGGGTCAGGAAGTCGAGGCCGGAGCGGTCGCCGGCCTGGCGCTCCACCGCGTCGCGCAGGCGCTCGCAGGCGATCTTCCCTTCATCCCGATCGAGGCCGGGGAAGAGGACGACGAACTCGTTGCCCGCGTAGAGGCCGAGGACGTCGTAGCTCCGGAGGCGGTCCTTGAGGACGGCGCCGACTCCCTTGATGACGGCGTCGCCGTCGGCGTGGCCGAAGTCCTCGTTGACGCGGCCGAGATTGTCGATGTCCGCGACCGCGCAGACGAAGGAGCCCCGGGTGCGCCGCGCCCGGACGAACTCCTCCTCGAGGCGCTCCTCGATGCCGGCCTTGTTGAAGACGCCGGTGAGCGCGTCGAGCAGGGCGCTGCGCGAGTGGCTTTCCCGCTCCGCCTCGAGGCGCGAGCGGAGGCCGTGGTAGAAGGCCGCGGCAATGCCGAGGACGAGGAAGAAGCCGAAGGCGGCCGCGAAAGCCAGGCCGACGACGAAGCGCCGGACCGATTCGGCCAGGCCGGAGCTTCCCCCTCCGGCCGGAAGGACGCCGCCTTCGGCGCCGCGCAGGATCGAGCGCACCCCGAAGTCCAGGCCGACGAGGAGGCCGGCGAGCACGAGGGCCAGGGAAACGCCGACGGCGAGCAGAAAGGCCTGCTGGGCGCGGCCTTCGTCGATCGGTATCTTCGGCTTGGGAGCGGGCATGGCTCGCGCCTCCTCCTTGGCGATTTCCATCGCCCGGAGGACGGGCGATGGGCGACATCACATGATTTTCGCGCGATCCCGGACGCCGGTCAATGGCGGCAGCCGGAGCCTGAAGCTCGTGCCGTCGGACTCGTCGGAGCTGAAGCTGATCGCGCCGCCCAGATAGTCCTCGGTCAGGATCTTCATGCTGTAGGTGCCGAGGCCGCGCCCGCGGCCTTTCGTCGAGAACGATCGCTGGAAGATCTGCAGCTGCGCGTCGCGGGGAATGAACGCGGAATTGCGGACTTCGATCGCCATGGCGCCATCCTCCTCGCGGCGAAGCGCGAGGGAGATTTCCTCGTCCGGTTTCGAGGCCTCGAGGGCGTTCTTGAGCATGTTCCCGACGACCCGCCTGACGAGGACGGGATCGGTGAAGGCGACGAGGCTCGCCTCCTCGGGGCAGGCGAGCACGATCCGGTTTTTGGCGTAGGCGGTGAGCTCGATATGGCGGACCGCCTCGCGCACGAGGCCGGCGAGGTCGGTCGCCTTGAAATCGGCGCGAAGCTCGCCGTGCTCCATGCTGATGATCTCGCGCTGTCGCTGCACCTCGTCCACCAGGTTCTCGGTGGCGGATACGAGCCGCCCCAGGTAGTCGTTCCCGGACGCCGACGCGCCGAGCTCCGCGGTCAGGAGCTCGACGCAGGCCCGGATGTTGGTGAGACTGTTCATGACGTCGTGGAAGAACAGCCGCTCCAGCACCTCACGCCGCTTGGCGTCGCTGATATCGTCTAACGTGACCACGACGTACCTGCCTCGGCGCGAATCGACCGGCATGGCGGTGACGAGCAGGTCGAGGCTGGACGGGCCGCCCGGGTCCTGGACGGTGATCCTGCATTCCTTGCTGATTTTCCGCCTGCCGTCCAGGGCCTCGAGGATCGCGTTGACGGCCCCGCAGACCCGGCACGCTTCCGCGGCGCCGCAGCCGCCGGGCGTCTCGCGGGAGTGGACGCAGCCGAGAGCCTCTCCCGGCCTCGCGCCCACGATGTCCTCGGCCCGGATCTTGAGCCTCGCGAGCGCCGCGGCGTTGGCGAAGAGGATCTGGCGCTTGTCGTTCACGATGATGGAAACGCTCGGGATGAGGTCGAGGATGAGCCGGTAGGGCAGCTCGGCGTCGAGGGCCGAGGCGCCTCTTCGAACTTCGTCGATTCCGTCGCGTTCCGACCGGGCATACTGAGTTTCCATTCGCCGTATTCCTTCCTCTCTGGGCAGAGTATAGTGCATTTCGGCGTCTCGCCGCCCCTTTTCATTTTCGAGTCCTTTCTGCTACGCTGTACGACGCCCAAGTCGGGCGGCCGAGGCTCGCCGCCGAGCGCCGCGATCCCAGCGCGCGACGGCCGCACGGGCGATAGAACGGAGGGTTTCCGATGAAAGCGATCGAGCTTTCCAAAGCTTACGATCCCAAGAGTTTCGAGGACCGCATCTACGAGGCCTGGAAGAGCAAGGGGCTCTTCCAGCCGACGAGCGTCCCCGGCAAGAAGCCCTTCGTCGTCGTAATCCCGCCCCCGAACGTCACGGGGGTCCTGCACATGGGCCACGGGCTCAACAACTCGCTCCAGGACATCCTGGTGCGCTACCACCGCATGCTCGGCGAGCCGACCCTGTGGGTGCCGGGCACCGACCACGCCGGCATAGCCACGCAGCACGTGGTGGAGAAGCGGCTGCGCGCCTCCGGCATCGACCGCCGCGACCTGGGCCGCGAGAAGTTCGTCGAGGAGACCTGGAAGGTCAAGGCCGAGCACCATGCCGTCATCACGAAGCAGCTCGAGAAGATCGGCTCCTCCTGCGACTGGAGCCGCGAGCGCTTCACCCTCGACGAGGGACTCTCCACGGCGGTGCGCGAAGTCTTCGTCACCCTCTACGAGCGCGGCCTCGTCTATAAGGGAAAATACCTCGTCAACTGGTGCCCCTCCTGCGGCACGGCCCTCTCCGACGACGAGGTGGAGCACGAGGACGAGGCCGGGGCGATGTACCACATCCGCTATCCTCTCGTGGGCGGTCCGGCTCCCGGCGCTCCCGAAGGCTATATCGAAATCGCGACGACGCGCCCCGAGACCCTGCTCGGCGATTCGGCCGTCGCGGCCCATCCCGACGACGAGCGCTACAAGGCCCTCGTCGGCAAAGAGCTCGCCCTCCCGCTCACGGGGCGGACCATCCCGATCATCGCGGACGTCTACGTGGACAAGGAGTTCGGCACGGGACTCGTCAAGATCACGCCCGCCCACGACCCGAACGACTTCGAGGTGGGCAAGCGCCACGACCTGCCGCAGATCAACGTCCTGGCCCCCGACGGCACGATGGGCGGCGCCGCTCCCGAGAAATATCGCGGCATGAAGGTCAAGGACGCGCGCGCGGCCGTGGTGGAGGACCTCAAGGCCTTGGGACTCTTCGTCGCCGAGAAGCCCATCACCCACTCGATCGGGCACTGCTATCGCTGTCACCACGTGGTCGAGCCCTTCCTCTCCGAGCAGTGGTTCGTGAAGATGAAGCCCCTCGCCGACAAGGCGCTCGCGGCCTGGCGCTCGGGCGGCGTGCGCTTCTACCCGCAGCGCTGGGAGAACACCTACGAGCACTGGCTCACGAACATCCGCGACTGGTGCATCAGCCGCCAGCTCTGGTGGGGCCACCGCATCCCGGCCTGGCACTGCGCGCACTGCGGCAAGACCGTGGTGGCGCGCGAGGACCCGGTCGAGTGCCCCTACTGCAAGTCCACCGAACTCACCCAGGACGAGGACGTCCTCGACACCTGGTTCTCGAGCTGGCTCTGGCCCTTCTCGACCCTGGGCTGGCCCAAGGACACGGCCGACCTGCGCAAGTACTATCCGACGAGCTCGCTGGTCACCGGCTACGACATCATCTTCTTCTGGGTCGCCCGCATGATCATGGCGGGCATGGAGTTCATGGAGCGGCCGCCCTTCCGCGACGTGTGCATCACCACCCTCGTGCGCGACAAGCAGGGCCGCAAGATGTCCAAGTCGCTGGGCAACGGCATCGACCCCCTGGAGATCGTCGACGAGCACGGGGCCGACGCCCTCAAGTTCACCCTGGCCTTCCTCTTCACCTCGAGCCAGGACATCCTCATCGACCAGGACGACTTCAAGCTCGGCTCCAAGTTCGCCAACAAGGTCTGGAACGCGAGCCGCTACATCCTCATGAATCTCGAGGGGCGCGATCCGGTCACCGAGCCCGCGTTGGCCGACATGGACCGCTGGGCCCTCCACCGCCTCAACGCCGCCGCCGCCGCCGTCAAGGACGCGCTCTCAGGCTATCGCTTCAACGACGCCGCAGCCGCGGTCTACGAGTATTTCTGGAACGACTTCTGCGACTGGTACATCGAGGCCACCAAGCTCTCCCTCCGCTCGGGCGACGAGGCCGAGAAGGACCGGGCCATGGCCGTGCTCGTCTCGATCCTGGCCGAGTCGCTCCGGCTCCTCCATCCCTTCCTCCCCTTCGTGACCGAGGAGATCTTTCAGAAGCTGCCGCGCGAGGCCGTGTCCGCGCCCGACGGTTCTACCCGGGCCGGAGAGTCCTGGCTCATAACCGAGCCCTATCCCGAGCCCCGGGCCGAGCGCTCCGACCCGGCTCTCGCCGGCCGCTTCGAGTCCCTGCAGGAGCTCGTGCGCCTGGCGCGGACGCTGCGCTCGGAGTTCCAGATCCCGCCCGAGGCCAAGATGCGCCTGGCCCTGCGCTTCGAGCCGGGCTTCGACGGCGCGGACTTCCTGCGCGGCAAGGCGGCCCTCCTGGGGCTCCTCGTCAACGGACCCGAGCCCGAGTTCGTGACGACGAGGCCCGCGGGGACCGTGGCCCTCGTCGGGCGCGGCTACGAGGCCTTCGCCTTCGTGAAGGAGGCCGTCGATCCGGCCAAGCTCGTCGAGAAGCTTCGCAAGAACATCGAGCGCGACCGCCAGTTCGTCCAGCGCACCGAGGTCAAGCTCGCCACCCCCGGCTTCGTCTCGGCCGCGCCCGCCGAGGTGGTCGCCAGGGAGCGGGACAAGCTGGAGGAGGCGCGCCGCCGCGCGGATACCTACGCGCGCTATGTCGAGGAACTGACATGAGCGGTCCCGGCACCGTCCTCGGATCGGCGGCCGGTCCGGAAGCCGATGCGCCCGCGGACCAGGGCGCCGAGGCGCCGACGGACCCGGGCGCCGGACTAGCCGGCGATCTGGGCGGCGACTGGGACGGACTGCCGGGCGACGACAGAGGCGGGAAGCTGCGCGACCGAGCCTCGGGCATGGCCGTCGACGAGATGCTGCGCCTCAAGGAGATGCACCTCGCGCCCTATATCCAGCTCGCGACCGCCCTCATCGGGAAGCCCCGGCGCTCGGGCGGCAACATGTTCCGCCATCAGATCGACACCTTCGGCATCCTGATGGACTACGGCTACATCGACTCGCCCCTACTCAAGGCTTCGGTGATCCACGATCTCCTGGAGGACGTGCCCGGCTTCGACCGCGACCTCATTCTCGAGATCGAGGAGGAGGCGGCCGACGTCTACAAGCTCGTCCTCGAGGTCACGCGGCGGCCCATCGAGACCAAGGTGGAATTCCTGACGCGGATCCGCGATTTCGGCTCGGAGAAGGCCCGCGTCCTCAAGTCGGCGGACCGCATCTCCAACATGATCAGTCTCGGCTACGTCACCGACGTGCAGTTCGTCCGGCGTTACACGGACGAGACCGAGGCCCTCATCTTCCCCATAGCCGAGCTCGCCGACCGCCGGATGCTCGATGAGCTCCGAACCCTCGTCGACACCAGGCGGGAGTACCTGGCGCGCCGGTTCGAGATATGACGGATTTCCGGACTCCCTGCGTCTCACCTACATAGTCGATGCGGGCCGGCCGGAGCCGGTCCCGGAAGGAGTTTGCATATGCCCAAAGAATGGACGAAGGCCGGTTTGGCCAAGACGATCGATCATACGCTTCTGAAGGCGATCGCGACGGAGCAGTCGGTGCGCGAGCTCTGCGCGGAGGCCAGGAAGAACGCTTTCGCGAGCGTGTGCGTCAATCCCGTGTGGGTTCCGCTCTGCTCCCGCGAGCTCGCCGGCAGCCAGGTCATGGTCTGCACGGTGATCGGCTTTCCGCTCGGGGCGAACGCGAGCGAGATCAAGGCGGCCGAGGCCAAGCTGGCGGTCGCGCAGGGCGCCAAGGAAGTCGACATGGTCATCAACCTGGGTGCCGCCAAGGCCGGCGAGTGGAAGATCGTCGAGGAAGACATCCGGGCGGTGGTGAAGGCCGTCGGGAGCGTCACCGTCAAGGTGATCATCGAGACCTGTTACCTGAGCGACGCCGAGAAGGTCAAGGCCTGCGAGGCTGCGGCCCGGGCGGGCGCGCAGTTCGTCAAGACGAGCACGGGCTTCGGCACCGGCGGAGCGACGGTCGAGGACGTGCGCCTCATGAAGAAGACCGTCGGCGACAAGCTGCGCGTGAAAGCCGCCGGCGGCGTCCGCACCTACCACGACGCCCTCCTCCTCCTCGACGCCGGCGCCGACCGGATAGGCGCAAGTTCCGGAGTAATTATCGTTTCCGAGTTACCTGAGTAACTAGTGTTCCGCTACGTAAATAACAAGACTAAATATGAAATATAGTGTAGAATCGGGAAATGGGACGCCATGCAATCCAGCTCATGATCGGTGACGCCGACCTGAAGCAACTC
>JAJXZP010000072.1 GCA_021779995.1 bacterium | reverse complement strand
CGCAGATGTAGCGATGGCTCCCCGCGGGCGTGTCTCCCCGCGCCAGCACGCGCTCCACATCCTCCCGGTACTTCTCGGGGTTCCGTTCCTTGTACTTCTCGGAGAAGGCCCTGGGGTGGCTGCCCCGGTAGCGCTTGCGGCGGACGTGCCGCTCCTCCCCCTCGCCCTTCCCGTCCATGGCCCCAGTGTCTCAGCACCGCGAAACAAAATCTAGTGCGCCGCGCCGCAGGACCGCGCCCGGCAGCCCTGCGTGAAACATCTTCTCAGAGCCCACGCCTTCACCCCGCTATGTGCCGCACCTTGTCGGCCACGGCCCGGGCTATCTTCGCGTGGTTCTCCCGGTCGAAGTGGATGCCGTCGACCGGGCTCGAGACCGCGACGCGCGCCAGGTCGAGGAAGGGGCAGCCGAGTTCGTGCGCCACGGCCGCGAACTCTTCCGCGAGGCGCAGCGAGGTCCCGGTCGCGCCCGCGAACATCTCGGCGTAGTTGCTCAGGGCGCCTACGGGCGGCGGAGCGACCAGGAGGATCTCGGGGGCCGGACCCTCGACCGGGTCGTCGAGAGCGCGGGCCATTCTGACCAGGAGTCCCGCGCCCTGCGCGATGTCGTAGGCGGTGAGCGAGAAGCGATGCTTGAGGTCGTTGGTGCCGAGCATGAGCACGAGGAGGTCGAAGGGCTTGTGGCTCTTCACGATGGGGATGAGCTGGTCCTTCCCGCACTTGTATTCCTCGATGGGGTCCTCCCAGACGGTGGTCCGCCCGTTCAGGCCCTCCTCGATCACTTCGTAGCCCGTGCCGAGCAGCTCGGCCAGAATGCCCGTCCAGCGCTCGGCTCGCGGATAGCGGGACTTCGATTCGGGGTTGTAGCCCCAGGTGTTGGAATCGCCGAAACAGACGACACTCTTCATCGCCGGCTCCTCTGTTCTCCAGGCTCGCTTAAGCGGTTTTCAATCGCGCGGCCAGCCTACGTTCAACGCCGCGGCCTGTCAATCCGCCGGCCTTTCGCCGGGCCAGGTCGGCCCCCCTCCGATACGTCGCTTCCCCGCGACACGGAAGGGTGGAAACACCATCGGTTGACACCGCCTAAGGCCGAGGGTAGCCTTTCCCGTCGGCACCTGCGCAGGCTGCGAAGGGATGGTGGATCATGGCACGCTCACGCGGCGGGGCCGGCGAGGCCGGCGACCTGCGATTCAGGAATCGATACGGCGCCTGGGCCCTCGTGGCCGGAGCCTCGGAAGGCCTGGGCGCGGCCTACGCGAAGGCACTGGCCGGCCGCGGCATGAATCTCGTGCTGGCGGCGCGCAGAGCCGAACCGCTGGAGGCCCTGGCCGAGGACCTGCGGGGCGGCCTCGGCGTCGAGGTGCGGACCCTCGCGGGCGACCTCGCCTCGCCGGATTTCCCGGCGCGCCTCGCGCTCGAGGCGGCCGAGCTCGACCTGGGCGTCCTCGTGTACAACGCCGCCCACGCTCCGGCGGGCGACTTCGCCGAAGCCGGGCTCGCCGATCTCGCCCGCGTGGTCGACGTCAACGTGCGCGCTCCCGTGGCGCTCCTCGGCGCGGTCCTGCCGCGGATGGCCGCGCGGGGCCGCGGCGCCGTCATCCTCATGTCCTCGCTCGCGGGCAACCAGGGCTCGCCTCATCTCGCCGCCTACGCCGCCAGCAAGGCCTTCAATCGCGTGCTGGCCGAGGGCCTGTGGCGCGAGCTGCGCGACCGGGGCGTCGACGTCCTAGCCTGCTGCCCGGGAGCCGTCCGCACCCCAGGTTATGCGAGCGCGTCGGCCGGGGAAGCGCCCGGCACCCTCGACCCCGAGTTCGTCGCGGAGAGAACCTTGCGCGCCCTGGGCCGGGGGCCTCTGGCCATACCCGGCCTGCTCAACCTCATCGCCTTTTGGCTTACCGGCCGCGTCCTTCCCAGGCGGGCGGCCATCGGCCTCATGGCCCGCTCGACGCGCGATCTCGCGCGGGCGGCCGGAAGGAAGGGATGACCATGGCAGACTTCATCGCGGGATTCTTCGCTCCCTGGATCGCGTACTCGTTCATAGCGCTGGCGCACATCGCGCTGCCCGCGCGAAGGGTCGAGGGCTACGTCCGCGACGGGCGCACGGGGCGGCCGCTCCGGTACCGCCTCAACGGGCCCCTGGTGCTCGCCGTCGCCGCGGCACTCTGGGTCCTCGTCGGGAGCGCGGGACTCCTGTCCTGGGACTGGCTCTATCTTCACCGCTGGTCGGGCCTGGCGGGCTCCTGCGTCCTGGGGCTTCTGTTCAGCCTCGCCGTGGTCCTGCCCGCCCCGGGCACCGGGCGAGCCTTCCTCTCCGACCTGTACCGCGGACGCAGGGAAAACCTCCAGCTCTTCGGAGAACGGGTCGACGCGAAGATGCTCCTCTACCTCGCGGGCGCCACCATGCTGGCCCTGAACGTCCTCTCCTTCGCGGCCCACCACCTCGCGACCTTCGGCTCGGGCGCCTCGCCCGGCGTCATACTATACGCCTGCCTCTTTCTCTGGTTCGTGGTCGATTACCTCGTCTTCGAGCGCGTCCACCTCTACACCTACGACATCTTCGCCGAGCGCGTGGGCTTCAAGCTCGTCTGGGGCTGTCTCGCTTTCTATCCCTACTTCTACGCTGTGGGCCTCTGGGCCGCCGCCGCCCTCCCCGATCCCGGCACGCCCGGCCGGCTCCTCGCGGTCTATGCCGTCGTCTTCTTCGCGGGCTGGACGCTGTCGCGCGGCGCCAACCTGCAGAAGTACTACTTCAAGACCAGGCCGGAGCGCGCCCTCTTCGGCATCATGAGGCCCCGAGCCCTCGGCGACGGCGAGCGCAGGCTCCTCTGCAGCGGATTCTGGGGCATTGCGCGGCACATCAACTATCTCGGCGAGATTCTGATGGCCGTCGGCCTGAGCCTCTGCCTGGGCCGCCCCGGCCTCTGGGCGATCTGGCTCTACCCGCTGTACTACGTCGCCCTGCTCTTCCCCCGGGAGCGCGCGGACGAACGCCGCTGCGCCGCCAAGTACGGCGAGCTGTGGAAGGAGTACGTGCGCCGCGTGCCCCGGAGGATCATTCCCGGCCTGTACTGAGAAAAAAAGGAAGAATGCCGCGGTTTCGCGAGGCGAGCCTTTGCGTCGTCGCGCCCCTCTTCCACGTTTCCGAAATAGCTTGGCAGGGAGATTGCCGCGGTTCGGGCGAGCGGGTTATTCTAGTCGCGGGGCTTGGATGCTCCCGCAAAATGCGTCTGTGTTTTGGAAGAGCCTCACCTAGCAAGGAGTCAGTTTGAGGATCGCATTCCTGTCCGACAGCTATTGGCCTCGCGTGAACGGCGTAAGCGTGTCCATCCAGACTTTCGCGTCGGAACTCGCGAGGCGGGGCCACGCCGTGGTCATCCTCTGCCCGGAGTACCCGGAGGGCGACGGGGGCATCGAAGAATCAGACCAGACCGGGCCGACCGTGTACCGCTTTCCCTCGAGTCAATCGGTCGTGTCGACCGAGGACCGCATCGTGCATGTCACGGCTTTCCCCGCGATATTCTACATCCTCGACAGGTTCAGGCCCGATGTCATCTACTCCCAGACCGAGTTCGCGATGCAGGTGGCCGGCAGACTCTTCGCCCGCCGGCGGGGCCTGCCCTTCGTGCTCTGCTCCCACACCGACTATGAGCACTATATCGCCAACTACATCACCACGGTCGACGGCGAGGTGCTGCGGGCCACCGTGCGCTTCCTCTTCCGCCGCGTCTTCGGCACGGCCGACGCCGTCGTGACCCCCTCCCACGCCATGGAGCGCCTCCTGCTGGGCTATGGCATCTACAAGCCCATCCACGTCATTCCCTCGGGCATATCCCCTATATTCAAGCCCCTGGGCGCCGACGAGATCGAGAGCCACCGCGCCGCCCTCATGGAGCAGCATCCGGCGCTCGCCGGCAGACGCATTCTCCTCTTCGCCGGCCGCGTCACCGAGGAAAAGAACACCGACTTCCTCGTCCCTCTCATGAAGCGGCTTCTCGCCGAGCGCGGCGACCTCGCCCTCCTCGTCGTGGGCGACGGGCCCCACCGCGCCGCCCTGGAGGAGCACGTCCGCGCCGAAGGCCTCGCCGACCGGGTCGCCTTCACCGGCTACATGGGCCGCGCCGAGCTCCCCCTCGTCTACGCGGCCGGCGATGTCTTCGTCTTTCCCTCCAAGACCGAGACCCTCGGCCTGTGCACCTTGGAGGCCATGGCCGTCGGCACGCCCGTCGTGGCCATCGGCGAGATGGGCACCCGCGACATCATGCGCGGCGACCACGGGGGCTTCATGGTCCGCGACGATCTCGAGGAGTTCGCCCTCGCCGTGCTGCGCCTGCTCGGCGACGAGGAACTCCGTCGCTCCAAGTCGGCCGAGGCCATTCTCTGGGCCGAAGCCTTCAGCATCGGCGGCACGACCGACCGCCTCGTGGACTTTCTGGAGCGGATCGTCAGGCGGGGCACCAGACGGGCGGCGCGACTGCGCGCCCTCAAATGGTCGCGAAACCACCGGCGGGCGGAGACGGGATTAGGATAGGCGATTCAGGCTCGACCGTCGCGCCCGATCTGTCCCGACTATCGACCACCCTGTAGCGCCGGGGGCCCTTGACTCCCCGGCCCGCCCTCCCTACCTTAATTATAGGAGGCCGATCATGCCGGATCCATCAGAGGGCAGCCCAGATTCCAAAGAGCGCTTCCATGAGGCGTGGGAACACACGCGGGCGGCGCGCAATTCGCTGGGCAAAAGCCTCGCAGGCTTCATCCCGCCGGGCTTTACCGAACATCGTAGAGCTGCCCACAGGGAAATGCTTCTCGCCCTTCGGAGCCTCATCGACACCGCCATCGAACGCGGCGAAAAGCGCTCGACGGACTGAAACAGGCGGGCCCCGGCGGGGCCCCGGCGCCTCACCTCGCGAAAAGTATCCAGAGCAGGAGCACGAAGTCCGCTGCTCCGAGGAGGATCGCCGGCAGCGGATGTCTTCCCAGGACGAATTGCGTCCCGGCGACAAGCCCGGCGGCGAATACGACACTGCCGGAAAGCTTACGGACTCCTGCCTCCAGCCGCGTCACCCGTTTCTCGAGCTCCGGCGCCCGGACTTCCAGTTTTCCTTCCTCCAGCCTCGTCGCCAGATCGTCGGCACGCCTCGGAAAGCCGATGAGCAACTTGGCGACCGCCTCGAGCTGCTTAAGAAGGACGCGGACGCCGCCCTCTCCGTTCTCCCTCATCAGTCGCATGACGTAGGGCGAGAGCCCCCGCCAGACGCTGAAATCGGGATCGAGCCCCGAGGCCATCCCCGAGAGGATGCCGATGCAGCGCCCGAGCAGAATGAGGTCCTCGGGTACCTGGAAGGGCAGGTTATAGAGGAGCTCCCCGAATTCGCTGGAAAATGCCGTGATCTGGCGATCGGTCATGCGCAGCATCTCACGCGTCGATCTGCCCCAGAGAGTGTCGAGCAGCTTCGCGCATGCCCGCTGGAGGAGATCCCGGTCGGCCCCCGGGAGGAGCATGCGCAGCCCGTCGAAGGCCCGCACCAGGCGGGCGGCATCCCTGGTGCCGATGGCGAGGAGTCCCTCGCGGAGGGCGGAGAAGGTGTCGGCGGCTATCGTTCCCGTCATCCCGAAATCGACGAACACGAGCTTCCACCCCTTCGCCGGAGCGGGCCCCGCGGCCGGGAGGATGAAAAGGTTGCCCGGGTGCGGATCCGCATGGAAGTAACCGTCTTCGAACACCTGTTTGAGGTACACGTCGAGAAGTTTATCGGCGACCGCCGCCCTGTCGACTCCCGCCGCTTCGATCGCCGCGTAGTCCGTGATTTTGATGGCGCTCACGTCTTGAAGCGTCAGCACGCGGCGCGTCGTGTGGGTCCAGTGCACCGCGGGTACCACGATCTCCGGGCGCTCGGCGAAGTTGCGCGCGAAGCGCTCGGCGTTCTTGCCCTCATGGAGATAGTCGATCTCCTCGTACAGCGTGCGGCTGAACTCCTCGATGAGGGCGGGCACGTCCGCGTGTCTTCGAACGGATCGCAGCCGCCGCAGCCATCCGCCGGCCACTCGGATGGCCGCGAGATCGGCCTCGACGATGTCCTCGATGTGCGGGCGCTGGACCTTGACCACGACCGAGCCCGACTCGGGCGCCTCCGGCACGCCAGGCCGAAGGCGGGCCCGGTGGACCTGCCCGATGGAGGCGGAGGCGAGCGGCAGGGGGTCGAAATCCTCGAAACTCTCGGCCAGGGGCGCGCCGAACTCGGCCTCCACCACCGCTCGGATAGCCTCGAACGTCTCGGGCTCGACTTCATCCTGAAGACCGGCCAGCTCGGCGGTTATCTCGCGCGGCAGCACATCCAGCCGGGAGGAGAGGAACTGCCCGACCTTGATCAGCACCCCGCCCATGCTGACCGCCAGCTCGCGGAAGGACCGGGCGATCCTGCGCATGCGATCGGCGCGAGTCCTGCGGGAAAGGCCCCCGAGGCCGATTTTCGGCAGGACGAAATCCCACCAGAGCTCCCGGATCATGACTCCCGAAAAAAATACCAGCGTGCGCCGATACCGAGCTTTCTGCATGGCGCAAGTATAGCGGCGAGCCGCCTCGATGAGAACGAGGCGCCGATGTCTTGACCGAGGCGGCCTTCTATGTAAAATTATGAATATGGTTCACAAACCGAAGCGCCACCGATGCGCCTGATTGAGACGCCTCGCGACTCGGGCGACCTCGGCGCTCGCGCGCCGAGCCTAGGCCGGCGGCCGGCCTTCCCCTGGCCGATCGAGAGGCTTTCATGAGCAGCGTCACGGAATCCCGCGTCGAGCGCAAGCGCCAGGAAGCCCGGCAGCGGCTCCTGGCCGCGGCCCGGGAGCTCTTCGTCGTCGAGGGGGGCTTCGAGAGCGCCACGATCCGCGATATCGCGCAACGCGCCGACGTCAGCGTGGGGGCCGTCTACCTGCACTTCAAGACCAAGGTGGACATCGTCGAGGCCCTCGTGAACGAACGCGTGGCCGAGATCATCGAGTCGGCCAAGGCGGCCATCGCCTGCGTTCAAAGCGGCCGCCAGAAATTCGAGGCCCTGATGGACGGCTTTAGTCAAATGAGCCTCGACACCGAGATGCGGCTCTTCGCCCAGATCCTCTTCCTGCAGCGGAGATCGGGCAGGCTGCTCGACTACCCCGATAATCTCCTCTCCTCCAATCTCTCCAGCATCATCGATCTCATCGCCGAAGCCTTCAAGGCCGGCGGTTCCGACGGCTCGCTGGCGATCGCGGAAAATCCGCGGCTGCTGGCCACCATAATCTTTCAATGTGTCTTCGGCGTGTCGGTTTTCGACTTTTTCCTTTCAGAGCAAGGGAACGAGGGGATCGGCAGCTCAACGGGCTATTCGGCTTTGGAAATCACGAGCTCCTTCAAGCGCTTCCTCCTCAACGCCCTCGTGACGCCCCCCTCTCGCGCAGACGACTGAAAATTGAAGGCACGAAAGTTTCGGGCTTGACAAAGAGGGGGCTTTTTTTTACCCTGGGAATGAACTTCATTCATTTATGATCGATGGTCATTAATGATTGACGATCAATACTCGCTCGTTTTCCGTGTTAGTTCTTTTTTCATAAGGAGATAGCAGATGCGTCGATTCCCTCCACCGATCATCTTCCTTGCCGGCCTTTCGCTTGCCTCGCCCTTTCTCTTCAGCGCGTGTGTCGCGGCAAAGACCGAGACAGCCCAGAAGAGCATGGAACAGATCCACGCCGAGGAGGGGATGCCCGTGAAGGTGCGGCGCCTCGCCCTCGAGCCCTTCTCTGTCTATCTCCAGTATCCGGCCACCCTCAACGCCCGATCGGAGGCCACGGCTTCGGCCTCGCTGCCCGAGGTGGTCCGGGAGATTCACGGCGCGGTCGGGGACCTGGTCCGCAGGCACGAGGTCATCGTCCAGTTTTCCCAGGACAACGCGAACTACCAGCAGGCCACGGTGGCCCTGGAGAGCGCCAAGGCGGCGTACGAGCGCTTCAAGACGATGTTCGACAACTCCGCCGTCTCGCCGCAGGACTTCGACGCCGTCAAGGTTCAGTACGCCCAGGCCCAGGCCGGCTTCAAGACCATCGACGACATGATCAACGTCAAGGCGCCCATCGACGGCTACCTCACGCAGCTCGACGTCCAGGTCTCCGACAACGTCAACCCGGGTACGCCGCTGTTCACCGTCTCCAAGCTCGATGCCATCGAGGCGAAGCTCTGGGTCGGGGCGAATGAGATCCGCCAGATCAAGACGGGCCAGACTGCCGTCGTGCACGATATGGGGACGCCCCTGCGCGGCACAGTCACGCAGGTCGCGCTCGTGATGGATGCGCGGCAGATGGCCTTCCCCGTGACGGCGACCTTCGCCGACCCCCGGTTCGCCCTCGCAGGCGGCGGCTCCGCCGACATCTCGGTCGAGGTCTACCGCTCCGAGGCGATCGTGGCGCATCTGAACGAGCTCGTCCAGGAGGGCGGCAAGTACTACGCCTTCGTCGTCGAGAACGGCGTGGCGCGGCGCCGCGAGCTCAGCCTGGGGCGCCGCTCGGACCTGTCCTACGAAATCCTGGGCGGCCTGCGCTCGGGCGACGAGCTCGTCACCCAGGGGGCGCAGGGCCTCTCCGACGGCATGAAAGTCCAGATAGCGGGCCGGGAGTAGCCATGTCGATCATAGACCTGTCCATAAAGCGCCCCGTCCTCGTCAGCATGTTCCTGCTCGTGTTCGTCGTCTTCGGCGCCATCGCGTACTTCAACATCCCGCTCAGCCTCATACCCACGCCCAAGATTCCCTATGTCACCGTCCAGACCATCTATCCCGGCGCTGGTCCGCTGGTCATCGAAAGCCAGGTGACCAAGAAGATCGAAGACCAGGTCGCCTCCCTGGCCCAGCTGGATTCCATCACCTCGTATTCCATCGAGGGCGCCTCCATCGTCATGGTGAAGTTCAAGATCGGCAAGGACGAGAATGTCGCGACCCAGGAAGTCAAGGACAAGATCGACGCCATTCTCGACAAGCTTCCCTCGGGGACCAAGCGCCCCACCATCACCAAGCTCGACATCGGCTCCAGCTTTCCCGTGATGAACCTCGTCCTCGAAGGCTCGGGCGGCATCGACGCCACGCGGCTCCGCAGCCTGGCCGACAACGTGGTCAAGGACCGGCTGGCCCAGGTCGAGGGCGTCGGCGAGGTCGACGTGGCCGGCGGCCGGCAGCGGGAGATCAGGGTCGAGCTCGGGCGCGCCGAGGTCTACGAGCGCTCGCTGGGCCTCCTCCAGGTGGCTGGACTCCTTCAGGCGGCCAATCTGGAGGTGCCCGCGGGCAGCTTCAAGGACGGGGGGCAGGACCTCTCCGTCCGCTTCAAGGGCCAGTTCACCAGCCTGGGGGAGATGACCGATCTCGATCTGCCCTCCCCCACCGGTCTGGTCAAGCTGCGCCAGATCGCGGAGGTTCGAGACGCGGGCACGGAAGTCCGCGAGCGGGTGGTGTTCTTCGACAACAAGGCGGGCACGCTGAACAGCGATGCCGTGCTCCTCAAGATCCTGAAGAATCCCTCGGCGAACACCGTCAAGATCGTCGACCAGATCAAGGCCGCCCTCCCCTCCATAGACAAGGACCTGGGGGGCCAGGCCAAGCTCGAGATCATCGGCGAGGACGCCACCTTCGTGCGGGACTCGGTCAACGACACGCTCTTCAACGTCGTGCTGGCCATAGCCCTGACCGCCCTCGTCCTCCTCTTCTTCCTCCACGACCTCCGCTCCACCCTCATCATCGTCCTGGCGATGCCCTTCTCGATCATCGCGACCTTCATGGTCATGCGGGCCATGGGCATCTCCCTCAACATCCTCTCCCTCATGGGCCTCTCCACCTCGACCGGCATCCTCGTCTCGGACGCCGTCGTCGTGCTGGAGAGCATCTTCAGGTACAAGAGCCTCGGGGCGGGCAAGGCCGAGGCGGCCTCGAAGGGAAGCCGCGAGGTGACGGTCGCCGTCATCGCCTCGACCCTGACGCACATAGCCGTATTCGTCCCCATGGCCAACATGTCGGGCGTCATGGGCTCGACCATGCGGGATTTCGCCTACACGATCGTCTTCGCGACGATCTTCTCCGTGATCATGTCCTTCACCCTGACGCCCATGATGGCCTCGCGCATCCTGCCCGAACGGACGCCCGAGCCGGGGCCCCTGGGACGCCAGCTCGACCGGATGTTCGCGGCCTGGGAGAGGGTCTACGCGGCCTCGGTCCGCGCCATGGTGGCGAGCAGGAGGCGGAGCGGCGCCCTCGTCGCCGCGGCGCTGCTGCTCTTCGTCGCGGCTCTGTCCCTCTTCCCCTCGCTCAAGTTCGAGTTCTTTCCCCAGACCGACGGCGGCAAGGTCCAGGTGCTCGTCGAGCTCCCCCAGGGAAGCGACCTCGGCAGCACGGCCTCCGTCTGCGACACGATCGAATCGCGGCTCAAGGCCTACCCCGAGGTCAGCCGGATACTCACCGACCTGGGCTACCAGTCGGACATGGACAAGGACGTGAATCTGGCCAGGATGGACGTCACCCTCGTGCCGAAGACCCGAAGAAATCTCAGCAACAAGGACCTGGCGGCCCTCTTCACCCGGAAGCTCTCCGACATACCGGGAGCTTCGATCAGAGTCTCGCCCGTATCGGAGATCAGCATGGGCGGGGGGAACATGTCCCCCGTGGATTTCATGATCCAGGGACCGGATAACGCCGTCCTCCAGGGCATCGGGCTCGAGGTGATGGACGCGCTGCACAAGGTGCCCGGTCTCATCAACGTCGACTCGAGCGCCCGCCCCGGCAAGCCGGAGCTCTCCTTCGTGCCCGACCGCAAGATGATCGCGGCGGACGGGCTCACGGTCCAGGAAGTCGCCATGACGCTCCGGGCGGCCGTGGACGGGATCGTCCTCTCGACCTATAAGGAGGGCGGCGACGAGTACGACATACGCGTCATGCTCAAGCGCGATTCCCTTCGCAGCATCGAAGACCTGCGGAACATCCCCGTCGTCGGGCCCCGGGGCGTCTTCCCCCTGTCGCACTACGCCTCGCTCGAGTTCACCGAGGGCTACAGCAAGATCATGCACTCGGACCGGGCCACGTCGATAGAGTTCACCGCCGACCTCCTGCCCGGCACGGCCCAATCGGCGGCCCTGGCCGCGGTGAGCGCCGCGCTCGCCCACATCGCCTTTCCCACCGGCTACGCCGTCAAGGACACGGGCACCGCGCAGATCTTCCAGGAGACGGTGCGCGATCTCCTGGTCGTCTTCGTCCTGGCCGTCGTGATCGTGTTCATGATCCTCGCGGGCACGCTCGAGAACCTGCGGCAGCCGCTGCTCATACTCTCCACCGTGCCGCTCTTCCTCATCGGAGTCGTCGCGGCCGTCGCCCTGACGGGCACGACCATCAACGTCCTGGCGATGCTCGGCATCGTCATGCTCATCGGCCTCGCCGTGACCAACGCCATCCTCATCCTGGAGCACTACAACCGGCTCCGCGCCGAGGGAGCCGAGGTCGGGGAGGCCCTGGTCGAATCCTGCAAGATCAAGCTCAAG
This sequence comes from bacterium, assembly GCA_021779995.1. GTDB lineage: Bacteria > Spirochaetota > Spirochaetia > Treponematales > Rectinemataceae > JAJXZP01. The sequence goes on along the minus strand of JAJXZP010000072.1, from coordinate 5,064 downwards.
CCCATCCTCATGAGCAACCTGGCCATCATCATGAGCCTCCTGCCCATGGCCTTGGGCATCGGCGCCTCGGGCGCCGAGATGCGGGTGCCCATGGGCATCGTGACGATCGGCGGCCTCGTCAGCTCGACCTTCCTCGCCCTCTACGTCATCCCGGCCCTCGAGAATCTCACGGCCGGCAGGCGCCGCGCCCAAGGAGACATGGCATGAGGCACACAACGGCGATACTCGCCGCACTTCTGTTCTGCGCCGCCTACGGCGCCCGGGCCCAGGCCGCGAAGTACGATCTCGCCGCGTACATACAGAGCGTGGAGGCGCACAACCGCGACCTTAAGCTCGCGCGCCGGGACATCGACTCCGCGGAGCAGACGCGGCGCGAGGCCCTCGCGGCCCTTCTGCCCAACCTGGGCCTCCAGGGCGGCTACACGCGCAATCTCGTCGACATCTCCCAGCCCCAGCCGGTCTACGCCGTCGGCCCCGTGAACGGCGTGTACCCCCTGGTCTACCAGAACGTCGTCACGAGCTTCGACAACACGTATTCCATCGCCGGCGGCGTGAACTTCTCCCTGTTCAATCTCCAGGCGGCGGCGAATTACCGCCAGGCCCGGGAGGGCCGGCGCGCGACGGCGACCGCCTACGACTATCGGCGCGAGGTCATCCTGAACGCTGCCAGGAAGCTCTACTTCCAGACCCTCCTGCTCGGCAAGGTCGTCGACGTCAAGAAGGCGTCCGAGCGGAACGCCCGCGAGAGCTACGAGAACATCAAGCTGAAATTCGACGCGGGCCTGGCCACGCGGCTCGACGAACTCATGGCGGAGGTCGACTGGAAGGGCAAGATCCCCGAGCTCGCCGAGGCCCGCAGGGACTACGAGCTCGCCCTCATGAACCTCAAGTCGCTGGCCGGCATCGACTCCGGAGAGGAGGTCGAGCTCACCCAGAGCATGGACAGGTATCCCGAGCTCCCGGCGGACGTGAGCCTCGACCAGGCGCTGGCGGCGCGCCCGGATTACGAGCTGCTCCTCCGGCAGAAGAAGTTGAGCGAACTCGCGGTGCAGGGGGCGATGGCCGCTTTCTTCCCCACCGTCGGCGGCAGCTTCAACGCCTCCTACCAGGACATGACCGGCAACAGCGCGGGCGCGGCGGATTACAAGCCCTTCGCGCTCCAGCTCGGCCTCACGGTAAACCTTCCGGTGTACGCCGGCGGGTATCGCGCGGCCAAGCTGGCGGCCGAGAAGATCGACGGCGACAAGAACGCCATCGCCCTGGCCAAGAAGCGCGAGGACGTGAGGACCGAGCTCGCGAGCGACCGGCTGCGCCTCACCGAGGCGCGGAGCCGCATCGATTCGGCCGCCCTCCTGGTCGACGCCGCGCAAAAGGCCTACGACCAGGCCTCGCTATCCCTGAAGAGCGGCATGGTCACCCAGGTCCAGCTCAGCCAGGCTTCCCTCGGCCTTGAGGGCTCGCGCATCCAGTACTACTCCGCCGTCTACGAGTATCTCGCGGCCACGTTCGATTGGGAGCTCGCGGTAGGGCAATGACCTAGATTTCCAGGAGGGCTTGGATGAGCATTTGGCTGGGTCAACTCGTATGGCTTCTCGGGAAGCTGAAGGCGGCTCTGCCCACCCTTCGCGGCGGGCGGCGATTCGGGTCTGTTTCCGGAGACGCGCGGAAACGCCCATGAGCGGGAATGTCTCGGTATGCCTCGATCGTCTCAGCGCTTTCCGCGACGCCTCCTTCCTCCTCCACTCGTGATGTTGTAGTATTACGCGCCGAGGCATCCCGCTGTGCGGCCGTTCTTCCGAGCGGCCGCGTTTCTTCTTCGGGACGATCCAGCTTGGAGCTGCGCGCGTTTCTCGCGTTTCTCGCGTTTCTCGCGAAACGCCGGAAACGCGAGAAACTGCGAGGGATCTCTCAAAACCAACCGAGTTTTGAAAGACCCTCTAGGAGCAAGGTTTACATAATGAACGACATTGCCGTGGGCCTTTTCAGCGACGCCTTCATCCCGATCATGGACGGAGTCACCGTGACGGTGAGAAACTACGCCCATTGGCTCAATAGGAATGTGGGCCCGACCTGCGTGGTGGCGCCCTTCATACCCGGCCATACCGACCGCGAAAGCTTCTCCGTCTTCCGTTTCCGCTCCCTTCCGACCATTGTGCGCCCCCCGTACCGCATCGGCCTGCCCGCCTTGGACCGGAAGTGCAGAGCCTTTCTCAAGAGCCAGGATTTCTCTCTCGTGCATGCCCACACTCCCTTCGGCGCCGGCCTCGCAGCCGCGCGCACGGCCCGCGAACGGCGGATACCCCTGATCGCCACCTTCCACTCGAAGTACCGGGACGACCTGCGCCGCGCGGTTCCCTTCGATCGGATCGTCGACCATCAGATCAGGCGGATCGTCGATTTCTACGGCTCGGTCGACCGGGTCTGGGTGCCGCAGGAATCGGTGGCGGCCACGCTCAGGGAATACGGGTACTCAGGCTCCTACGAGGTGGTCGAGAACGGCATCGACATCAGGCCTCCGGCGAGCATCGAGCCTCACTGGAAGCGCGGGGCGGAACACCTCGACCTGCCCGAGGGCCTCGTCGTGGGACTCTATGTCGGACAGCACATCCTCGAGAAGAACCTCGAGTTCCTCGTCCGCTCCCTGCCGGCCGTCATGGCCGCGGTCCCGGAGTTCCGCATGGTCTTCGTGGGCCAGGGTTACGCGAAACGCCAGTTGCAGGATCTGGCCGACGATCTGGGCATTCGCGGGAAGATCCTGTTTCACGACGTCGTGTACGACCGCGAGCTCCTGCAGGACATCTACGCCCGCGGCGACCTCTTCCTGTTCCCCTCGCTCTACGACAACGCGCCGCTGGTCGTGCGCGAGGCGGCCGCCTTCAGGACCCCGGCGGTGCTGCTCAGGGGCTCCACCGCCGCCGAGGTCATCCGCGATGGTGAAAACGGCTTCCTCGCGGAGGGCCACGCGGACGATTTCGCCGCGCGCATCATCGCCATCCTCGGAGATCCGCGGGCGCTCGAGCGCTCCGGCATCGGAGCGCAGCGTACGCTCTGCCGGACCTGGGAGGATGTGGTCCGCGAGGTCGGAGAGCGCTATCAGCGGATCCTCTCGCAGTGGGCCGGCTGAGCCCCGGTCCGCGCCTCGCGGGGCGCCTCGATTGCGCGCTCCGCGCGGCGGACCTGTCGTCCTTTGCGCCTCCAGGTCCGGTGCCAACCTCAACTGGCGCCCGCGCGGCGGACCCAACCGGAGCCCGCGCGGCAGACCCTACCGGCGCCCGTGTAGCGGCCCCTACCGGACCCCGCGCGGATCCCGCGACAAAAAAAAAACGGCAGCCGAGGCTGAGTGCCTCGACTGCCGTTTGAATTAACGCGTCGTATCGGGTCGACCGTCACAAGTCCCAGGTGTAGGCCGCGCCGATGGTCAGCTGCATGAGCGCCTGGACCTGCCCGGTCTGAGCCGCGTACAGGTAGTCGCCCGTCGTGCCCGCATTGGGCGCCGCCACCAGGGCCAGGGGGTCCACGGCGAAGCCGCCCGAGACGCTGACGTAGACGCGCCACCGGCCCGCGGGCCAGGAGGCCGAGACCGTGGCGAGCACCCGCTTCTCGATCGTCGCGTCGTCCAGCAGCTCGGTGCCGCCCGGGTAGTAGGACTGGCCGTTCCAGGGATCGGTCGGGCTGTTGGTGCCCGCGAGGAGGAACTCCAGCGAGGCGTAGAGGTCGCAGCCCGAGACCGGCTTGGTCCAGTCGACCAGGAGGGCGAGGTTGTCCTCGCCGTACTTGTAGCCGAGGGAGTTGTCCTCGATGGAGATGGCGTAGTAGTCCGAGCCCCAGGGGAAGCGCGTGTCGGGGTAGTAGGTGTAGCTGTAGGGATAGGCGTTCCCCTTGGTGGCCTGGAAGGTGTACCTGGTGGCCCCCGCCTGGTAGAGGCCGAAGGTCCCGTACTTCGTCTTCATGCGGCCGCCGAAGGTCCAGGCCAGCTTCCAGGGATTGTTGGGCGTGCCCCCGAGCCCGAAGACCGAGAAGTCGTCGATGAGGACCTGGGCGTTGAACGAAAGCCCGTCGTCACGCTTCCAGTCCCAGAACATGCCCACGATGCTGTTCTCGTAGCCCCCCGTGTACCAGGGGGTCCCGTCCACCGTCTTCACGTACTGGATGAAGTAGCCGGGGATGGGATTGAAGAAATAGTCGGGGTCGAAGCTGCGTCCCGTGTAGGTGTCGGCGTCCTGGAAGCCGAAGCGCATGCCCGGGGCGATCTTGAAGCCGTAGACCTTGAGATTGGCTCCCCGGTCGGGAAAGCCGGTCGGGAACGAGGGCGTGCTGACGGCCGAGCTGGAATTGAGCTCGATCCAGCGCGTCTCGTAGAAGAAGACGTCGTCCTCGTAGTCGAGCTTCATGCCGAGGGCGCTGTTCCCGTCCGAGTTCACGAAAAGCGAGTAGGGACTGGCGATCACGTCGTACTGCTTGAAGCGGCCGGCCGAGAAGTCGAAGGGGCCGACGTGGGTGCCGATGCCCCCCTCGTCCATGAGGAAGTAGGCGTTGCCCAGGTGCCCGCCCGAGATGTTCGCCACCGTCGGACCGTACTTCTTGTTGTCGTACATGGACAGGGCCGCGACCAGGTAGAAGTACTTAGCCTCGTAGTCGAGGTTGATGTAGGCCCGCCCGGTCGGACCGTTCCAGTAGTCGGCCTCGCCGCCCTGCACATAGCCGCCCTCGGCGCCCAGGGTGAGCTTGGGCCGCCTCTGCGGGGCCGGCGAGGCGGACGAGGCCGAGGCGGACGGGGCCGCGGCGGTATCGGACGGGGCCGCGGCGGACGAGGCCGCGGCGCTCGCTCCGCCTGCCGACGTGGACGAAGCCGCAGCGGCAGAAGCCCCGGCGGCCGGAGTTACAGCGGCCGGAGATCCACCGGCGGAGGCCGCGGCGCCCGTGGCCCCGGTGGCCGGTACTCCGGTGGCCGAGGCTCCGGCGGCCGGTACTCCGGCGATCCCCTGGGCGCCCGCCGCGACGCCGCAGGCCAGGAATACGGCGAGTCCCGCGGCGAATACCAGAGACCTTGTCATTTTTCTCACA
>JAJXZP010000311.1 GCA_021779995.1 bacterium | reverse complement strand
GATCACGGCAATTCGCCGGTTCACGGTTGACATGCGGGGCATCCTTGTCTATTCTTATTCACGTTATGCAGACTATCAGCCTTCGGCGGTCCAGGCTCGCGCTCGTACTCGTAGTACTCCTTCATGGGAGCAGCCCCGAGCGTGCACCGTAGGCTTGTCGACGGTTTCAGATAAGCCCCTTCCGGTGGACGCCGGAAGGGGCTTTTTTATTTGTGCCGCCAGGGCGCGGCCAGCTTTGCGAGGAGGTTTGCATGAAGTTCACCGGTGCGTCTCTCCTGATCGAGCTCCTGCAGCGGCAGGGGGTCCGAATCGTCGCCGGCATTCCCGGCGGGGCGAATCTGCCGCTCTACGACGCCCTCGGGCAGAGCGCGCTTCGCCACGTGCTCGTGCGCCATGAACAGGCGGCCGGCTTCCTCGCCCAGGGCATGGCGAGGTCCACGGGCGCCGCGGCGGCCTGCTTCGCCACTTCGGGGCCCGGGGCGGTCAATCTCCTCACCGCGATCGCCGACGCCAAGCTCGATTCGATTCCCGTGGTCGCCGTCACCGGCCAGGTGTCCTCCGCCCTGATCGGCACGGACGCCTTCCAGGAGGTGGATACCTACGGCATGAGCATTCCGATAACGAAGCATAACTTCCTGGTGCGCTCGGCCGCCGAGCTCCTGGAGGTCCTGCCCGAGGCCTTCCGCGTCGCGCTCTCGGGCCGGCAGGGTCCCGTGCTCATCGATATGCCCAAGGATGCGCAGCAAGAGCAGGTCGAGGTGGACGGTCTGCCCGAGCCCGGCGCAGCCGACGCCCCGCCCGAGGCCGACGGGGCGGTGCTCGCCGCCATGGCGCGGATGATAGCCGCGGCCGAACGGCCCCTCCTGTACGTGGGCGGCGGCGTCGTGGCCTCGGAGGCCGAGGCCGAGGTGCGGGCGCTCTCGGCGGCCTGCGGCATCCCGGTCGTCAGCACGCTCATGGGCCTCGGCATCATGGCTCCGGACGATCCCCTCGGTCTCGGCATGCTCGGCATGCACGGGAGCCTCGCGGCCAACCTCGCCGTGGACAGGGCCGACCTCCTCGTCGCCCTGGGCGTGCGCTTCGACGATCGCGCCACGGGTTCCGTCGCCGAGTTCGCCCCGCGCGCTCGCGTCATCCATCTGGACATCGACGAGGCCGAGATAGGCAAGATACGCCGTCCGGACATCTCGGCCGGCTGCGACGTGAAGGGCGCCCTTCGCCGGCTGAACAAGCTGGTGGGCCAGACGCCCCGGCCGGTCTGGCGCGCCGAGATCGAGGCTCTGCGCGCCGAGCATCATCTCGCGATTCCCGACGAGGCCTCGCACCCGGGGAATCTGGTGAAGACCATCGCCGCCTTGGCGCCCGGGAGCGCCATCGTGTCCGTGGATGTCGGTCAGCATCAGATGTGGGCCGCGCAGTGGTGGCCGGTGCGGCGCACGCGCAGCTTCCTCACTTCCGGAGGCCTGGGCACGATGGGCTTCGCGCTTCCGACCGCGATGGGGGCGGCGCTCGCCCACCCGGAGGTTCCGGTGATCGTGCTCACCGGGGACGGCTCCCTCCTCATGAACATCCAGGAGCTGGCCACCATCGCCGAGAACGGGCTCAACATCAAGATTTGCGTGTTCAACAACGGCAGCCTCGGCCTTGTGCGGCAGCAGCAGGAGCTGTTCTACGGGGCGCGCTACGTCGCTTCCCGCTTCGGCGCCCGGCCCGACTTCGCGGCGATCTCGCGAGGCTTCGGGATTCCGGGCTACGGCTTCGCCATCCCCTACGACGAGGCGGCTCTGGCGCAGGTGCTCAAGGGCGAGGGCCCCGCGCTGCTGGACATCGAGGTGCCCGAGGCGGAGAACGTCTATCCCATGGTCCCGCCCGGGAAGAGCAATGTCGATGCGATCCTGTCGCAGAGGGGGAACTCATGAACGGCCTGCCGAACACGATCGTCAAGCTCATGGTGAGGAACCATCCCGGGGCGATGTCGCACATCACGGGACTCTTCTCTCGGCGCGGCTTCAACCTCGAGGGAATCCTCTGCGCCCCCGTGGACGGCGGGGCGCTGAGCGTCATGTACCTCCTGGTCAGGAACGACGAGCGGCTGGAGCAGATCGTCAAGCAGCTCGCGAAGCTGTACGACGTGAAGTCGGTCGTCGTGCAGGACGACCTGGATCACACGGTGTTTAACCGGATCGAGACGCTGCTGCGCGAGCCGTAGCGGACCGCGCCTCATGCCCTGCGGCGCAGCAGGCGGACCGAGAGTGCGTAGATCGCGCCGGATAACGCGACGATGAAGAAGCTCCCGGCGATGTCGAGCAGGTGGTGGACGCCGGCGTAGACGCGGGCCAGGCCGACGATGAGCGCGAAGAGCGCCCCGACGAGACCCGCGCGCCGATTCGCGATCAGCGTCACCGCGGCGGCGGCCGCCAGGAGCAAGGTGTGGTCGGATGGGAAGCCGTTGTCGGTGGAGCCGTGGATGAGGGGGGTGAAGCCGACGACGACGAAGGGCCGCGGGTCCTGGATGAGCGCGCCCGCGATGCGCGATATGAGGAGGGCGAGGCCGCCTATCGCCGCGGCCGCGAGGAAGAGCCTGAGCCATTCGCGGCGGTGGTAGGCGAGAAGGTAGGCCCCTTCCGCCGCCACGACGACGAGGAAGAGATACTGGGCGGTGAATCTGACGATGCTGTCCATGACGAGCGAAGCTAGCACCGCGGCTGCGCTTGTTCAAGCGTATTTCCGGATCAGGAGATCGGCCCCGGCGCGGCCGGGCCGCGGTCAAGGCGGGCTCGCGACTGTGACGCGGCGCACTCCGGCGCGGGCGCACTCCGGCGCGGGCGCGCCGGCCGCGCTCAGAGCCCGGCCTTCCAGCGGTAGCCCATGCCCCAGACGGTCTCGATGCGCCGGGGGTTCGAAGGATCGTCCTCGATCTTCTCGCGGAGCCTGCGGATGTGGACCGCCACCGTCGAACTCTCGCCGTAGTGCTCCTCGCCCCAGAGGCGCTCGTAGATCTCGTCCTTCGCGAAGACCCGGTCGGCGTTGCGCATGAAGAGGAGCAGCAGTTCGAACTCCTTGGCGGTGAGGGCGACCTCGCTTCCGTCGCGGCGCACGCGGCGCGAGGCCTGGTTCACCTCGAGCTCCCCGTCGCGGACCCAGCGCTCGGAGGCGCCCTCGGCGCGGCCGGTGAGCCGGTCGTAGCGCGCGAGGTGGCTCCGGATCCGGGCGACGAGCTCGGCCGGGCTGAAGGGCTTGGTGACGTAGTCGTCGGCGCCGAGCCCGAGCGCGCGGATCTTGTCGCCGTCCTCGCGCAGGGCGGTCAGCATGAGCACGGGCAGGTCGCTCTCGGCGCGGAGGGCGCGGCAGACCTCGAAGCCGTCCATGAGGGGCAGCATGACGTCGAGGAGGACGAGGTCGAAGCCGCCGGCCAGCGCGGCCTCGAGACCCGAGCGGCCGTCCGCGCGGATCTCGGTCTCGAAGCCGTCCGCATGGAGGTAGTCGGCGACCAGCGAGGAGAGCTGCTCCTCGTCTTCGACAATCAGGATCCGCTTAGCCATCCGCATCCGCCTTGGAAAAGCCGAGGGTCACTTCGAGCCCGCCCGCGGCTCCCCGCGCCGCGCGGGCCGAGCCGCCCTGGGTCTCCATGAGCCTCCGCACTATCGCGAGGCCGAGTCCGGAGCCGCCCCGGCCGCGGGCGCGGTCGCCGCGGAAGAAGGGCTCGAACAGCCGCGGCAGGTCCTCCTCGCCCACGCCCTCGCCGTCGTCGGACACGGCGAGCTCGACGGTGCCCGGTAGCGCGCGCAGGCGCAGCTTTATCGCGACGGCGCTGCGGCCCCCGTGCTTGACCGCGTTCTCCACGAGGTTCGTGACGGCCCGGCGCGTGCGCTCGGGATCGGCCGACGCGACGAAGGTGTCGCCTAACGCGCGGGCCTCGGCGGCGGGACGGGCCTCGGCGGCTGCCCCGGCCTGGGCCTCGGCCGCGGGCGTGGCGTCGGCGGCTGCCCTGGCCGCGGCCTGAGGCGTGGCCTCGGGCTGTGCCGCGGCGGAGCGCTCGCCCTCACGGGCCGCGCTGTTCGTCGCAGGATCGAAGTCCAGTCGGAGCCGCGCCGCGGGAAAGGCCTGGGCGAGGCTTTCGACCAGGCTCCGCAGGAAGGGGCGCAGGTCCAGGCGGACGATTCCGGCGGGCGCCGCCTCGAGG
>JAJXZP010000090.1 GCA_021779995.1 bacterium | reverse complement strand
CTGCGGGCACGACGCCCACGTCGCCTGCCTCCTCGGGGCGGCCATGCTCGCCGCCGAGGATACGGCCGCCGAGGATACGGCCGCCGAGGATACGGCCGCCGAGGATACGGCCGCCGAGGATACGGCCGCCGGCCGCCGCGCGCCGCGGCTGCGCTTCCTCTTCCAGCCCGCCGAGGAGACGGTCGACGACGAAGGCAAGACGGGCGCCCAGCGCATGATCGAGGACGGCGCCCTCGACGAGGTCGTCGGCGCCATTGCGCTCCACATGGACGGGAGCATCCCCGCCGGGAAGATCGGCGTGGAGAGCGGCTACGTGAGCGGCGCCGAGGACGCCTTCCACGCCCTGATCCGCGGCCGCGGGGGGCACGGGGCTCACCCCGACGAGACGATCGATCCCGTGTGGATAGGGAGCCAGGTCCTCGCCGCGCTCTACGCCCTGCCCTCGCGGAAGGTCGATCCCCTCTCGCCCTGCGTCCTCTCGATCGGCAGGGTGCAGGCGGGTGAGGCGCACAACGTCATTCCGGCGACCTTCCTCGTCGAGGGCACCATCCGCGCGGCCGACGAGAGGACGCGCTCGATCCTCGAATCCGAGCTGGAGCACTGCCTCGGGATCGCCCGCCTCATGGGCGGGGATTTCGAGCTCAGGATACTGCGCGGCTGCCCGCCGATGCGCAACGACGAGCGGGTCGCCGCGCTCGTGGGCGGCCTCGTCGACGAGATGCTCGGCCCCGGCTCGCTCGCCGCGCCGCGGCGCGTCCTCACCGCCGAGGACTTCGCCTTCATGACCGGGCTCGTCCCGGGCATGCAGTTCCGCCTGGGCGCCATGCCCCAGGACGGCCGGCCGCGGCTTCTGCACTCGCCCGACTTCGACCTCGACGAGGAATCCCTGCCGATCGGCGCGGCCCTCCTCTACGCCTCCGCCCTGCGGATGGCCGAGAGGCTGTAGCGCGGCGCGCGGCCCCCTACTTCGAGGTCATGACCCAGACGCCGCTCCACTCGCCCGCCGGCGGCGGGGCGGCCTCCAGCTCCCGGCAGCGTTCCGCATAACGCGCCGCAGGCGGGTCGCGGTCGGCCGTCGATTCGAAGACGGCGCGGGCCGCGGCGAAGTCGCCCGTGTAGTAGAGCGCGAGAGCCCGGCCGAAGGCCTCGAGGATCGGGCGGCGGGCCTCGAACTCCTCGGGCTGCATGGGCTCGAAGACGGTGACCGGCTCCTTGCGGCCCACGACCGCGATGCGCGACAGCTCGCGCGCCGGGAAGGCCCCGCCCAGGAGCCTCAGGGTCGCCTCCGAGATCATCGTGTAGGTGCCGAACTGCTTGTTGACCCCCTCCAGGCGGGAGGCGAGGTTGACGGCGTCGCCGAGCATGGTGTAGTCGAAGCGGGTGCGCGAGCCCATGTTGCCCACCACGGCGGGACCCGAGTTCAGGCCGACCCGCATGTACATGTCCTTGCCGACCCGCGCCCTGAAGGCCGGCCTGAGCTCGGCGAGCGCGCTCTGGCATCGGAGCGAGGCCCGCACGCCGCGGACCGCGTGGTCGCCGAGGTCCAGGGGAGCGTTCCAGAAGGCGATGATGGCGTCGCCCTCGAACTTGTCGATCGTCCCCCCCTCCTCCTGGATGATGTCGACCATCGCGGTGAGATAGTCGTTCAATAGGGCGGTGAGCTCCTCCGGGCCGAGGGTCTCGGAGATCGAGGTGAAGCCCTGGATGTCCGAGAAGAAGATCGTCAGCTCGCGCTTTTCTCCGCCCAGCTCCAGGCGCTCGGGATGGGCTATGAGCTCCTCGATGACCGTCGGGCTCAAGTACTGGCGGAAGGCGCCCTTGATGTAGCGCTTCTGCCGGCCCTCGGTCGCGTAGTTGAGGAGGCTCGAGCCCACGAGGCTGACGAGGACGGCCAGCTCGGCGGCGACCACCGGCATCCACCAGCCCAGGGCGTAGGCGCCCAGGCTCAGGGCCGGGGCCACGGGAATGGCGACCAGGTAGACGATCGCGTTGCCCGCGGCTCCCGAGGCCGACATGACCGCGAAGGAGGCCGCCGCGGCCAAGAGGACGATGAGGAGCAGGGCGATCAGCGGCGACAAAGGGCGCTCGAAATCGGCGGACAGGAGGTTGTCGAGCATCGTCGCGTTGATCTCGACCCCGGGATAGGAGCCGGACATCGGCGTGGGCTTGAGATCGAAGAGTCCCGAGGCCGTGAAGCCGAAGAACACATAGGCGCCTTTGAGGACCGAGGGGTCGAGGTTGACGCTCTTTCCCTCGAGTATCTGCTGTTCGGATTGCAGGACCGCCTGCGCGCTGTAGTTCGGGTAGGTGAGGGTCGGGCCGCGGAAGCGAAGGATGGCGCGGCCGTTCGAGTCTATCGGCACCCGCTTTCCGTCGACGACGAGGGTCCCCGGGCGTATGGCCAGGCGATGCTCGCCTCCCTCGCCGACGAGGTAGGCCGCGAGCGCCTCCGAGGGGAGGACCTGGCCGTCGAAGCGGGCGAAAAGAGGCTCCCGCCGGTACACACCGTCCGATGCGTCGGGGGGCAGGTTCGTGTTGGCCAGCATGGCGAAGGCCGAGGCCACCTCCGGTAGGGGGAACTGGGCGCGGGGGAAGCCTATCTGGCGGGGGCGTTCCCTCGCCATCCAGGAATCGAAGCCGTCGATAGCGATACCCGGAGTCGGAACCTCCTTCGGCCAGGATTCGGCATCGGCCATCTTCGAGCCCAGGAGCATGGCGCCGACCGTCGTGCCGTTCGAGCGGAGGGCGTCGGCCAGGCGCTGGTCATCGGAGACTCCGTAGGTCGAAGGCTCCGTGAGCAGCACATCGAAGACCAGAGCCTTGGCCCCTCCGCGCCGGCAGAAATCCACGACGGCCGAGTACAGCTCGCGCGGCCAGGGCCAGCCCAGGCCGTCCGTGTTCTGGACCCAGTCGAGGCTGGCCTGGTCGAGGAGGATCGTGACGATCTGATGCGTCGCCGCGCCCGGCCGCGCGAAGAGCCGCTCGCGCATGTCCCAGGTCCTGGCCTCGAAGGGATCGAGGGCGCCCGTGAGCCAGAGCGCCGCCGAAAGCGCCACCCCGACGAGGCCCGCTATGGCCGCCTGGAACGGCCTGGACAGGACGGCGGATTTCGCGCCCATGCCTAGATACCCGAGAGCGCGGCCCGGTAGCGCTGTTCGCGCGCTGCCAGGACCGCGGCCGAGGGCCTGGGGGAGGCGTAGCCGGCGAGCTCTTTGTCGATCCGCGCAATGCGGAGCTCGGGATCGGGGTGCGTCTTCGCGAAGTCGTTCCCGCCCGGCTTGAGCTTCCCCTTCATGACCCGGAGCATGGCCTCCAGCGCGCGGGGATCGTAGCCGACCCGCTCCAGCAGCAGCACCGCCGTGGCGTCGGCCTCGTACTCGGTCTCGCGCGAGTAGCCCGAGTTGACGAGGGTGGAGGTGATGTCGCCCACCGAGTCCTTGAAGATCGCGGTCTGCTCCTGGAGTTCCTTCGGCCCGAGGACCTGGGCCGCGGCGGTGCCGACGCCGATGACCGCCTTGGTCAGCCTATCCTTCTTGATCGCCTTGAGCCCGTGCTGCTTGAGGACGTGGGAGACCTCGTGGGCGAGGATGGCGGCGACCTCGTCCTCGTTCTGGGCGCAGCGCAGGAGGCCGCGCGTGACGAGGATGAGTCCGCCGGGCGCGGCGAAGGCGTTGATCTCGTCGGAATCGACGGCGAGGAAGTGGTAGCCGCCGAAGGTCTCGGGCCGGTCGGAGGCGAGGGCCAGGCTCTGGCCGAGGAGATTGAGATAGTCGGTCACGGCCCGGACGTCGTAGACCGTGCGCGTGGACAGGATCGAGGCGGTGACCGCGCGGCCGATGTAGTATTCCTGCTCGGGCGTGATGTCCTCGAAGCTCTTGGCCACGGCCTGGGTGCCCTGGTCTATGGCCTGTTTCTGGTTCTGGTTGATGACGCCGGCGCCCTGGAGCGCGCCTGTGGCCGCCTTGCCGAGGTCCCCGAAGAGGCCCTGCGCCCGGACCTGGGAGGCGAAGATCGCGGCCAGCGCCAGGATCGGCAGGGCGCCGCGGAGGAAGCGCGCGCCGCTCATTTCAGGGCCCCGGCGCTCAGCCCGCCCGCCGAGAGGAAGGCCGAGATCGCCTCGGGCGTCTCGTTGATCTGGCCCATCCTGTCCACCCAGCCGTAGTCGAGCTTCCCGTCCTGGCGATATTCCGCCTCGATCTGGCTGTTGAATCCCTTGCCGGCCAGGGCCACCTCGCCCGAGGATGCGCTCTGATCGACGTTGCCCGAGCCCGAGCTCAGCACGATGCGCTTTTCGGTGAGCGCCGAAAGGTTGGTCCAGCCCGAGAGCTTCTTGGAGGGAACGTCGATGCGCGCCCAGTCCTTCTGGACTTCGAGCACATCCACCCGCTGCCCGTACGCGATGCCGCCGAGCACCTTGCCGAGGTAGCTCGGGCTCGAGCGGACCTGAGTGACCTTGACGACGACGCTCATCTGCTTCGGCGAGGCCGCCTGGACGACCGCCGAAGACACGACGAGCAGGGTCACCGCGCAGAATCTCGATAGGGACATAGGCGCCTCCTCACACGTTAGTAATGGTAGTGCCTGGCGAGCGGCTTGTCAGCACACCGTGTCCGATTCCCCGATGTCCCGTTCCCCGCGGCCCGATTCCGTCATGGGCGGCTCCGCGGCGCGCTCAGAGGCTCCGCATCACTGGGCAGGCACCCAGGTGTAGAAGTGCGACGTGCGCGCCTCGTCCTTGCCCTTCGGGGAAAGACCCCAGTATCCGGGCGCCAGGGCCGGCTCCCAGTCGCCGTAGACCGGGTTGGGCAGGACGACGAACTGCGTGCCGTACTTGGCGCGGTTCTGGTCGACGATGGCGTTCCGATCCTTCATGTTCTTGCCGTAGGTGCCGATCGGCATGTCGTTGGCGTTGTCGCCCATGTAGACGACGACGCTGTAGTCCTTCGCGATCGCGTCGAAGCGTGGCTGCTTGTCGCCCGAGCCGGTCATGATGTGCTTCTCGTCGGCATAGGGGAACCCGAGGGCCTTGAGATTCCTGATCGTCCCCTGCAGGCCGGCCTGGTCCCTGTTGGTGACGTAGAATATCTCCACGCCCTCTTTCGCCGCGGCGTTCAGGAAATCGGCCGAACCGGGCAGGGCCCGCGCCTGGGCCGCCAGCTCCCACTCGAGCCAGGTCTTGCCCGAATAGGAAGCGTCCCGTCCCACGAGGCCGGCGTCGTAGGCGCTGTTGTCGATGAGGGTCTCGTCGAGGTCGGCTATCACGGCCAGGGGCTTGTCCCCGGACTGTTTCGCGGCCACGGCCCTGTCGACGAGCATGCCCGCGAGGTTGTAGGCCTGATAGCAGAGTTCGTGGAACTCCGCCGAGGTCTGCACCCAGGCGAGGGCCATGACCGACTCCTCATTCAAGTCCTTGACGGTGTAGGGCGCCTTGTCCTGGGCCGCGGCGGGAAGGGCGGGCGCGAAGGCGAGTACGAATCCGAAAGCGACCGCCGAAACGGTACCTGCTAGGCGAGTGTGTGTCATGCGAGAACCTCCTTGGTGAATGCCGAAGTCCGGTCATGATACATTGGGTTCCGCGATCCGGCAACGGAAGCTCGCGCTGACCCTGATGGCCGACCGATCATGGCACGAACCCCGAAGCCACCGCCGAGGATGCGTGTCGGTAAGCGTTTCATCTTCGATACATCCGAAGATGAGTTCACGCCGTGCGATTTTCCTTGATAATCTCCATTTTTGTCGAAATAATGCTTCGAGGGCATCGATAGGATGTGTCCCGAGTAGGCATGAACTTTTCACTCTAGCGGAGGTCCAGCATGGACCAGATCGTACGCAGGCGGCGCGGGCTTTTCGCCAACCTTCGCGTGTTCACCAAATTGCTGCTTTCGGGCCTGTTTTCCCTGGTCATGTTCGCCGCGATGTTCGTGATCACCCAGGACGGACTGAGCAGGCTTTCCCGCACCATCCGGAATCAGCAGGACGTCCAGATCGCCTTGACGCGCCTCGTCTCGAGCCTCAAGAGCGAATGCTACGCGGTCGAGCTCTCGATCTACCAGGCCATTTTCGACGAGATGCGCAAGGCCTCGAGCGCGGAGCTGCAGCACGCTCTCGCCGAAGCCGCGGGGTACCTCGACGCGGCGAAAGGGGACGTGGCGGCTCTCGGCAGCCTGAAGGGCGTTCCATCCTCGGTGGCCGTGAACCTTCAGCGCACCGCCGTCTCGTTCAAGCAATATTCCGATTTGGCCTCGACCGCGCCCTCGGCCATCCAGGGCAATATGGCCATGCTCGCCGTGCTTCTCGACTCGCTCGAGACGCGGTTCATGGAGCTCGACTCCGCCCTGGTGTCGACGGATGTCGTGGTGCATGGAGCGGGTACGGCCGCCGCCTCCGCCTCCGAGAAGATCGCGGCCCAGACCACGGCCATCGTGCTCGCGCTCATCGCCGCGGCGGCCGCGATTTTCGCCTTGCTCACGATCCTCATGGCCCGCTCGATCACCTCGCCTCTTACCACCCTCGTGGCCCTCGTCGAGCGGCTGGGCTCCGGCGATCTCGGCGGACAGGCGTGCATCGACGGCACGGACGAGCTGGGCCGGATGGCGGCCTGCGTCGACGGGGTCGTGGCCGACCTGCGCAACCTGGTGAGCACGGTCAAGGACCGCGTCAGCGAGCTCAAGGCCACGGGCCAGGGCCTCGCGGCCACGATGAGCGAAACAGGCGCCTCGGTCATCCAGATCAATTCCAACATCGCCAACTCGAAGGGCCAGCTCGACGAACAGTCGAAGGCGGTGCTCGCGCTCTCGGCGGCCGTGGAGGAGCTGGCGGGGAACGTCTCGAAGCTCGGCTCCATGATCGTCGCCCAGACCGAGGTCTTGGGCGGCTCGTCCTCGGCGGTGGAGGAGATGATAGCGACCATCGAGTCGGTGGCCGGCAACGCCGAGAGCGCGGCGGGGGTGTCCGCGGGCCTGGGCGAGAAGGGCGCGGAAGGCAAGGAGCGGATCGACGAGGTCAACGACGCGGTGGCCTCGATCGTGCGCTATTCGGAGAATCTCAACGAGGCCGCCCGGCTCATCACCGAGATAGCCGACCGGACGAACCTGCTCGCCATGAACGCCGCGATCGAGGCCGCCCACGCCGGCGAGTCGGGCAAGGGTTTCGCCGTGGTGGCCGACGAGATCCGCAAACTCGCCGAGCAGTCCACCTCGCAGGCCAAGGACATCTCCAGCGACCTCGGACGGGTCGCCGAGTCGATCGAGTCGGTGCGCCAGGCCTCGTCGGCCGTCGTCCAGAGCTTCGCCGCCATCCTGGAGAAGTCCGAAGAGCTGGGCGGCGCCGTGCGCTCCATCGGCGGCGCCATGGGCGAGCAGCGGGAAGGGGGGCGCCAGGTCCTGGAGGGGCTCGGGCGGCTCAAGGACCTCACCCGCGAGATCCGTTCGGGCTCGGAGCGGATGTCCCAGGAGAACGCGACGGTCCTGACCCAGATCGAGCGCCTGCGGAACGCCAACTCGGTCGTCGTCGCCAACAACGACGAGATCACCCTCGGCACGAAGGAGATCAACGACGCGATAGCCGGCACCATGGACCTCGCGAGCCGGACCGAGGCCCTCATCGGGGAAGTGATGAGCTCGACGGATAAATTCGTGCTCTGAGGAAGCCCCGTTCCGCTGCCGAGGCCGCCGAGGCCGCCGAGGCTGCCGTTCCGCCGAGGTCGCCGCTCCGCCATTCCGCCGCCGCGGCCGAGGCCGCCGCCCTGCGGCGACCGCCGACGCGACCGCGGCTTCGGGTTATTCCCTCAGCGCGCCAAGGCCGAGCGCACGGTCTCCTTGAATTTTTTTCCGCGGTCGAACTCGTGGAGGAACATGCCGAACGAGGTGCAGCCGGGCGAGAGGATGACCACGTCGCCGGGCGAGGCCCGCGCCGCGGCCTCGTCGACTGCCGTTCCGAGCTCGTCGAAGGGGCCGAGGTAGGGCACCCCGTCCTCGTCCAGGAGGCGGCGCAGCTTCTCGGTGCCCGAACCGGCGAGGAGGATGAGGAGGCGGCTGCGGCCGTAGGCGGCGCGCACGGGCTCGAAGTCGATGTTCTTGTCGGTGCCGCCGGTGATGAGCACGACGGGGGCGTCGAAACTGGAGATGGCGGCGGCGACGGCCTGGGGGATGGTGGCCGCCGAGTCGTTGTACCACTTGACCCCGTCCTTTTCCGCGAAGTACTCGAGACGGTGCTCGACGCCGGGGAAGCTCGCTAGGGCGCCGCGCACCGCCTGGGCTTCGAGCCCGAAGAGCCGCAGGGCGAGGGCGGCGCCGAGGAGGTTCTTGCGCTGGTGCGCCCCCGGCACGAGGAGCTCCCGGCCGAGGATTTCCTCCGGCCCGCCTTCGGCGGAAAAGAAGCCGCGACGGCGATCGTCGCCGTTCCGGCTCTCCTCGAGCCAGGCCCCGGGGAGTCCCTCGTCGCGGTCGGCGTACCAGGCCACGCGGGCGCGGGTCTCGGCCGCGAAAGAGCGACCCCAGGGATCGTCGCGGTTGCAGACCGTCCACGAACTCTCGTCCTGGGCCGCGTAGATGAGCCGCTTGTCCGCGACGTACTCGTCCATGGAGCGGTAGCGGTTCATGTGGTCGGGCATGATGCTGGTGATGAGGGCGATTTTCGGCTTGAGCACGCCCAGGTCCCGCATGTCGGCGAGCTGCCAGGATGACAGTTCGAGGACGACGGGGGTGTCGGCCGTCGTCTGGTCGAGAAAGGTGAGCGGCGAGAGGGCGATGTTGCCGCCCAGGAAGGCCCGCCTCCCCGCCGCGGTGAAGCCGTGATAAATGGCGCTCGAGGTGGACGACTTGCCCTTGGAGCCGGTGATCGCGATCACCGGCGACCGGCTCAGCCGGAGAAAGAGCGAGATGTCCGTCTCCACCGCCTTCGCCGCGCGGAGGTAGGGCGAGTCGGGACGGACCGCCGGATTCTTGATGACGAGGTCGGCCGAGCTGAAATCGTCGAGCTCGTGCCGGCCCAGGACGAAGCGGATGCCCAGGCCCGCGAGCTCGGCGAGCGGCTCGGCGAGGGCGGCTTCGTCCTTCATGTCGGTGACGGTGAGCCGGGCTCCGTGGCGGGAGAGGAAGACGGCGCTGGCCAGGCCGCCGCCGTTGAGGCCCAGGCCCATGACGGTGACCTTGAGGCCGCGGAGATCTTCAGGCTTCGATATCGGGAATTTCAAGCGAGAACTCCTTCATGTCGCGCGCGTTGAGATAGGCCTTGGTCGACACGCCCTCGAGCGCCTCCCTCCAGGCGGCGGGAAGGCGCCCACGAAGCTCCTCGAACTCGGGCATTTTCTCAGAAAAGGGGCCGTTCCTCAAGGAGTTCTGGATCCGCTCGATCTCGGGCGCGAGAAAGCCGATCGTCCGGTGCAGGAGAGGCAGGAGCCGCTTGCGATGCTCGCTTCCGGGGGAGGGCGCCTCGGCGCAGACGGTCTTGTACTTGCAGAACAGGGGATAGAAGGGGTAGGTCCGCGCGCCGGAGGGCAGCACCAGCTTCGAGAAGAACTTGGACAGATCGTCGTCCATCCACACGCCGTGGACCTGGTAGCCCCGGCCCGTCTCGCCTATCCAGGTGTTGGACACGAGCTGCCTCACCTTGAAGGCCTTGGCCCGGCCCAGCTCCCACATGACCGCCTCGAGGGGGATGAACTCGCTCTCGAGGAAGAGCCGCTTCGTCCGGTAGGCGGGCGTGACGTCGTTGGAGCCGGGCTCGACGATCTCGCCCTCGAAGGGGCGGTGCATGAGGTCGACGCGGAGCAGGTAGAGATAGACCGCCTCCTCGACCTTGTAGAGCCGGTAGAAGCGGGGCTTGTGGATATCCAGCGGATCGAAGAAGTAGGTGAGCCCCCGGATCGCGGCGGGAAGCATCTGGGCGAGTTGCTTGACGACGTCGCGCATCGCGTAGGCGTAGGGCGCGCTGGGCTCGTCCTTGCGGACATCGTGGTGGATGGGAAAGCGCGGGACGACGAGTTCGGCTCCCAGCTCGAGAAAGAGCTCCTCGTTCTGGTTGTAATGGAGGGAAAAGCCGAGGTCCCGGGCCGCCTCGGGAATGGTCGCGATCAGGGCGTTGATTTCGGCGTCGGGGAAGGCGACGCGGATTTCGTTCATTATTTGATCCATGGCTCTTGCAAGAGTATAGCGCCGCCGGCTCGGACATGCAAAACCTCGACGGCGGCCGGCTCGTTGCGGCCGGCTCGTCGCGGACGGGCGACGACGGCCGGCTCGTTGCGGCCG
The DNA here is from genome assembly GCA_021779995.1 of bacterium. GTDB lineage: Bacteria > Spirochaetota > Spirochaetia > Treponematales > Rectinemataceae > JAJXZP01. The sequence goes on along the minus strand of JAJXZP010000090.1, from coordinate 6,550 downwards.
AGGCCCCCGCGGGCTACAATTATCCTACCATGAAGCGAAACGCCGGATTCCCGCATCTCGCCGCCGTCGCGCTCTGCGCGCTTTCGGCCGCAGCCGCCTTCGCGCAGGCCGGAGGCTCCGCTCCGGGCGTCCCTTCCGCCGTCATCACCTACATCGAAGGCTCCGATCTGACCGTCATCCGGGGCGGGGCCGTCCTGAGCCTGCCTGACCCCCTGGGCTTCGCGCTGACCGAGGGCGATCAGATCCAGACGGGCTCGGGGACCCAGGTCGAGCTTCTCCTCAAGCCCCGCGACGCGCGCGTGCGCCTGGCCGAGAACACCGTCCTCACGATCTCCAAGCTGCGGCCCACGGGCGAGTCGGTCCTGGCGCTCCTCTATGGCCGACTGCGCTCGGAGGTAGCCAAGCTCCTGTCGTCGCCGCCGAACTTCTCCGTGCTGGCCGGGGCGGTCGCCGCGGGCGTGCGCGGCACCGATTTCGGCTGCGACCTCGTCGCCACGCAGGACGGCTCGCTGTCCTCCTCGCCCGTGCTCGTCTACTGCTTCGAGGGCAGCGTCGCCGTGAGCCGGGTCGGCCCGCAGCCCGCCGGCGCCGCGGCCCCGGCACCCGTGCTCGTGAAGGCCGGGCGCATGGCCCGGGTCGAGCCGGCCGCCGGGACCGTCGGCGGGACGGCCCTGAGCGCCATAACGACCGCGCCCATCGCCGAGGACATCGTGAGTTTCTGGAAAGCCAACGATTTCTCGGCCCTGCCGCCCCGATCAGCCGCGCCGAAAAGCTCGGCGGCCGCTCAAGCCCCGGCCGCCGCCGCTCCCGGCGCGCAGACGGCGGCGGCGCAGGCGACGGCCGCATCGATACTGGGCGCCGAGGAACTCGCGAGTTTTAAAAAGGCGAACGCCAGGAAAAACGCGACCATCGCGGGCGGGATCGGCTTCGCCGCGCTCAGCGCCGCCCTAGAAGGCGCCGGCGCGGTCATCAGGCCCTCGAACGCCGGCCTGGCCGACACCCTCTCGATCGGCGGTCTCGTCTGCGCCGCGGCGGGCATCCCCGTCCTCATGGTGGCCATCCAGATCGATCCCTTCGCCGCGGCTAGCGGCCGATGAGCAGGGAGGCGAGGATCGGGATGCTGACGAGGGAGACGAGCGTGGAGATCGCGACGAGCGAGCTCGCCGTCTTCGAGTCGCCGCCGTAGGCTTCGGCCAGGATAGCGGAGTTGACCGCGACGGGCATGGCGCCGACGACCACGGGAAGCGCCAGGAGGATGCCCGAGAAGCCGAGCGCGCGCAGGGCGAGATAGATGATGAGGGGGAAGACCGCCAGGCGGAAAGCGGTGGTGACGTAGAGCCGGGGATTGCCCGCGGCGGCCCGCAGGTCCATCCGCGAGATGATCGAGCCTATAAGCGCCATGGAGAGCGGCGTCGTGCAGTTGCCCAGGCTTTCGAGCGCCTGGCCGAGGGGAGCCGGCAGGGTCACTCCGCCCACGAAGAGCGCGAAGCCCGCCAGGGCCGCCACCGCCGCCGGCGTGAGGAAGGAGGCCGGGCTGAGCCTGGTCTTCCTGCCCGAGCCGTGGGCGAGCAGGTAGGGGCCGACCGAGAAGGCGAGCAGCTGGAAGGGAATGTTGTACACCGACACCGCGAAAAGACTGTCGCGTCCGAAGATGGCCTCCATGACGGGGAAGCCCATGAAGACGACGTTGGAGAAGACCGCGGCGAAGGCGTGCGCTCCCGCCTCGCTTCCCTTCGCCCCCTCGGCCTTGACGAGGAGGCCGGCCAGCGGGAACGAGATCGCGTAGACGCCGAAGGATATGGCGAGCACGACGAGGGCCTCGTTGCGGAGCGCGGGGCTGAAGGGCCGCTGCATCGATTCGACGATGAGGGCGGGCAGGATGAAGTTGACGAGGAACTTGGAGAGCCCCCGCCCCACGCGCTCGTCCAGGTAGCCCAGCTTGGCCGCGGCGAAGCCGGCCGCCATGTACAGGAACAGGATGAGGGTCTGGACCGTCGACTGCGGCACCTCTAGCGCCCCTCCGAACGGCCGCGGAGCCGGGCGAGTCCGGCGTCGAGGGGAGCGAGCGCCGTGACGGCCGCCCGGTACTCGGCGAAGACCTCCTCGTGGCGGCGCATCCTGGCCGGGTCGGGTTCGTAGCGGGCGGCCACGCGGACCAGGGCCTGCGCCGCTTCCGCGATGCTCGCCGCGTCGCCCAGGGCGAGGGCCGAGGCGCAGGCGTCGCCGACGAGCTCGCAGTCGGGCACGGCCGTGGTCTCGACCGGAATGCCGAAGATGTCGGCCTTGAGCGAATCGAGAAAGCGGTTGCGGGCGGAGGCTCCCGAGCTGCGCACCAGCTCGAGCGGGAAGCCGCCCCGCCGCGCGATCTCGATGGGGAGGCGCAGACCGTAGCCGAGCGACTCGCAGACGGCGCGCGCCAGGTCGCTCCGGTTGTGCGCGAGGGAAAGACCCAGGAAAGCCCCGCGGCGGTCCGCGTCCCAGAGGGGCGCGCGCTCTCCCGCGAGGTAGGGAAGGAAGATGAGGTTCTTGGCCCCCGCGGGCGAGCGTGCGGCCTCGGCGAACAGCTCGTGCCTCTCGTCGAGCTCCCCGCTCTGCTCGCCGTAGCCCGCCACGAGCGAGAACCATTCGAGGGCCTTGCCCGAGGTCGAGAGCCCGCCCGAGACGTTCCACAGGCCGTCGATCGCGTGCGGCAGCGAAAGCAGCTCCCGGCCGGGAAAGGGCCGGGTGGCGCAGAGGTTGAGCGCCTCGGAGGTGCCGCCGCGGTCGCAGGCTATGCCGGGCCTGACGGCCGCGGAGCCGACGATGGAGGCGAGGAAATCGGGATAGCCCGCGACCACGGGGATGCCCGCGCCCAGGCCGCAGCGGCCGGCCATGCCGGCGCCGAGCCGCCCCACCGCCGTCCCGGGCGCGACGAAGGGCGGAAAGCGCTCGACGGGCAGGCCGAGGCCGGCGATGAGCTCGGCGCTCCAGATGTAGGGGCCGTAGCCCTCGTGGGGCAGGTAGGTCACGGCGGAGCCCGAGAGGGCGAAGACGAGGTACTCGGGGCAGGAGAAGAACCAGCGCAGGCGGCCGCGGAGCTCCTCCGAGCTTCTCCACAGCTTGAGGGCCTTGGGCAGGTAGAAGCTCGGGTCGACCGGCACGCCGGCCAGGGCGGAAACCTCGGCTGCCTCGGCGACGGCGCGCCGGTCCATCCACGAGAGAGCCAGTCCCAGGGGCGCGCCCTCGGCGTCGACGGGCACGAGGGTGGGGCCGTTGCCGCTGACCGAGATGGCCCTGACCTCGGCGCCGCCCAGGCGCGAGGAGACCTCGCGGCAGGCCGAGGCGGCCGCGTCCACCCATAGCGTGGCGTCGGATTCGTGGGCACCGCCCGAGCCGTGGAGCAGGGGCGAGGCGCGGCGCGCCAGGCCGAGGAGCTCGCCCGACTCCCCTATGACCCCGACCTTGACGGACGAGCTTCCAATATCGATCGACAGATAGGCCATGTCGTCTAGGCTCCCGCGGCTAAGAGCCGCACGTCGCATTTTTCGGCGTAGGGGCAGGCGAGGCAGGACGCGCCGGGGCATTGGAAGAAATCCTGCACGCGCTCCAGCTGATCCAGGTGCCAGGTGAGGTCCCCGATATAGTCCTCCAAGGCGCGCCGGCGCCTGAGAGCCTCTTCCAGCTTCTCGCGGTACTTTTCGGCGAGCTTGCGCCGCACGCGCTCGCCCGATCGATCCTCGCGCGCCAGATCGAAAAGCTCCTTGATGTCCGCGAGGGCCAGGCCGTAGTCCTTGAGCTGCTGGATGCGCTTCAGGTGAATCGCGTTGCGCGCGGAATAGCGCCGGTGGCCGCCCTCCCCGCGCTCGGCCGGCTCCAGGAGGCCCAGCTCCTCGTAATAGCGCACGGTCCTGCAGGTGACGCCGAAGGCGGCGGCGAGTTCGCCGATGCGGTAGGTCGTGGCTTCGGTCTCGGAGTCCATGGGGAGAATCTCACCTTTCACGTCAATTCCGGCCAGCGGAACATTCGAAATCCTCGAATCGAAAACGCTGGCCAAGTATACTCGGGTTCTCAGTAGATTGAGAAGCGAGGTATACGCACTATGAAATTGACGACAGCCTTCGGCCTGGCGGCGGCCTTGAGTCTCGCCGCGGTGGGCGCCTGGGCGCTGCCGGGGCCTCCCCGGGTCTGCGTTTTCGTGCCCGGAGTGGTCGCCGGCAGCTCCACCTACGAACAGCTCGTGGCGGGAGCCAAGCGCGCCGTGGCCGAGGTGCCCGGCGCGGCCATCAAGATCGTCGAGGCCGGCTTCGACCAGTCCCAGTGGCTCGACAAGCTCTCGGCCCTGGCCGCCTCGGGTGAGTTCAGCCTCATCGTCAGCTCCAATCCCGCCATGCCCGATCTGGCGCGGCAGGTGGCGGAATCCTTCCCGGCCGAGCGTTTTTTCATAGCCGACGGCTATCTGCCCGGCAATCCGCGCATCCACACGGTGCTCTACAACCAGTTCGAGCAGGGCTACCTCGTCGGCTACCTGAGCGGCCTCGTGGACCTGAGCCATATGCCGGGCGTCACGGGCAGCCACAAGGCCGGCCTCGTCATCGCCCAGAGCTATCCGACCCTCGATAAGCTCATCGAGCCGGGCTTCGAAAAGGGACTCAAGGACGCCGACCCGGAGGCGGTGCTCGAAACGAGGCAGATCGGCAACTGGTACGACGCGACCAAGGCCGCCGAGCTCGCCTCCGCGCTCTTCGACTCGGGCGTCAGCGTCATCCTCCCCATCGCCGGCGGAGCCGGTCAGGGCGTGGTGAGCGCGGCCCAGGCGAGGGGGCGCCGCGTCGTCTGGTTCGACGGCGACGGCTACAACCTCGCCCCCGGGACGGTCATCGGCTGCGCCATACTCCGCCAGGAGAAGCTCGTCTACGAGCAGGTCAAGGCCATCCTGCTCGGCGCCCAACCCTACGGAACGGCCGACGTCGTCGGGATCAGGGACGGCTACGTGGACTTCGACGGCTCGGGCGCGGCCTACAAGGCCCTGCCCGCCGACCTGCGGGCCACCTTCGAGGCCCGGCTGCGTCTGCTCCACGAAGGCAAACTTTCCTTCCCTTTCAAGGGGCTGTAGCGTGCTGTCAGATTCGCTTCGCTCAGCTTGCACTCCCGCCGAGCCCGGCCCCGCATGGCCGTGGGCGTGGCAGGGCTCAGGCATTCTGTATCTGACAGCACCGTAGCGGACCGTCAGCGAGGTCGCCGCCGCATGGAATTGCTCACCGTACGGAGTCTCTACAAGTATTTCCCCGAAACCGACACGCTCGCGAACGGCGACGTGTCGCTCGGCGTCGAGGCGGGGGAGCTCAGGGCGGTCGTGGGCGAGAACGGGGCCGGCAAGAGCACCCTCGCCAAGATCGTCGCCGGCCTCGTCCGGCCCGACTCGGGCGAGGTGCTGGTGCGCGGCCGGAGGCTGCGCCTGGGTTCGGTGCGCGAGGCCGAGGCCGCAGGCATTGGCTTTGTGCCCCAGTACTCGCTCCTGGCGCCCGGCCTCAGCGTGGCGGAGAATCTCATGCTCGGCCGCGAGCCGCGCCGGGCCGCTCTCTTCCTCGACCGGCGCCGGGCCTACGTCGAGGCGGCCCTCCTCTTCGAGCGCTTCGGCTTCAAGCTCAACCCCGGCCTCAAGGTCGCCGAACTGTCGCCGGCCGAGCGGCGCCAGGCCGAAATCGCGCGCGCGCTCGCCCGCGGCGGCGAGATCCTCGTGCTCGACGAGCCCACCTCGATTCTCGCCGAATCCGAGTCCGACTCGCTCTTCGAGCTCCTGAAGCGGCTCGCGGCCGACGGCAAGGGCATCGTCTTCATCACCCACAGGCTTCCCGAGGTTCTCGTCTCCTCCACGCGCATCACCGTGCTCCGCGAGGGGCATGTCGTCGCCGACATGCCCACGGCGGGCTGCGACGACGGCGAGCTGTCGCGGCTCATGAAGCGCCGTCCCCGCGGCGCGGATCGCGGCGATGGAGGCGCGACGCAGGACGCGTCCGCCGGGTCCGGTTTCCGCGAGGCGCCGGCTTCGTCGACGCCTCCGAAGCCGGATGAGACCGCGCCCCCGCGGGATAGACGAACCGCGGCCTCCTGCGAGAGACGCTCGGGGACCTGCCTCGAGGTCAGGGATATCACCTTGAGCCGAGGCGCCGAGAGCCTGTCCTTCCGGGTCGAGTCGGGAGAGCTGCTCGGCCTCGTCGCCCTCGCCGGCAACGGCCTCGATCCCCTCGAGGAAATCCTGGCCGGTCTCAGGCGGCCCCGAGGCGGCGGCGTCTACCTGAACGGCGAGGACATCCACCGCATGGACAGGGAGCGACTGCGCAGTTCCTTCCTGGCCTATGTGCCCGCAGACCGCGAAGCGAGAGGCTTGTGCCTGCAGTCCTCGCTGCGCGACAATCTGCTGGTGCTCAGGCGAAAAGAATTCGGCGTCCGCGATTGGTTTTTCTCCCGCCGTCGGGACCTCGAGGCCGCTCGGATGGCCCGGGCCCTCTCTCTTAAGGCCGACCCGCGGATGCGCTCTTCCTCGCTCTCGGGCGGCAATCGGCAGCGCCTC
>JAJXZP010000267.1 GCA_021779995.1 bacterium | reverse complement strand
GCCGAGGCCCATGGTGTAGGGCCACTCGGGATCGTCCTTCTCGAAGACGGGGAGGTTCTGGCGGCTGAGCGCGAGGACGGTGGGGCCGTCCTTCCTTTCCATGGCGATGCGCCAGGCGACCGCCGTTTCGGCGGCGTCGGCCGGCCTGAGCACGCGGACATTCGGGATGGCCCTGATGCTCGCGAGGTGCTCGATGGGCTGATGGGTAGGACCGTCCTCGCCGAGGAAGATCGAGTCGTGCGTCAGGATGTAGATGACGGGCTGCCTCATGAGGGCGGCGAGCCGCAGGGCAGGCTTGAGATAGTCGACGAAGGTGAGGAAGGTCGCGACGAAGGGCCTGAGGCCCCCGTGCAGCGAGATGCCGTTGGCTATGGCGGCCATCGCGTGCTCGCGGATGCCGAAGTGGATCATGCGCCCGGCGCGGTTCGCGGGGCCGTAGACCCCGCCCTCGGGGAGCTGGGTCACGTTGGGGCCGGTGAGGTCGGCCGAGCCGCCGACGAGATTGGTCCAGGCGGCGGCCGCGGCCGCGAGGCACTTGCCGGAGGCGTTGCGCGTGGCGACCTTCTCTCCCTGGGCGAAGGCGGGCAGGTCGAGGGCCTTCCGCGACTTGCCCGCGAGATAGTCGGCGAGCTCGGAGGCGAGCGCGGGGTTTTCCTTTTTCCAGGCCTCGAACTCCTTCTGCCAGGCGGCGCGGGCGGCGGCGAAGGCGGCCGCGCGGGCGGCGAAATAGGCGCGAGCCTCGGGGGCGACCCAGAACTTCTCGCCCGCGGGGATGCCCAGGCCGGCCTTGGCCCGGGCGACTTCCTCCTCGCCGAGCGCCGAGCCGTGGGCGCCGGCCGTGCCTTGCTTGGTGGGCGCGCCCTTGCCGATGACGCTCTTCAGGATGATGAGCTTGGGCTTGTCGGCGTCGGCGCCCGAGCGAGCCTCGGCGACGAGGCGCTCCAGGCCGGCGAAGTCGTACATGTCGCCCCGCAGGACCTTCCAGCCGTAGGCTTCGTAGCGCTTGCCGACATCTTCGTCGAAGGTGAGGTCGGTCGAGCCGTCGATGGTGATCTTGTTCGAGTCGTAGAACATGATGAGCTTGCCGAGCTTGAGGTGGCCGGCGAGGGAGGAGGCCTCGGCGCTCACGCCCTCCATGAGGCAGCCGTCTCCGGCCAGGACCCAGGTATGATGGTCGATGATCTTCCGTGTGGCGGTGTTGAAACGGGCGGCGAGCATGGACTCGGCGATCGCCATGCCGACCGCGTTGGCCACGCCCTGGCCGAGGGGGCCGGTCGTGGTCTCGATGCCGGCCGCCTGGCCGTATTCCGGGTGTCCGGCGCAGCGGCTGCCGACCTTGCGGAAGGTCTTGATATCGTCGAGCGTGAGGCCGTAGCCCGCCAGGTGGAGAAGGGAGTAGAGGAACATGGAGCCGTGCCCGGCCGAGAGCACGAAGCGATCGCGGTCCAGCCAGGCGGGGTCGGCCGGATCGTGGCGGAGCGCCTCGCCGTAGAGGTAGGCGCCGAGCTCGGCGCAGCCGAGCGGAAGCCCCGGGTGCCCGGAATTGGCCGCCTGGATGGCATCCATCGAGAGGCTGCGGACGCTGAGCGCCACTTTTTCGAGTGCCTTGGTATCCATGAGGATTCTCCTTGAGCCGCGATTGGATATGGCTCTTCCGAAATGCCGGAGCACTTTTCCGGAGCCGAGGTCAGTACCGCGTCGTACGCAGATACAGTACAATCTTTCATGTATCTTCTCAACCGCGGGAGGGTGGCGGGTGGCGAAAAAAGCGACTGTCGGAAAGGTGCGCGCCTCGCTGCGCACGATCGAGGCGGGAGGTCTCCGGGCCGAGTTGGTCCGGACCCGCCGCAGGAGCGTCTCACTCCAGCTTCTGCCCGACCTGGGACTGCTCCTGCGGGCGCCCGTGAACGCCTCCGACGAGTATCTCCGGGACTTTCTCCAGCGGCGCGAAGACTGGGTCCGGAAGCACCGGGCTCGGCTGGAAGCCCTGCGGGCCGAGGATCCGGGCCCGATCTGGTCGGCCGGCGGCGAGGTGCCTTTCCTGGGGAGGAAGCTGCTGCTCGACGTGAAGGATGGCTCTCGGCGTTCGGCCCGCCTGGATACCGAAGGCATAGCCGTCGTGGTGCCCGACCCGGCCGATTCCCGGGCGGTGCGCGCCGCCGTGGAGCGGCTCTACGCGCGGGAGGCGGCCAAGCGCTTTCCGCCGCTCCTCGACGCCTGCCTGGAGCGCGCCGCTCCGCATCGGCTGCCGCGGCCGGAGCTGCGGCTTCGCGCCATGCGCTCGCGCTGGGGCAGCTGCGATCCCGTCAAGAAGATCGTCACCCTCAACACCCGGCTCCTGCGCTTCCGGCCGGAGATCATCGAATACGTCATCATGCACGAGTTGAGCCATCTGCGGCACCGCGGCCACGACGCGCGGTTCTACGCGTTCCTGGAAAGGCTTTGCCCCGAATGGAAGAGCATGCGGCGCCAGCTCGCCGGCGTCTTCCTGGACTAGCCCCGCGGGCGCCCGCCGGGTCTCCTGCGCCTTCCCGGACTAGCCCGCCAGGCCCACTGCGGCCCGCCGCGACCCACCGCGACTCATCGCGGCCCGCCGCGACCCGCCGGGCTAGTCCGGGTCGCGGCCGCCCGCAACGCGGTGCGAAGGACGGCCGCCCGCTTGACGCCGGGACGATCGGGCGGCGACTATCGCTCATGCTCAAGGAAACCCGGACCACCCGGCTCGTCAAAAGCCAGGACCTGAACCACCACGGCACCCTCTTCGCCGGCCGGATAGCGGAATGGTTCACCGAGACCTGCTTCCTCGCGGCCGTGCGCTATTTCGGCAAGGCCGAGGACCTGGTCTGCGTGAAGATCCACGGCCTCACCTTCATGAAACCCGCCCATCCCGGCGACGCGATCGAGCTCGTGGCTATCCCGGCCCGGACCGGCAGGAAAAGCCTCACCATAGCCGGAGAGGTCTACACCAACGACGACACGAGCCCCTCGGCGCGCGGCTTCGCCACCTTCGTCTCGGTCGACGCCGAGGGCAAGCCCTACGCCCACGGCCTCTCCCTACCCGCCGACTGGATCGAGGCCCACCGCGAGCTCTGCGAGGAGGCAGAGCGCATCCAGGCCCAGGGGCGCTGAGGGTGGGACTCTCGCCTAGCCGCCAGCGCCCTGTACCGCCCGTCCGGCCAGCGCCTTCTTGACCCGGGCCGCGGCCTCGATGCCCAGGCCGCCCGCGGCGGCGATGCGTGCGATCTCGGCGCTCGCGATGAGGTCGAGGGAGCCGAAGTTGCGCATGAGGCGCCGGGCGCGGGTGGGTCCCACTCCCTCGATGTCCTCGAGGATGCCGAAGCGCAGGTCCGCGGCCCGGAGCTTCTGGTTGAGGCCCGTGGCGAAGCGGTGGGTCTCGTCGCGCACGGCGACGAGGACGCGCAGGGCGGGAGAGTCCTTGGGGAGGACGATGGGCTCGCTCCGCCCGGGCAGCCAGATCTCCTCGTTCTGCTTGGCGAGGCCCGCCAGGTCGCTGTCCACGCCGAGGGCGTCGAGGATCTCCTTGGCGGCCGAGACCTGGCCGGCCCCGCCGTCTATGAGCACCAGGTCGGGCAGCTCGGCCTCCTCGTTCACCAGGCGGGTGTAGCGCCGGGCCACGGCCTCGCGCACGGCGCCGAAGTCGTCGATCGAACCCTGGAGGCTGCGGATCTTGAAGTAGCGGTAGTTCTTCTTGTCGGGCACGCCGTTGCGGAAGGAGACGAGGGAGGCCACGGTGTGCTTGCCCGAGAGCTGGGCTATGTCGAAGCCCTCGATGCGGGCGGGCAGGGAGCCGAGGCCGAGGAGCTTCTGCAGCTCCTCCAGGGCGGGGATGTCGCCCATCTCGCGGCGGCGCTTGGCGAGGTCCTCGACGGCGTTCTGGGCGGCGAGGTTGATCGCGGCCTCGTGCCGCTTCTCGGTGGGCAGCTCGATGGAGACCTCGGCCCCCAGCTCCTTCGCGAAGTAGCGGGTGAGGAGCTCGAACTCCGCCGCCTTCTGCACGAAGACGCGGGGAGGAGGGAGCCGGTCCTTGCCGTAGTAGCTCATGAGGAAGCCGCGCAGGGCCTCGTCCTCGGGGGCGTAGAGCCGCGAGCGGTAGAGGTCGCGGCCGGAGAGCTTGCCGCCGCGCATCTGGAACACGACGAAGCTCACGAGCTCGCCGTCGGCGGCCCAGGCGACGTAGTCGCGCGACTCGGGATCGAA
>JAJXZP010000102.1 GCA_021779995.1 bacterium | reverse complement strand
CCACCCCAGCCTCGCGGCGCGGCCTCGCCAGCCTTCTTCCATCCGATCGAGGAGGAGCACAGCGTCGGTGAGCTCGGGCAGCTCGTGTACCTTGCGCCACGCGGGCAACTGCGGCGGCTATCAGGGAGCGAGCGCGAGCGCGCACGAGACCGGGCTTCACGCCTATATCCTCGGCGAAGGGGATTCGAGCACTGGCCCCGCAGCAGGCGAGCGATCTCGGCGAAACCGGGTCCGCCGTCCGCCTGATACCTTTTGTCCGGCATGATTCCGAGGGCCTGGCAGGCATCCTCCTGGTGCACCCGCTCGATGCTCCCGTCGGCCAGGGCGATCCTGTCGTAGCGTCGAACGATGGATATCAGTAGCGATGACGCCCTCCTTCAAGAGGGCTTCCGCCTTGCGGGCCGCCGCGGTCGGAGATTTCACGCCCGGGAGGGTTTTTGTCCTTAGGACCCTGCCCTCGGCGTCGTAAAAACGCGCCATAAAGACCCGCCCCGAGGCGGTCGTGCGCTCCAAAATGCAAAACGGAGCCCTCGCCATGTTTTCCCCCTCGCTACCCTGGGTAACATTTTGGGTAACATCGGCTGAAAATGGGCGGACTCCGCTTTTGCGGTAATCAAATAAAGCCTTATCCGGGCTAGAAATGCGGCGAAGAGGACTTGCCCTCCGCTCGTCGCCCTCCTGGCCCCTCGCTCCGGGCCGGCTCGGCGCGCTGGCGTTCGGCATCCGTCTCACGTCGGGCGCTATCGCGCCGCGCGCGCCTCGCTTCACGTCCTCTTCGCGCCCATAATGAAAACAGACCGGCCGAATTGGCCGGTCTGTTTTCGTTGCGGCGAAGAGGACTTGAACCTCCATGCCTCTCGGCACTAGCACCTCAAGCTAGCGTGTCTACCAATTCCACCATCGCCGCGTGGAACGGTGGACTTTATAGCCGACGAGGCTCGGGAGTGTCAAGCGCGGGGAGGGCGAATCGCGGGGGTTTCGGCCGGGAGGCGCGCTTTCCGCATTCCGAAGGCGGGAAAAGTCCGCCCGCCCCGCGATTTTCCCGCGCGGTCCCCGCCTTCCTAAAAGGCCTCCTGGGCCGTCCGGCTGATGATCTCCTCCTGGTGGTGCTTGTCGAGGTCGACGAAGTAGTCGGAGTAGCCGGCGACGCGCACGAGGAGGCTGCGGTAGTCCTCGGGGCGCTTCTGGGCCGCGCGGAGGGTCTCGGTGTCGACGACGTTGAACTGGATGTGGTGGCCGCCGAGCTTGAAGTAGCCGCGCACGAGTGAGGACAGGCGTCGCACGCCCTCCTCGCCGGCCAGGACGGCGGGCTGGAAGCGCTGGTTCAAAAGCGAGCCGCCGGTGCCGGCTATGTCCAGCTTGGCGAGCGAGCGGATCACGGCGGTGGGGCCCGAGCGGTCGGCGCCCTGGGCGGGCGAGGTGCCGTCCGACTCGGGCGCCCGAGCGCGGCGGCCGTCGGCCGTGGCCCCGGTGACGGAGCCGAAATAGACGTGGCAGGTGGTGGACAGAAGGTCGATGTGGTAGGTCCCGCCGCGAGGCGAGGCCCGCCCGTCGATCGCGCTCCGCAGGCTGGCGAAGACGCGTTGGGCGATCGAATCGGCGTAGTCGTCGTCGTTGCCGAACTTGGGCGTCTTGTTGGACACGAGGAGCCGCAGGTCCTCGCGGCCGGCCCAGTCGCCCTTGAGGGCTGCCAGCAGCTCGCCCATGGCCACACGGCGGTCCTCGAAGACCTGCTTCTTGATCGCCGAGAGCGAGTCGGTGACCGTGCCGAGGCCGCAGCACTGGATGTAGTCGGTGTTGTAGCGCGCCCCGCCGTCGTAGTAGTCCTTGCCCGACTCGATGCAGCCCCCGATGAAGACCGAGAGGAAGGGGGCCGGGGCGTAGCGGGCGAACATCCGGTCGAGGTAGTTCGAGACCCGCATCTTCGTGTCGACCACGTAGGCCAGCTGCCGCTCGAAGGCGGCGTACAGCTCCTCGAAGCCGGAAAAGGCCGCGGGCCCGCCGCCGGGCGCGCCGCTCGGCGGGGCGAGGCGCCGTCCGCTCAGGGGATCGACGCCGTCGTTGAGGGTGAGTTCGAGAATTTTCGGGACGTTGAGGTAGCCGTGCAGGAGGTAGGCTTCCTTGCCGAAGCAGCCGGTCTCGACGCAGCCCGAGGTGCCGCCCTCGCGCGCGTCCTCGACGCTCTTGCCCATGCCCACCTGGGCAGCCACCACCTCGTCGGCGTTGAAGAGCGAGGGATAGCCCGAGCCCCTGCGGATCACACGGCAGGCCGCGGCGAGGAGGCGGTCGGGGGTCTCGGCGCTCACCTGGACATTGGCCTGGGGCTGGAGGAGCTGGAGCTCGTCGAGCACCTCGAGCACGAGGAAGGACACCTCGCTGGAGGCGTCCGAGCCGTCGCGCCCCAGCCCGCCGAGGTTGATGTTCGTGAAGTCGTTGTACGTGCCCGACTCGGCCGCGGTGACGCCCACCTTGGGCGGGGCCGGGGTGTTGTTCACCTTGATCCAGAAGCAGGACAGCAGTTCCTTCGCCGCCTCGCGGTCGAGGCTGCCCTCGGCCAGGCCCCGCTCGTAGAAGGGCGCCAGGTGCTGGTCGAGGTGCCCGGGGCTCATGGCGTCCCAGCCGTTGAGCTCGGTGATGGTGCCGAGGTGGACGAACCAGTACATCTGCAGGGCTTCCCAGAAGTCGCGCGGGGCCCGCTCGGGCACGCGGCGGCAGACCTCGGCGATGCGGCGGAGCTCCGCGGCCCGCGCCGCGCGCGGCTCGGTGGCGGCCATCTTCTCGGCCAGCTCGGCGTGGCGGCGCGCGAAGACGATGGCGGCGTCGCAGGAGATGGCCATCGCGGCGAGCTCCTCGTCCTTGTCCAAGGCGCCCGGATCGGAGGCCCAGTCGAGCGCCGCCCGCGAGCGGGCGATCTCGGCCTTGAACTCGGCGAGGCCCGTGCGGTAGATCGAGCCGTCCAGGGCGGTGTGGCCGGGGGCCCGCTGCTCCATGAACTCGGTGAAGAGCCCGGCCTCGTAGAGCGCCTTCCACTCCTGGGGTATCTCGGCGAAGGCCCGGTCGCGCATGCTCCGGCCGCGCCAGTAGGGGATGACCTTCTCGCGGTAGGTCCGCAGGTCCTCCTCGCTCACCGCGTAGCTCGTCATGGGCCGCGAGTCGAGGACGCGGAGGTCCTCCTCGGAATGGCAGTTGAGCTCGGGGAAGGAGGAGACGGCCTTGGGCCGCGGCCCGCGCTCGCCGACGATGAGCTCGTCGGGCCCGATGTAGATCGTCTTGCGCTCGCAGAGATTGCGGAAGTTCATGGCCCGGAGCACGCTCACCGAGACCTTGCCCTGCCATTCCTCGTAGAACTCGGTCGTGAGCCGGGCGCGCTCGGAGGAGAAACTGGGGCGCGTGTCGAAACTCTCCTCGCGCAGCCGCGCTATGCGATCGTTCATCTTCAGCCTCCTATGCTGACCGGGACGCCGCGAGCCTCGAAAAGGGCCGCGGCCGCGCTCATTCGTTCGGGAGCGGGGGCGGATACCGACCCGAGAGGATACGCTTCCCCCCTCAGCCGGTACTTTCCGCGCGCCGAATCGTGATACGGCAGGAGATAGGCCTCGAGCGGCACCTCGAGCGAAGCCGCGAACTCGGCCGCCGCCTCGAGGTCGCCCGGCAGGTCGTTGATGCCGGGGATCAGGGGAAGGCGGAGGTATATCCCGGCGCTCGCGCCTCGCGCAGCCTGCCGGGCGAGAGCGCGCAGGTTCGAGAGGATGAGCTCGTTGGCCAGCCCGGTCGCCGCCCGGTGGCGCTCGGAGTCCATCACTTTGAGGTCGTAGAGGATGAGGTCGCTGGCCCGGCCCACCTCGAGCAGGAGCTCCTCGGCCGCCCAGCCCGAGGTGTCCACGGCGCTGCGGATACCCTCGGCCCTGCAGATGGCGAGGCACTCGAGGAGAAACTCGCCTTGGGCGAGGGGCTCGCCCCCCGTGAAGGTGACGCCGCCGCCCGACTCCTCGTAGAAGGGCCGGTCGCGCAGGACGATCCCCATCACCTCCTCGGCGCTCATCCGGCGGCCCACGAGCTGCAGGGCCTCGGCCGGGCAGACCGCGGCGCAGGCGCCGAAGTCGGGGCAGCCGCGACATGCGGCGGAGCCGGCGACGCGAGCCGGGTCGAGATTGAGGGGGCAGGCCTTCCTGCAGGAGCCGCAGTCGACGCAGCGCTCGGGTCGTCTGAGCAGCTCGGGGAAGGGGGCGATGCCCTCGGGGTTGTGGCACCAGAGGCAGTGCAGGGGGCAGCCCTTGAAAAACACGGCCGTGCGTATGCCCGGGCCGTCGTGGATGGAGAACTTGCGGATATCGAAGACCAGGCCCGCGCTCATCGGCTGGGGCCTCCCCCGCCGCCGGGGGCGAAGTAGTAGGTCCGGATATAGCGCTCCTGGACCTCGAAAGACCAGTGCACATCGCGGATCCAGTGCGCCACGCCCATGGCATCGCCCGAGCGGAAGCACTCGACGATGCGGGCGTGCTCCTCGTTCGAGGCGCTCTCCCAGGCCTTGATGTAGGCGTTGCGCCGCGGGAAATCGTAGAGCCGCTCCTTGAGGACCCGGACCATGTGCACGAGGTCCCGGTTGTCGCAGAGGTCGAGGTACACGTCGTGGAAGGCGAGGTTGGCGGCGTAGAAGCTGGGGAAATCGTCCGCGGCGAGCAATTCGATCATGCTGCGGTACAGGCCTTCCATCCTGTCGCAGTCCTCCGGGGTGATCTTGGCGGCCACCTTGACCGCGGATTGGGCCTCCAGGGCGCCCAGGATCTGGTAGATGTCGCGGATGTCGGCGAGGTCGAGGGCGCGCACCATCACGCCGCGTCGGGGGTAGACCTTGACGAAGCCCTCGATCTCCAGCCGGATGAGGGCGTCGCGCAGGGGAGTCCGGCTCATGCCCAGCTCCCGGCCCAGGGCCGACAGGTCGATGAACTGCCCCGGCCGGAGACTGCCCTCGTTGAGGCGACGCTTCAGGTCTTCGTAGACGAGCTCGGAAAGCGAGCGCAGGTCGAGTTCGAGGCCGAGGTCCTTTTTCATCCCGAGTAATATATCCCTGATATATCACCTGCGCAAGCGTTTCTCCCGGTAGTCGCAGCCGGGTCCCACGCGCCGCGAGGGGCGCTTTCGCCCCCAGGCGCCGCGAGGTATAGTGGCGAACATGAAGGCGCTGTCCGTGCCGAATATCGTGATGTCCGCGGTTTGCGTGACCATCACCCTCTACGAGCTGGCCGCCTGGCTGCGCACCCGCGACAAGCGCCAGGATCTGGCCTTCATCGCCCTGGCCTTCGGCGGGGCGCTGTACAACTTCGCCTGCGCGGGCGAGTACGGCGTCAGCCTGCCCGCGGAAAGCGTGCCCTGGCTGCGCATGCAGGCGGCGACCCTCAATCTCACCGCCCTCGCCTTCGCCTGGTACTTCTTCGAGCGCACCGGCCGCATCGGCCGCCGAGCTTTGACACGCATAGCCCTCGTCTTGAGCCTATTCGCCCTGACGCAGATCCTGCCGCTCGGCAGCCTCGATTGGATCGCCTCCCGCCCCTCGGTGCTCGACATCGCCCTCCCCTTCGGTATCCGCTTTTCCTACCTCGAAGTCGACGCGGGGCCCCTGACCCTGGCCGCGTACTCTTTCGGCTTCGGCCTCCTGGTCTATCTGTGGTGGATCGCTCTCGGCTATCGCGCCTCGGGCTCCCGCCGGGAGGCCCGCCCCCTCCTGGGCATGCTGGCCATCGTGAGCCTCGCCTACGCGAACGACTTCGCCGTCGGCGAGGGCTACTATTCCTTCATCTACACCGTCGAATACGCCTGGCTCGTCATCGTCGTCCTGGTGGGCCAGCAGCACTCGCGCGAGATCATGGACGCGGCCCTGGCCAAGCGGGCCCTGCAAGAGAGCGAGCGGCGCCTGATCGCCTCGCTGCAGGAAAAGGACCTCCTCCTCAAGGAGGTGCACCACCGCGTCAAGAACAACCTCCAGATCGTCTCGAGTCTGCTCTTTCTCCAGTCGCGGCGGGTCGAGGACACCCGCTTCAGGGAGCTGCTGCAGGATTGCCGGAACCAGGTGACGTCCATGGCGCTCATCCACGAGGACCTCTACCGCTCCAAGGACCTCCTGAGCGTCGATTTCGGCGCCTACGCGCACACGCTCGTCAGCCGGCTCCTCGGGCTCTACCGCGGCGAGGGCGGCGTCTCGCTCAGCTTCGAGGCGGAAAGCCTGCGCATCGGCATAGACCAGGCGATTCCGCTGGGGCTCATCCTGAACGAGCTCTGCACCAATGCGCTCAAGTACGCGTTTCCGCCGGAACGGATCGGCGATCCCCCGACGATCGTCGTGACCCTGAGGCGCAGCGGTCCGGGGCGCATCGCGCTCGTCTTCTCCGACAACGGGATCGGCGTGCCGAAGGACTTCGACCCCGCCCAAGCCGCGAGTTTCGGCATGAAAATCGTGCACAAATTGGCCGATCAATTGGGAGCCGAGCTCTGCACCGGGTCGGGCGCCGGCCCCGGAGCCCGCTTCGAGCTCGAGTTCCCGGCCTCCGACCCGGGCGGCGATTCGGCCGCCGGAGCCGCATGAAACATCGGCCGCTTCGGTATGTTTGCTAGTAGGAGTCTACCATGGCGAAAGCCCAGATCATGATAGTGGAGGACGAGGAACTCGTGGGCATGGCGATCCAGGCTCACCTCGAGAGCGTCGGCTACGCCGTGCCCCTGCTCGCCTCCTCGGGCGAGGAGGCCCTGGCCCGGTTCCGCGAGGTCGAGCCCGACCTCGTGCTCATGGACATACATTTGAAGGGCGGCATGAGCGGCATCGAGGCCGCGTCGCGCATCAAGGACGCGTACCACGTCCCGGTCATCTACCTCACCGCCTACTCCGACGCGGCGACGCTCGAGTTCGCCAAACAGACGGAGCCCTACGGCTACATCGTCAAGCCGGTGGACGAGAGATCGCTCGAGGCCGGCATCGAGATGGCCCTGCACCGCGCCGGGGTGCAGAACCGGGAGCAGAGGCAGCGCGAGCAGCTGCAGAGCATTCTCGGCTCCCTGGCCGAGGCGGTCATCGTCGCGGCCATGGACGGCTCGATCGAGTATCTCAATCCCTCGGCCGAGCGGCTCCTGGGGATCTACGAGCCGCTGCCGCCCACTTCCTCGCTCTTCCGCCTGGTCAGGCCGCTCGACGCCGCCACGGGGCAGCCCATCTCGCTGGGCTTCGAGTCGGTCATCCTGGAGCGGCGCGGCGTCAAGCTCCCGGCGTGCCACATCGTCCTGGGTCAGGGCGGTTTCCGCTCCGTCTCGATCGAGCTCCAGCCCCGCAAGGACGAGCGCGGCGTGATCCGCGGGGCGGTCGTGACGATCCGCCCCGCGGCCGACGCCGATTGGGCCTGGTCGCCCGAGACCTAGCGGCCCGCCATCATCGCGGCCACGTCGGCCTTGGCCTCGGTGATTCCCCTGATGCCGAACTTCTCGACCAGGACCTTGGCCACCGCGGGCGAGAGGAAGCCCGGCAGGGTCGGCCCGAGGCGGATATTCTTGAAGCCGAGGTACAGGAGGGCGAGGAGCACCAGGACCGCCTTCTGCTCGTACCAGGCGAGGTCGAAGGAGAGGGGCAGGTCGTTGACGTCGGCGAGGCCGAAAATCTCCTTGAGCTTGAGGGCGATGAGGGCGAGCGAGTAGGAGTCGTTGCACTGACCGGCGTCCAGGACGCGGGGGATGCCGCCGATATCGCCCAGGTCGAGTCTGTTGTAGCGGTACTTGGCGCAGCCCGCGGTGAGGATCACCGCGTCCTTGGGCAGCTCCTGGGCCACGTCGGTGAAATAGGAGCGGCTGTTCTGGCGGCCGTCGCAGCCGGCCATGACCACGAAGCGCTTGATCGCGCCGGACTTGACCGCCTGAACCACGCTGTCCGCGAGGGCGAAGACCTGGTCGTGGGCGAAGCCGCCGACGATCTCGTCCGTGTAGCCCTGCGGAGTGTCGAGCTCCTTGGGCGGGGCGCACTTCCTGGCCAGCGCGATGATCGGCCCGAAGTCCTTCATCGTGCCCTCGACGCGGTCGGCGATGTGGACGCAGCCCTCGAAGCCCACCACGCCCGTGGTGAAGATGCGGGACTTGTGGCTCTCGCGCGGCGGCACGAGGCAGTTGGTGGTGAAGAGCACGGGGCCGTTGAAGGCCTCGATCTCGGGACCCTGGGCCCACCAGGAACTGCCGTAGTTGCCGTAGAGGTTGTCGTACTTCGCGAAGAAGGGATAGTAGTGGGCGGGCAGCATCTCGCCGTGGGTGTACACGTCGATGCCCGTGCCCTTGGTCTGCTCCAGGAGATCGTGCAGGTCCCGCAGGTCGTGGCCGCTGATGAGGATGCCGGGCTTGCCGCGCACGCCGGTTTTCACCTTCGTGATCCGGGGCGAGCCGTAGGCTCCCGTGTTCGCTCCGTCGAGGAGGGCCATCGCGTCCACGCCGAACTTGCCCGTCTCGAGCACCAAGGCGGTCAACGCGTCGGCCGACAGGCTGTCGTCGACGAGGGCAGCCATGGCGCGGAGGATGAAGGTGAAGAGGTCCTTCGAGGCCTTGCCGAGGACATAGGCGTGCTCGGCGTAGGCGGCGATCCCCTTCAGGCCGTAGAGCACGAGGGAGCGCAGGCTCCGCACGTCCTCGTTCGCGATTTCCATCCAGCCGCCCTTGCCCGAGGCCGCGGCCGCGCGCATGGCCGCCTCGTCCTTGGCCGACCAGGTCGCGGCGTCGGGCAGCGCGCCCTCGACCTTGCCGCCGGCCTTCGTGAAGGCCGCGCGCAGCTTGTCGCGCACCGACAGGGCCTCGCGAATCCAGGCCAGGAAATCCTTGTCCGAGAAATTGGCGTTGGTGATGGTGGCGAAGAGCGCCTTGTCGACGAAGAAGGCGGCGGCCTCGTCGTAGGTTCCCGCGGCGGCGAGCTTGGCGCCCCAGAAGCCGATTCCCTTGCAGACGTGCAGGAGAAGGTCCTGGAGGTCGGATACCTCGCTCGTCTTGCCGCAGACGCCCTTGGCGACCGCGCAGCCCGTGTTCTTCATGGCTTCCTGGCACTGATGGCAGAACATCTCTTCCTTCCTTTCGCGTCCGCGTCGCGCGGCGCAGCGATCTTTCGGCCGAGGACCGTCCGATCGCGAGTGACGTGGGGCTTTCCTGAAGGCAATGCTTCAGGATGCCTTTTAAACCGATTCAATGATCTGCGGCTCCCGCGAAATGCGAAGGCCTTTTGCACAAGTCGCCCAGGCCGCCGCAGGCTGACCGTCGCCCCGGCAAGCCCCGGCGAAGCTAGAAACTCTCGGCCAAGGCGGCCACGGTCGTGGCCTCCAGCGCGCGGCGAGCCGAGGCGGCTACGGAATCGCTCAACTCCTTCAAGGAGCAGTTCCCGCGCGGGCAGACGCTCGTCTTGAAGAGGCACTCGCGCTCGGGAAGCTCGCCGTCGAGCAGTTCGAGCACTTCGAGGGCGCTGATGCTCCCGGGATCCCGCGCGAGCGCGAAGCCGCCCTGGGCTCCGCGCGTGGAGCTCAGTATCCCCGCCCTGGCCAGGGGCTGCAGCACCTTGGCGAGGTAGCTCGGCGAGACGCCCAGTCTTTCGGCTGCCGCCGCCGCGGTGAGCGCCTCGCCCGAGCGCGCGACCAGGGCCAGGACATGGAGAGCGGCGTTGCTCCGATCCGATATATTGAGAAGTCTGTCCACGGTGTCACCTGCTTCCGAGTTGCATGCGAATGCATTATTCGGATTTAAGAGTCTTAATTACAGGTAACTCTCTTTCGCCCTGCCCGTCAAGCCCCGCGGTCGCGAAAAATCGGTATACTTTTCGCATGGCGCTCTACGATAGCCTGGCTCCCCTCTATGACCGGCTGTTTCCGGTCAACCCGAAGACCCTCGACTTCCTGGACGAACTCGCCGCGGCCCGTCCGGATAGCGCCGAGCGGCGCTCGCTGCTGGACGTAGGCTCCGCCACGGGCGGCCACGTTCTCGCCATGGCTCGGCGTGGGTGGCGGGCGACGGGAATGGAACCCTCGGCTCTGATGGTGAGGCTGGCCGAGGCGGCCGGCGCGCGGTTAGGCGCCGCCGCCCCTCGCTTCATCCTCGGCGCCATGCCCGACCAGGCGGCAGCCGTAGGAGGCGAGGGCTTCGATCTCGTGCTCTGTCTCGGCAACACGCTTCCGCACCTGGCCGGAACGGAGGCCCGCGCACGTTTCTTCGCGGCGGCCCATCCCCTCCTCGCCCCCGGGGGAAGTCTCGTGCTCCAGCTGCTCAACTACGGCAGGCCGGGATCGGGGCCGGGCCTCGCCTTCCCCGAGCTCCGCGCCGGATCCTTCGCGATGCGTCGGCGCTACGAAGCCGAAGCCTCGGCGCCCGCCTCGGCGCAGGCCTCGGCGCCCGCGCTCCGCTTCGTCGTCGAGCTGTGGAACGACGACTCCGGCCGCGTCGCCGAGGAATCGACGATGCTCGCTCCCATCGAGCCGCCGCGACTCCGCGAGGAACTCGCCGCCGCCGGCTTCGTCCTGCGCGGCGCCTTCGGAGACTGGGATGGACGGGCGTTTTCGGAATCGGAGGATCAGTATCTGATCGTGGTGGCCGCCTTAGGCCGAGACGGAGCGCGCGCGGAAGCCGTCAGGGCGGCGCCAGGCGGCTAAAGCCACGGGCTAGGCCCTGACGCGCTCCACCGCCAGGCAGCGCCCGCTCTCGGCGTCGATGGTGAACAGGACGCCCGAGATCGAGGCGCCCGACTCGGCGGTCTCCATCTTGATGGGCATCTGGGAGAGCCCGCGGCGGATGCAGATCTCGGCCTTGACGCCGATGACCGAATCGTCGGGGCCGGTCATGCCGAGGTCGGTGAGGTAGCCCGTGCCCTTGGGGAGGATGCGCTCGTCGGCCGTCTGGACGTGGGTGTGGGTGCCGGCGAAGCCCGAGACGCGGCCGTCGAGATGGTAGGCGAGCGCCTCCTTCTCCTCGACCGACTCGGCGTGGAAGTCGACGAGCACGAGAGCGCCCGGCGACTCTTCCCGGAGCCGCGCCAGGAGCTCGTCCGCCCTGCGGAAGGGGCAGTCTATGGCGTACATGCTCTCGCGGCCCTGAAGGTTGAGGACCGCCCACATCGCGCCGCCCGCTTCGAGCGCGACCATGCCCTTCCCGGGCACGCCGGGCGGATAGTTGGCCGGGCGCAGGAGGCGCTCGGTGCCGTCGAGCAGCTCGGCGGCGCCGGGCTTCTCCCAGACGTGGTTGCCGCTCGTGACGACCTGGACGCCCATGGCGAGGAGCTTGTCGACCTCGTCCTTGCCGATGCCGAAGCCGGCCTGGGCGTTCTCGCCGTTGGCGACGACCAGATCGGCGCCGCTGGAGCGCACGAGCGGCCCCAGGCCCGCGAACAGGGCCTTGAGGCCGCTCTGCCCGATGACGTCGCCGATCATCAGAGCCTTGACTGTCTTCGCCACGGGCGTAAGCGCTAGCGCGCGTACTCCACGATGCGCATCTCCCGGATGATGGTCACCTTGATGCGCCCGGGATAGCGAAGGTCGCTCTCGATCTTCTTGGCGATGCTCTTGCACAGCTCGCGCGCCTGATCGTCCGACACCTGGTCGGTGTTGACGAGGATGCGCAGCTCGCGGCCGGCCTGGATGGCGTAGGCCTTGTCGACGCCCGAGAAGCTCTCCGCGATGTTCTCGAGGTTCTCGAGGCGCTTGACGTAGTTGTCGAGGGTCTCGCGGCGCGCGCCGGGCCGGGCCGCCGAGATGGCGTCGGCGATCTGCACGAGCACGCTCTCGGGACAGCTGGGTTCGACGTCGTTGTGGTGGGCGCCGATGGCGTTGACCACGCGCGGGTCCTCGCCGAGCTTGCGCACCAGCTCCATGCCGATCTCGGCGTGGTTCTGGTCGCCGTCGGTCTCGATGCCCTTGCCGATGTCGTGCAGGAGGGCGCCGCGCTTGGTGATCTCGCGGTTGGCGCCGATCTCGGCCGCGAGCATGCCCGCGATGACCGCCACTTCCTTCGAGTGCGCGAGCACGTTCTGCCCGTAGCTCGTGCGGTAGTGCAGGCGGCCCAGCGACTTGATGAGCTCGGGAGCCATGTTGTGGAGCCCCAGGTCGAAGACGACCTTCTCGCCCTCTTCGTAGATCTTCTGGGCTATCTCGCGCGTGACCTTCTGGACCACTTCCTCGATGCGCGCCGGGTGGATGCGCCCGTCGGCGATGAGCCGCTCCAGCGAGATGCGCGCGATCTCGCGGCGCACCGGGTCGAAGCAGGAGATGACCACGGCCTCGGGCGTGTCGTCGATGATGACGTCCACGCCGGTCAGGGTCTCGAGGGTGCGGATGTTGCGGCCCTCGCGGCCTATGATGCGGCCCTTCATCTCGTCCGACGGGAGGCTCACGGAGGTGACGGTGACCTCGGTCGTGACCTCGGTCGCGATGCGCTGGATCGTGGTGACGAGAATATCGCGCGATCGCCGCTCCGCGCCCAGCTGGGCTTCCTGCTCGATCTTGTTGACGATGAGCTGGGCGTCCCGCTTGGCCTCGTTCTCGAGCCCCTGGATGATGAGCTTCTTGGCCTCGTCGGAGGAAAGGCCCGAGATGCGCTCGAGCTCCTGCCGGTAGCGCTCTTCCTGCCCCTCGAGGAACTCTTCCTTTTCGGCGATGCCTTTCTGCCGGGCCGCGAGGCCCTGTTCCTGCCGATCGAGCGTCTCTATCTTCTTGTCGAGCGTCTCTTCCTTCTGCTGAACGCGGCGCTCGTAGCGCTGAAGCTCGGCGCGGCGTTCACGAATTTCCCGTTCCTGCTGGTTACGTTCCCGAATGAGCTGATCTTTCGCCTCTACCAGGATCTCTTTCTTCTGAGCTTCGGCCTCTTTGACCGCATCCTGCTTAATGCGCTCCGCCTTTTGCTCGGCGGCGGCGAGTTGAAATCTGGCATACAGCCAGCGGATCGTCCATCCAAGGATCAAACCAGCAAGAGGTAGGGCAGCAAACCACAGTGCTGTCATATCCCCCCCTACTCCTACAATGCTGTAGGTTAGGATTATACGAACGGCCCCTTTTTTGTCAAGGATTACGAGAATTTCGTTATTTTCATTGAAATTACGATTGACGGCGCCTAATGACGGATTATATAGTATTCATGGAGCTTCGGATGGAGCTTCGCGTAATTTTGGAGGGATGAGTTCGCCTTCTCACGTTTAGAGGTAGAAAATCGGGTCCGCAACGCTGTTTTTACTTGTTCGCAGCGGTCCACATGCCCCGCGGTCGGGCATATGTCAACCGGCGGTCATCGTCCAGTAGGTAAAGAAAGGGTTTCCCTCTCCCACACCTCGCCCGTTTTCCTCTCCTTGAAAACCAAAGGGATTCCCGAACGGCTCTCCGAAAAGCCGCAGTACGTCCGCTCGCACGGGCGCGTCCGCCTTAGGCGGACGGATTCGGCTCGGGCGCTTTCCGCGTCCCGGGCCCTATGAGGGTTTTTTCGCATGTCCAAGAAGGTTTACGTCGGCAACATGAACTACGCCACCACTGAGAATGGCCTCAGGGATCTCTTTACCCAGTATGGCGAGGTCGTGTCGGTCAACATCATCGTCGACCGCTACACTGGCAAGGCCAAGGGCTTCGGGTTCGTCGAGATGAACACCGAGGAGGAAGCCCGCGCTGCCATCGAGGCACTCAACGGTTTCGAGTACATGGGCCGGCAGCTCCGTGTCAACGAGGCCGAGGACAAGCCCAGGCGGGACAACTTCCGCCCCAGGAACTACTAAGACTTCGGAACGGTCCGACGTCGTCCATCGGACGCCTCCGGATCAAACGTTTCCCGTCCGAACGTGGGAAACCAAGCCGTGCGTGACCGCCGCACGGCTTGTTTTTTTTTACCCCGGCCCCGCCCTTCCCTCGCCGAAGGCGCCCTGCAGCTCGCGCAGGAGGCGCTTCATGCGCCCGGGCGCCGGAGCGCGGAAGGCACGGGGCTCGTCCATCCCCGGCAGGACGATCGCGAGCCGGTAGGCGTGGAGCATGAGCGTGGCCTCCGGGAAGCGGGGATCGCGCTTGCCGTAGATGGGGTCGCCCAGGATGGGCGTCCCGAGGCCCGCCATATGGACGCGCAGCTGATGGGTCCTGCCCGTACGCGGATGCAGGGCGACTAACGCGTAGCTCTCGGCGCGACCTCCCCGCGGCGCGCCCGCGGGATCGCTCCAGGAGCGCATCACGCGATAGTCGGTCAGGGCCGGCTTTCCGCCCTCGGCGCAGGGCGCGAATTTCTTGCGGTCGCGCCGGTCCCGGCCGAGACGGTCCGATATCCTCCCCTTTTCGGGCGAAGGCGTGCCCCGCACGATGGCCAGATACTCCTTGCGCGTCGTCCTCGCCTTGAACTGGGCGGCCAGAAAAGCCTGGGCCTCGGCGTCCTTCGCCACGATGAGAATGCCCGAGGTATCCTTGTCGAGACGATGGACGATTCCCGCCCGCGAGGGGGGAGGAGGAAGCGCGGAGCTCTCCGGCAGCCTTCCGGCCGGCGGCACTTCTGCCGACGGCACTGCCGCCGACGGCCCTGCCGCCGACGGCCCTCCGGCAGCGAGCCGCTCCTCGGCCGCGGGAGCGCCGCCCGCGGACTTCCGGGCGAGGAGGCCCAGGACGGCGTTGGCGAGCGTGCCCCGCCTGTTGCCGTGCCCGGGATGGGTGACCATGCCCTGGGCCTTGTCGACGACGAGGCAGCGCTCGTCCTCGTAGAGAATCGACAGCGGAAGGTCCTCGGGGACGAGGGTCGGGGAGGGTTCCTCGCGCCAGCGCAGCTCGACGCGATCGCCGGGTCTGAGGATGCGCGAGAGCTTCGCCTCCTTGCCGTTGACGGTGATGAGGGCGCCGCGGGCCTTGAGCTGGGAACGGCTGAGGACCTTCGCGCATTCGGCCAGGAAGACATCGGCCCGCGGCTCGGGATGGCCCACGAGCGCGGCGGACTCCACCGAACCTTCCCAGGACCTGAGCTGCCCCTGGCCCTCGCCGACCGCGGGATCCGCGAGTCTTCCGCCCCCCGCGGGGCGGGCGCCCCGGGCGCTTCCGGATGCGGCCCTCTTCACGCGAGCTTTTCTCCCATGGGTGTCCATGCTAGACTTTATGGGAGAGCAGCATCAAGCGGCTGAAGGGGCCGGGGCGCCGAAAGGTCCCGCCCCGGCGACGGGGGTGAAGGATGAGGCTTGCCGGGTTCCAGCTTTTCGACGACACCCTCAGGCGCTTTTTCAACATGCAGAGCCTCGAGCGGGCGGTCAGCGTGATCGCCATCCTGATCGTCGGCTACGCAATCATCTCCATAGTGCTGGCCCTCTCGCGGCGGCTCACCCGGCGCCGTCTGCGGCCCAGGATCGCCGACATCGCGGAGAAGATCATCAAGTACGGCGGCGTCCTGGTCGTCCTGGTCAACGCCTCGGAGGCCGCCGGCTTCGATCTCTCGGCGGCGCTCGGGGCCGCGGGCATCGTCGGCATCGCCATCGGCTTCGCCGCCCAGACTTCGGTGTCCAACATCATCTCCGGACTCTTCCTGTTCTCGGAGAAGACCTTCGAGATCGGCGACGTCATCCAGATCGACACCATGAGCGGGACCATCGAGTCGGTCGACATGCTCTCGGTCAAGATCCGCACCTTCGACAACCGTCTCGTCCGGATCCCGAACGAGACGATGATCAAGACCAACATGGTCAACGTGACGCGCTGGCCGGAGCGCAGGCTCGACATCAGCCTCACCCTGCCCTACGGCACCGACCCCACGATCGTGGAGGCCATGCTGAGGGATACCGCCATGGCGGTGCCCGCGGCCTTGAGCGAGCCCGAGCCCTTCTTCATGATCGATACCCTCGGGCCGAACGGCATCACCTTCCAGTTCGGCGTCTGGTTCCGCAAGAACGACTTCCTCGCCCTCAAGAACGCGCTTTTGGGCGGCATCCTGGCCCGCTTCGAGAAGACCGGCCTCAGGCCCTCGGTGCAGATCGTCTCCCTCCTCCCGAGCCCCGAGAAACCCGGTGGAGCCGCGAGCCCCGGCTCGGATCGCACGAAGCCCGAGCTCGCGGAATAGAAGTCCGCGGCCGGCTCGGCCCGCGCTTGCTCTCGCGGTTAAATATTACTATTTTAATAATGATAATCGAGCCGTGGAGGCCGCAGCGTTCTCCGCGGCAGGAGGAGAAACCCATGGCATTCACCGTACCCGACCTTCCCTACCCCTACGAGGCCCTCGAGCCCCATATCGACGCCGAGACCATGCGCATCCACCACGACAAGCACCACGGCGCCTACGTGAGCAATCTCAACAAGGCCGTCGACGGCAGCGAATTCGCGTCCTGGTCCATCGAGACCCTGGTCCGGGACCTGGCCAAGCTGCCGGAGAACATCCGCACGGCGGTGCGCAACAACGGAGGAGGCCACCTCAACCACAGCTTCTTCTGGACGGCGATCGCTCCGGGCCGCGGCGGCGCGCCGACCGGGAGCCTGGCCCTGGCGATCGACCGGGACCTGGGCGGCTTCGAGACCTTCAAGAGCGAATTGACCAAGGCGGCCCTGGGACGCTTCGGCTCGGGCTGGGCCTGGCTCGTCCTGGGCGCGGACAAGAAGCTCGCCGTGCTCTCGACGGCGAACCAGGACAATCCCCTGACCGAGGGCAAGATTCCCGTCGTCGGCATCGACGTCTGGGAGCACGCCTACTATCTCAAGTACCAGAACAGGCGCGCGGACTATGTCGAGGCCTTCTACAACGTGATCGACTGGAAGGCCGCGGCGGCGCGCTTCGAGCGCGCGCTGGGCTGACGCGCCGTCCGGGCCCGCCGTCCGTCACTCGAGGCCGCGGGCGGCCCGGCGCGAGCCGCTGCCCGGCCGCGCCGGGCTGGCGTAGTACTCCACGTTCCAGAGAAAGAGGGCGTGGGCGGGGGCCGTGGGCCCGGCGAGCGATCGGTCGCGGCCGGCGAGGGCCGCGGCCATGCGGGCGGCGGCCTGCGG
>JAJXZP010000261.1 GCA_021779995.1 bacterium | reverse complement strand
GTGTCGGGAGGAATTTTCCTCGACATGATGATCCACGATTTCGACATGGCCCGCTTCCAGGCGGGCGGCGATGTGGTGGAGGTCTACGCCACCGGCGCCGTCCTGGTGGACAAGGCGATCGGGGAGGCCGGAGACGTGGATACCGCGCTCGTGTCGCTGCGCTTCGCCAACGGCGCCCTCGGCGTGATCGACAACTCGCGGAAGGCGGTTTACGGCTACGATCAGCGCGTCGAGGTCTTCGGCTCGAAGGGTTCCGCCTCGGCCGATAACGACACGCCGAGCACGGTGCGGCTCTCGACCGAGTCGGGCGTGGTCGGCGACAAGCCGCTCTACTTTTTCCTGGAACGGTACAAGGAGGCCTTCATCTCGGAGATGCGGGCCTTTCTCGAGGCCGTGGCCGAGGGCAGGCCCTGCCCGGTCACCGGAGAGGACGGGCTCCAGGACCTGCTCGTAGGCCTGGCCGCCACGAGGTCCCTGGCCGAGGGGCGACCCGTCAAGATCTCCGAGATATCGTAGGGGGCGGCCATGTTGCTCAGGCATCCCTCGCCCTTCGCGCGAGGCTACGAGGCGGTCGTGGATCGAAGAGGTCCCAACGCGGACATGCTCATGGACTTCGGCATTTTGAGGCTCGAAGCGGGCGAGTCGTGGAGTTCGGGGGAGGGGGACGAGAAGGCCCTGCTCCTCGTCTCGGGCTCCGCTCAGCTGGCCTGGGCGGGAAGGCGAGCCGAGGTCGCGCGCTCAAGCCTCCTCGACGAGTCGCCGACGATCCTCCACCTGCCCGAGGGGGCGGGGGCCGCGCTGCGCGCCGGCTCGGGCGGGGCCGAGTTCGCCGTGATGCGCACCGCCAATCCGCGCGCCTTCGAACCGCACCTCTACGTCCCGGCCGAGTGCCGCAGCGAGGAGCGGGGCGCGGGCACGATGCGCGAAACCAGCACACGCGTCGTGCGGACCGTCATCGAGGACTCCACCGCGCCCTGGGCCAACCTGGTGCTCGGCGAGGTGGTCGCGGCCCCGGGCAAGTGGTCGAGCTATCCGCCGCACTACCATCCGCAGCCGGAGATCTATCACTACCGCTTCGCGCCGAAGCAGGGCTTCGGCCTGGCCGCGATCGGCGAGGAGGCCACCCTCATCCGGAACGGGGACACGGTGCTCATCCGGGAAGGTCAGGTGCATCCCCATGCCGCGGCGCCCGGCTACGCCCTGTGGTACATCTGGGTGATCCGCCACCTTGAGGGGCGCCGCTACGTGAATCCGATCTTCGTTCCCGAGCACGAATGGGTGACGGCCGCCGACGCGGAGATCTGGGCGCCGCCCTCCGAGCGCGTGAAAGGAAAGCGATCATGAAGACCATCAGGATGACCATGGCGCAGGCCCTGGTCAGGTTCCTCGACAATCAGTACCTCGAGTCGGACGGCGTCGAGACGAAGTTCGTCCACGGCGTTTTCGGCATCTTCGGCCACGGCTGCGTCGTCGGCCTGGGCGAGGCTTTGGCCGCGAGCGGGCATTCGCTGCGCTTCTACCAGGGCAAGAACGAGCAGGGCGCGGGGCACGCCGCCATGGGCTTCGCCAAGCAGAGCGACCGGAAGCGGATCATGGCGGTGATGAGCTCGATCGGCCCGGGAGCCCTCAACATGGTCACCGCCGCGGGCACGGCGACGGTCAACCGCATTCCGGTCCTCTTCCTGCCCAGCGACTCCTTCGCCTGCCGCCAGCCCGATCCGGTGCTCCAGCAGGTCGAGCAGTTCAACGACGCCAACGTCACGGCCAACGACGCCTTCCGGGCGGTGAGCCGCTACTGGGACCGCGTGTCGAGGCCCGAGCAGCTCATGACGGCCATGATCAACGCGATGCGCGTGCTCACCGATCCCGCGGAAACGGGGGCCGTGACGGTCGCGCTGCCGCAGGATGTGCAGGGAGAGGCCTACGACTACCCCGAGGAGTTCATCGAGCGTCGCGTACACCACATCGAGCGGCGCGCGCCCACGGCGGCCCAGGTCGAGCGGGCCGTGAAGATGATCCGCGCGGCGAGGAAGCCCTACGTGATCTGCGGCGGCGGCGTGCGCTACTCGGGCGCCGGGGCCGAGCTGGCGGCCTTCTGCGCCAAGCACCGGGCGCCCTTCGCGGAGACCCAGGCCGGCAAGGGCACGATCCTGTGGGACGATCCGCATAACCTGTCGGGAATCGGCACGACGGGCAGCCTCGCGGCCAACAGGCTCGCGAAGGAGGCCGACCTCGTCATCGCCGTCGGCACGCGGCTGGGAGACTTCACCACCTGCTCCAAGTGGCTCTTCCAGAACCCTTCCTGCAAGATCCTGGGCATCAACGTCGCGGCCTTCGACGCCTATAAGATGAACGCCGAGCCGATCGTCGCCGACGCCAAGCTGGCTCTGGCGGCCATAAGCCGGGCCTTGGAGCCGGGCGGCTACACCTCCGCCTGGGGCAACGTCATCGAACGGGAGCGCGCGACGTGGAAGACCGAGGTGGACAGGCTGTACTCCGAGGAGGTGGACGGCGGCCTCTCGCAGGTGCGCGCGCTCGGCGAGCTCAACGACCGGATCCTTCCGGCCGACGCGATCCTCGTCTCGGGCTCGGGCTCGATCCCGAGCGACATGCAGCGGGTCTGGCGTACGCGGGTTCCGGGCTGCTACCATATGGAGTACGGCTTTCCCTGCATGGCATAGGAGATCGGCGCCGCACTGGAGGCGAAGACCGCTGAACCCGATAGAGTCGTCGTGGCCGTGGTGGGCGACGGAGCCTATACCATGCTGCACACGGAGCTCTTAACCTCGATCCAGGAAGGTCGCAAGATCATCGTCGTCGTCCTCGACAATTCGGGCTACCAGTGCATCGACAATCTGCAGGGGAGCCAGGGCATCGAGCACTTCGGCAACGAGTGGAAGACGCGCGACGAGAAGAGCGGCCGTCTTTCGGGCGAATCGGTGCGCGTCGACTACGCGAAGAACGCCGAGAGCTGGGGAGCCGTGGGCCTGCGCGCCGGGACGCCCGAGGAGTTTCGCGAGGCGATGAAGCGAGCCCTCGCGGAAAGAGGCTCGGTGGTCGTCGACGCCAAGGTCGCGCCCAAGTCGATGACCGGCGGCTACGAGTCCTGGTGGCGCGTGGGCACGGCCGAGATCTCCGACAAGCCCGAGGTCGCGAAGGCGGCGAAGGACATGAAGGAACAGGCCGCGAAGGCGCGCAAGTTCTAGCGAACGGCGGGAAGAAGTTAGGCGATTAAATGAGGCGCGGAAGCGCGGAGGAAGGAAAGGCGATGAGCGACGATGGAATACGGCTGGCGATAGCGCCGATAGGCTGGACGAACGACGATCTGCCCGAGCTCGGCGGACAGATACCATTCGAACAGTGCGTGAGCGAGATGGCTCTCGCCGGCTTCTCGGGCTCGGAGGTGGGCAACAAGTACCCGAAGGATCCGGCGGTCCTCAACGCGGCCCTCGCCCTGCGCGGGCTCACGATCTGCAACGCGTGGTTCTCGTCCTTCCTGACGACGAAGAGCTACGCGGAGGTCGAGAAGGACTTCATCGCGCATCGCGACTTCCTGCACGCGGTGGGCGCCCGCGTGATCGGAGCCGCCGAGCAGGGGCATTCGATCCAGGGCCTGAAGAAGCCCGTCTTCGAGGCCAAGCCGAGCTTTACCGACGAGGAGTGGAAGCGCCTCTCCGAAGGCCTCAACCGCCTCGGCGAGCGGGCCCGCGAGAAGGGCATGACCCTGACCTACCACCACCACATGGGCACGGGCGTGCAGACCGCGGCCGAGATCGACCGGCTCATGGAGTCGACGCAAACCGGCCTCCTCGACCTCCTGTACGACACAGGGCATCTCGTGTTCGCCGGCGAGGATCATCTGGCGGTCCTGAAGAAATGGGGCAAGCGCGTGAGGCATGTCCACCTCAAGGACGTCAGGCCGAAGGTCGTCGAGAAGGTCCGCAGGGAGAAGCTCAGCTTCCTCGAGGCGGTAAAGTTAGGCGCTTTCACCGTGCCGGGCGACGGCTCGGTCGACTTCGTCCCGGTGTTTTCGGCCCTGAAGGCGGGCGGCTATTCGGGCTGGTGGGTCGTGGAGGCCGAGCAGGATCCCGCGCTGGCCGATCCCCTGGAGTACGCCATGAAGGCGAGGAAGTACATCCGCGAGAAGGCGGGCATCTGAAGCGGCAAAAGGCGAAGTGGCGGATGAAAGGCGTAGAGACGCCGAGGCGGAGAAGGGCCGGGGGAGGGCGCGGTATGGACGATCCGACGATAGGTGATCCCAGGATACATGGCTGCTTCGGATTTCCGCTCGGGTCGTCCCGCGTGTCTTTTCGCCTTTCCGACCCGTATCGTGTTGAATGTCAGGAGGTTTTATCATGGCTAAGGTGAAGGTCGGCGTGGCCGGCTACGGTGTGATCGGGCAGAGGTTGGCGGACGGCGTGGCCCTGCAGCGGGATATGGAGCTCGTGGGCGTGGCTGATGTGGCTCCCACGCTGTCGGTGCGGGCGCTGAAGGAGAAGGGCATGCCCTACGCCTTCTACGCGGCGGCGCCCGACAAGCTCTCGGAGCTGGCGGCGATCCACATCCCCGTGTCGGGCACTCTCGAGGACCTCGTGGGCAAGGTGGACGTCATGCTCGACGCTACTTCCGCCGGCGTGGGCGCCAAGAACAAGGAGCTCTACGCCAAGCACGGCACGAAGGGGATCTTCCAGGGCGGCGAGAAGAACTCGGTCGCCGACGTCTTCTTCCACGGCTATGCGAACTACGAGAAGGGCCTGGGCGCCCAGTTCTTGAAGCTCACCTCCTGCAACACCACGGGGCTCATCCGCGCGGTGGACTGCCTCGACCGAGGCGTGGGCGTCGAGAAGGTCGCCATCACGATCATCCGCCGCGTCGCCGACCCGGGCGACTATCACCGGGGCCTGACCAACGCCCTGCAGATCGACCATGCGCCGAGCCACCAGGCCCTCGACCTCATGACGATCATGCCGCACGTCGACGCGACGGGCATCCTCGTGCACACGCCGGTCACGCACGGACACATCATCACGGTCGTCGCCAGCACGAAGAAGGCGGTCTCGAAGGAAAGCGCGCTCGAGCTCTTCGCGGCTCACCCGCGCATCCGCATCGTGCGGATCGACGAGGGCTTCCTCGGCAACGCGAGCCTCTTCCGCTACGCCCGCGACCTGGGCAACCCGCGGGGCGACATGTACGAGATCGCGCTCTGGGAGGACTCCATCGTGATGAGCGGCAAGGACATCATGTTCGCCATCAACGTGCCGCAGGAGGCCGTGGTCATTCCGGAGAACATGGACGCGGTGCGCGCCTGCATGAAGATGCAGTCGGACCGCATCGAAGCCACCGACACGACGAACAAGTACCTGGGGATAGGAAAATGGAAGGCCCTCGAATAAAGCTGAGGCCGATGGCCGACTTCGATGTCCGGGGCAGGACCGTCATCTTCCGTCCGGACGTCAACTCCCCCATCGACCCGAAGACGAAGCGCATCGTCAACACCAACCGCATCGAGAAGACAGTGCCCACGCTCACTTGGCTCCTCGAGCATGGAGCCAAGGTGGCGCTCATCGCGCACCAGGGCGACACGCTCGACTACCAGAACCTGATTCCCCTGGCCGAGCACGCCGAGAAGCTCTCCGCCCTCTCGGGCCGGAAGGTCGCCTACATCGACGACGTCTGCGGGCCGGCGGCATTGGCGGCGGTCCGCGCCCTGGGCGAGGGCGAGGCGGTGATCCTCGGCAACCTGCGCTACCTCGCCGAGGAGATCTCGACCTTCGAGAGCGCGGTCAAGCTCAAGGCGCCCGAGATGCTCGACACCTGGCTTGTGCGCAGCCTCGCGCCCCTGGCCGAGCTCTACGTCAACGACGCCTTCGCGGCGGCGCATCGCAACGCGCCCTCGATGGTGGCCTTCCAGGAGCTCCTGCCCGCGGCGGCCGGCATTCAGCTCATGGAGGAGTACACCGCCCTCAAGTCCGTGATGGAGGGGCCTAGGCGGCCCTGCGTGTACGTGCTCGGCGGCGCCAAGATTTCGGATGCCTTCGACATGATGCGCAAGGTCCTGGAGGACGGCGCGGCGGACCAGATCCTCGCCGCGGGGGTCACGGGACTCGTCATGCTCATCGCCAAGGGCATCGAGGTCGGCCAGACGACGCGTAGGTTCCTGAAGGACCGCGGGCTCGAGGAGTTCATCCCCGAGGCCGAGAGGCTCCTAAAGGCCTGGGGCTCGAAATACCTCCTGCCCGTGGATCTCGCCTTCGAGGATGGCGCGAGGCGCGCCGAGCTCGACGTGCCGGCCTCGGGAGCGCTCGCGAAGGATGTGGGCTTCCCGGACGTCGGGCGGAAGACCATCGCGCGATTCAAGGAAAGCATCGCCCGCGCGGGCTCGGTCTTCGTGAACGGGCCCGCCGGCATGTACGAGAACCCTCTCTGGGAAGAGGGCACGCGGGAGATCTGGCGCGCGATCGAGGCGGCGCCCGGCTATACGGTCATAGGCGGCGGCGATACAATCAGCGCCGCCAGCAAGTTTACCGACCTCACGAAGTTCGACTACGTCTGCACGGGAGGCGGCGCCATGGTGCGCTTCCTGGCCGGCAAGCGGCTTCCCCTCATCGACGCCATGGAGAAAGCCTACGAGCGCGATATGCGAGCGCCGCTGCGCCGGTAGGAAGAGAAAGGATTGTCCCAATGGAACTCGATCTCAGTCTTAAGAATCTCGCCGGGGCCTTGCCCGCCGACCTGAGCCAGGATCAGCGCGCGCGCGCGCAGACGCTCTTCCTGAAGCGACTCTCGCTCGCGGCGCACGAGTTCTTCGGGGGCAAGATGCAGACCATGCCCAAATGCGGACTCTGGGGCTTCAACTGGTTCAACGTCTGGTACACGCCGGGGGTATCGCAGGTCTCCACCACGATCCGCGACGACAATGACCGCTCCTTCGCGCTCTCCAATCGCGGCAACCTGGTCGCGATCGTCTCGGACTCGACCCGGGTGCTCGGCGACGGCGACTGCACGCCGCCCGGCGGGCTGGGCGTCATGGAGGGCAAGGCCTTCCTCATGAAGTACCTCGGGGGGGTCGACGCCACCGCGCTCTGCATCGATTCGCGCGGGGCGGACGGGAAGCACGATCCGGACAAGATCATCGAGTTCGTGAAGATGGCGGCGCCGTCCTTCGGCGCGGTCAACCTCGAGGACATCAGCCAGCCGGGCTGCTTCAAGGTGCTCGACGAGCTGCGCGAGGCCTGCGACATCCCGGTCTGGCACGACGACGCCCAGGGCACCGCCTGCATCACGCTGGCGGGGCTTTTGAACGCGCTCAAGCTCGCGGGCAAGAAGCTCGGCGACGCCAGGATCGTGCTCCTCGGCGCGGGCGCCGCGAACACGACGATCGCGCGCCTCATCATCGCCGACGGCGGCGATCCCGCCAAGCTCGTGCTCTTCGACTCGAAGGGCTCGCTGCACGCCGGCCGCTCCGACATCGCGGCCGACCCGCGCGAGTACCGCAAGTGGGAACTCTGCCGGAGCACGAACCCGAAGCGCGTCGCCACCGAGGCCGAGGCGCTCGCCGGGGCCGATGTCCTCATCGCCCTCTCCAAGCCCGGTCCCGACACGGTGAAGCGCCCCTGGGTGCGCTCGATGGCGCCGAAGTCGATCGTCTTCGCCTGCGCCAATCCCGTGCCGGAGATCTGGCCCTACGCCGCCAAGGAGGAGGGCGCGTACATCGTGGCCACCGGCCGCGGCGACTTCCCGAACCAGGTGAACAACTCCATCTGCTTTCCCGGCCTCCTCAAAGGGGCCCTCCTCGTGCGCGCGCGCAAGATCACGGACGGCATGGCCATACGTTGCGCGCACTCGATCGCCGACTTCGCCGAGAAGCGCGGCATCACGGCGGACAACATCATCGCCACGATGGAGGAGACCGAGGTCTTCGCCCGGGAGGCCGCCGACGTGGCCGCCCAGGCGGTGGCCGAGGGCGTCGCCCGCGTGAATCTCTCGTGGGACGAGGTCTATGGCCGCGCCAAGGCGGACATCGCCGCCGCGCGCAGCGCGATCGAGGACATGCAGCGGCTGGGTCACGTGGCCTCGCCGCCCGAGTCGATGCTCAAAGAGGCCCTCGACTGGGCCGTCTCGCAGGTCAGATGAGCACGGCGCGGGTGCGATGAGCGCGGCGCCAGCGGCCGCGCCGCGGCGCCGGCGGGAATGCCCGCCCGCGATGAACGCAGCCGCGGTGCCCAAGGAGTGGTGAGACGATGATGATAGGCGTGCCCTATCTGGACCGCGAACTCGAGCTGAAGATCCCCGACGGGAACCTGCTCGCCGTCGTGGAGCCCAACGAGGTCGAGCCGTCGCCGGACGCCAGAGAGACGGTGCGCAAGGCCGTGGCGCGTCCGCTCGATTCACCGGCCTTCGGCGGGTTTCTCGAAGGCGCGAAAAAGATACTCGTCATCGTCAACGACGCGACCCGGCCCACGCCGACCGAGGGCATGCTCGACGCCCTGGGCGAGGAGCTTCATGCCCGTTCCGCCCGCTTCATCGTGGCGACCGGCGCTCATCGCGCGCCCACCGAGGCCGAGTATCGGCAGATACTCGGCCGGCACTACGAGCTTTTCAGGCCGCGGATCGAGGCGCACAACGCGCGCGACCGCTCCTCGCTCGTCGATCTGGGCACGACGAGGAACGGCACGCCTATACTCCTGAATCGCGCCCTCATGGAGGCCGAGCGCATCGTGGCCACGGGCTCGGTGGAGCCGCACTACTTCGCGGGCTATACCGGCGGCCGCAAGGCCTTCCTGCCGGGCGTGGCCGGCTTCGAGACGGTCGAGGCCAACCACAAGCTCGCCCTCGATCCGCGCGCCAGGGCCCTCGCCCTCGACGACAATCCGGTGAGCCAGGACATGGACGACGCGCTGCGCCTCGTGCCGGGCCGGGTCTTCTCGGTCATGGCGGTCCTGGACAAGCACCAGCGGCTTTCCAGCTGCTTCGCGGGGGACATACGCTCCTCCTTCCGGGCGGCGGTGGGCGCGGCCAACGCGATCTTCGCCGTCAAGCTGGAAAGGCGGGCCGACATCGTCGTGTCGGTGGCGCGGCATCCGATGGACATAGACCTCTACCAGTCGCAGAAGGCCATCGACAACGGAGCCCTCGCCCTGGCCGACGGCGGCATCCTCATCCTCGTGGCCTCCTGCCGCGACGGGGTGGGGGACCGGGCCTACATCGACTTGCTCGGCGCCTCGGCGACGCCGGGCGAGGCCCTGTCGCGCATCGCCTCCGGCTACCGCCTGGGCTACCACAAGGCGGCCAAGATCGCGCAGGTGGCCGCGCGCGCGAGCATCAGGGCGGTGAGCGAACTCGACGAGGCGACCCTGCGCACGGCCTTCATCTCGAAGCGCTCCTCGCTCGAGCAGGCTTTCGCCGAAGCCCTGGCCGAGAAGGGCCCGACCGCGAAGGTGGCGATCCTCCTCGACGGCACGGTGACCGTGCCGCTCGTCTAGGCGCCGGGACGTACGGAGCATGCGCAACTCGCCCGACAGGAGTGGAAGATGACCAAGGAAACGAGGACCGAGCTTGAGGCGAAAGCCCGCGAGATTCGCGCGCTCACGATCGACGCGATCGGCTACCTGGGCGTGGGACACATCGGCGGCTCCATGTCGGTCGTCGACGTGCTCGCCCTGCTTTACTATCGCCACATGAGAGTCGATCCCGCCGAGCCGCGCAGGCGCGACCGCGACCAGCTCGTGCTCTCCAAGGGGCACGCCGGCCCGGCGCTCTACGCCACCCTGGCGAGCAAGGGCTACTTCCCCGAGGAGTGGCTGCATACGCTCAACGTCGGCGGGACCAACTTGCCGAGCCACTGCGACCGCAACCGGACGCCCGGCGTCGACATGACCACGGGCTCGCTGGGACAGGGCATATCGGCCGCCTGCGGAATAGCGCTGGGGAACCGCCTGAACGGTATTTCGTCCAACGTGTATTGCATCATCGGCGACGGCGAGAGCGACGAGGGGCAGGTCTGGGAGGCGGCCATGTTCGCCGCGCAGTACCGGCTCGACAAGCTCGTCGCCTTCACCGACTACAACAGGATGCAGATCGACGGACCGACCGCCGAGATCATGAACCTCGAGAGCCTCAAGGCGAAGTGGGAGGCCTTCGGCTGGTTCACCCAGGAGGTGGACGGCCACGACATGGAAGCGATGGACGGGGCCGTGGAGCGCGCCAAGGCGAACCCGGGCCGTCCCTCGATGATCATCCTCGACACGATCAAGGCCAAGGGCTTCTCCCTCGCGGAGGGGCAGGTGGGGAGCCACAGCATGAGCTTCAGCTACGAGGACGCGAAGATGGCCATCGCGGACCTGAAAGGTTAGGCGATCGATGGAAAAGAAGGAAATGCGCGCGGTCTACGCCGAGACCCTGATCGACCTGGCGCGGGAGAATCCCGACATCGTCGTCCTCGACGCCGACCTCATGAAGGCGAACGGCACGGCCGCCTTCGCCAAGGCCTTTCCCGACCGCGCCGTAGACTGCGGCGTGGCCGAGGCGAACATGGTCGGGGTGGCCTCGGGGCTCTCGGCCGCCGGCAAGATTCCCTTCGCCTCCACCTTCGCCTGCTTCGCCTCGCGCCGCGCCTACGATCAGTTCTTCCTCTCGGCCAACTACGCGCGCCTCAATGTGAAGCTCGTCGGCACCGATCCCGGCGTCACGGCCAAGTACAACGGCGGCACCCACATGCCCTTCGAGGACCTCGCCCTCATGCGGGTCATACCGGGCCTCACGATCGTCGAGCCCTCGGACCCGACCAGCCTGGCCGGATTCGTTCGGCTCGCGGCGGCGCACCGCGGCTGCGTCTACATGCGAATGCCGAGGACCGCCGCCAACGTCCTCTACGGCGCGGCGGAAACCTTCGCGTTCGGGAAGGCCAAGGTGCTGCGGGAGGGCGGAGACGCCGCGATCGTCGCCCTGGGCTCGGTCATGGTCAACGAGGCGCTCGCGGCCGCCGAGGCTCTGGCGGCCGAGGGAACGCACGCCGCCGTCATCGATGCCTTGAGCCTCAAGCCCCTCGACCTCGACACCCTGCTCCGCTACGCCCGATCGACGGGCCGAGTCGTGACCTGCGAAAACGCGCAGATCGCCGGCGGGCTCGGCGGCGCCGTGGCCGAGGCCATCCTCGAGGCCGGCGTCGCCGCGAAGTTCGCCAGGATCGGCATACGGGACGAGTTCGGCGAGGTGGGCACGGTCGAGTATCTCATAGAGCGCTACGGCATAACCGCGGCGCACATCGCGGCGGCGGTGAGGTCGCTGACGTAGCGACTCGTCCGGCTTTCTTGCGAGCAGTGGGAATCGTGGTCGGAAAATGCGGCATGCTCGATCCCTTACGGCGGTTGCTCGCGGCACGGGGCATGGGCGCTCGTTGTAAATCGCCATTCTCGCGACAACGACCTCGACGGCTGCGCGGGGCTCATGGCGCAATGACCGCTTTTCGATCCCTCTCGCCTATCATCCACTCCTTCGTGGCCACATGCCTCTTTAGGCGTTTTGAACGCTAGGACCCAGGCTGGAATATTTCCTTGAACCAGCCCCGCCCGAAGGGATAGTCCTTGTCGCGGAAGGCCTCGAGCGTCATCGTATTGTTTCGCGCATCGTAGCTGTCGACCAGGAATCCGCCGTTGGAGATTATGGCGTTGCCGTGCCTGTCGATGAAGGCTATGGCCTTCTCGTAGGCCGAGACCGCCTGGGCGGGACTCAGATGGCCGGCGAGGCAGGAGGGCACCGCCTTCCTCGCGGCGAGTTCTTCGAGCTTGGCCCTGATGTCGGCCACGCAGGCGGGGTTGAGCAGGTCCACCTCGGCCCCGCTTCCCTCGTCGTTGAACACCCAGGTCGTCGTGGAGGCCGAGCCTTCGGCCACCATGGCCTTGAGGGCCTCGTGGATCGGCCAGGAGACGACGGCGCCGTCGTTGGAGCCGCCGAGCATGAGACTCGGGCAGAGGAGGGCGGCCAAGGCATTCGGGTCCATCGGATTGCTTGAGTCCCCGTAGACCGTGATCGAATCATTTCCGTTGAAGACGAGTCCCTTGATCCTCGCCAGGATGGGGCTGACCGATGCCGCATAGCTGTCGTCGTAGATCTTGTCGTCGACGCCGCGCTGGACGCACAGGTCGTAGGGACGCGCGAGGGCGTAGCGATAGTCGTTCAGGTCCATCCTGCGGCCGTCGTGCCAGCGGCCGAACTTGAAGCTGAAGGTAGCCGTGGACCAGGCCCGGTCCCTCTCCGGCGGAACCTTCACGTAATCGTAGACGGAGCCGTCGCCCCTCAGGTCGACGAAATTGATGCCGTGTTCCCACCTCCGATCGCGGGCGTTCCACAGGACGGCATTCGGGGGAACCCGGATGCCGCCCTCAGGGGGCGACACGCCGAAGTCGATCGCGCCGGTTTTCACGCCGGACCAGGCGGCGGTCATCGGGAAGGGCGCGCCGCTGAGGGGGCTGGCGCCATACTCCGGATCCGACACGATCTTGACGATCGCGCTCGAGTTGGGGTCGCCGAAGCCGTCGGGCCCGACCGGATCCCAGGCCGCCGCGAAGAGCGGGCCCTTCGAGTACAGCGACATTCGCAGGGTCGCGCGCCCGTCGGCGCCTCGTTTCACGTCGGCGGAGTAGAGCGAGTAGGCGTCGACGCCGTCGCCGGGGCCGGCGGGCATCCTCGCCGAGAAACGGTCCTTCCGCGCGCAGACGTACCTCGTCGGCGAGGCGACGAACACGCGAATCGAGTCTTCGAGGCCCAGTTTCGCCGCCGCCAGGAGCTTGTCCCAGTAGTCCCGGGCGTCGGTGACGCGATAGTCGAAACAGGCCCGGCTCAGCGCGTCGAGCCGCGCGTTCTCGTAGTTCCACTGGCCCGCGCGGCCGCCTCCCGGCATGTAGGAGGCCCAGGGCGCGTACATCTGCGCGACGGCCCCGTCCCAGAACTCGTAGGTCTGAGCTCCGCCCCAGGCCTCGGTGTAGAGATTCCAGGCGCAGTCGGCGGGGTCGGTCTTGTTCACGATCGCGCTGCACGAACTCCGGTCGAGCTCGAGGCGTTCGACCTTGATGCCGGCCTTCTCGATCTGGTCGGCGATAGAGCGTCCCATCGGCAGGCGGAGGCTCGGGTCGTCGGCGCGGATGAGGAACTTCACCGTGACGACCTTGCCGTCGTAGGTCCACCAGGCCCCGGCCTTGGCGAGCCGCGGGTCGGCGGCGGCGGCCCTTTGCATGGCGGCCTCGATGTCGGCGAGGGCCTTCGTCTCGTCCCCCGCGGCGCTGAAGCCGAGCGCGGCGGACAAAGCGGCGAAGCGGGAGGCGTTCGGCTGTCCTTCGCAGGCCGGCGTGAACATGGGTGCGCCGGCACCGCCCAGGATGTCGTCGACGATTTTTTTCCTGTCTATGAGAAAGTTCAGGGCGTAGCGCACTTCGCGGATGGCGAAGGGATTGAACAGCGTCCCGCCGTCGGGGCCTTTGGCCGTATACGGGGCCTGGTCCGGGTAGGGATTGACGAGGAGATCGACGTAGGAGGAGCCGCGGATCGCGTAGGTCTCCAGTGCGGCCTTTTCATCGGGAGGCAGGGCCTCGAACACCGGGCCGGCCACGGCGTAGTCGAAGAGGTCGCCGCGACCCGCGGCGAGGTCCTTGAGGGCCGCGGCCCGAGAGCTCTTCGCGTCGACGATTATCCTGTCGGGCATCGGCCCCTTGACCTGGGCCTGCGCGGGTGTCGCGGCGATCATCGAGAGCCACACCGCCGCCGCGAGGGCGGCCGAAGCCTTCACCATGCGAATCTCCTCCTCGGCCCAAGCCGTCTACACGTTGTGCGGCACAAAAATGGTCAGTACTTGAACTCGCTGTCCCCGATGAACTCGCGCAGGATGCTGTCGCGGGGCACGTTCTGCGCGGGGATCGGCGCGAAATTGTCGAGGAAGGCCTGGAGTCTCCGGGCCTCCGAATATTCGCTCTCGGTGGGTTTCACCGTGCGCAGAAGCGGATCGGCGTAGATCTTGAGCACGCCGAGTTCGTAGTCGAGGGCCGAGTTGAAGGCCGCGTCGGCCGAGTTCTGGAAGGGAAAGATATGCCGCCCCTCGCCGCGCTGCACCGAGGGCCACATCTTGAGGGTGTCGCCGGCGGAATGTCCGCGGAAGTTGTAGTCGCGGACCATGCGCCGTAAGAGGCGGTTGTCGGTGGTGCTCACGCGGTTGTGGTCGTCGAGATTGAGCTGGGTAAGGGCGCTGATGTAGACCTTGAACTTCTGCTCCTTGGAGATGCGGGGCGTCAGGCGGTCGTTCAGGCCGTGGATGCCCTCGATGACGAGGATATGCCTGACTCCCAGCCTGAGCTTCTTGCCCGAGCTCTTGCGGCTGCCGGTCTTGAAGTCGAAGGAGGGCAACTCGATCTCCCCGCCCGCGAAGAGCGTGACTAGCTGATCGTTGAGGTACTCGACGTCGAGCGCCTCGAGGCACTCGAAGTCGAACTCGCCGTTCTCGTCGCGCGGCGTCTTCTCGCGGTCGACGAAGTAGTCGTCGAGCGAGATGACCAGCGGCTCGAAGCCCATGACCTTGAGCTGGATGGACAGCTTCTTGGACATCGTCGTCTTGCCCGAGCTGGAGGGCCCCGCGATGAGCACGACCTTGACCGAGCCGGAACGCTCGGCGATCTGGTCGGCTATGCCGGCCAACTTCTTGTTCTGCAGGGCCTCGGCCACCTGGATGTAGCTCTTGATGCCGCCCTTCGCCCCGTTGACCCGGTTGAGCGAGCCGACCGAGGAGACGCCGAGCACGAGAGCCCGCTCGCGCGTCTCCTTGGCGATGGAAAAGAGCACGGGGTCGTCGACGAAGGGCCGGATCTTGTCGGGCTCCTCCTTGTGCGGATAGCGCAGCAGAAGGCCGTTGTGGTACGGCAGGAGCTCGAAGGTGCGGAGCACGCCGGTCGACGGCACGAGAGGGTGGACGTAGAGGTCGCGGAAGCCCGAGCACTCGTTGAGCGGGATTATGGAGTCGTTGAGATTTTCCAGGAGAAGCAGCGTGTCCGACTGCGAGGTCGAGCGGAAATAGCCCACCGCCTCGGCCCAGGAGCGCTGCTCGATGTTGATGGGCTCGTCGCGCTCCACCAGCTCTCGCATGCGCGAGCCGAGGGCCGTGACCTCCGCCGCGCTCATCGGCTGGTCGTCGGCGAATTGATGGAAAAAACCGGTGCCGATGGCCATGCCGGCCACGAGCCGCCTGCCCGGCTGGATGTCGCGGACCGCTATCGCGAGGAGGAAGCACAGGGAACGGCGGTAGGTGATCGCCCCCTGGGGCGTATTGAGGGTCACCGGCAGCACGCTGCAGTCGGTGAGCAGCGTCGCGTCCAGGGGCGTCAATTCGTTGTTGACGAGGACGGCCGCGAGCGGCCACGCGAGGCTGCCCATGTGGCCCATGGTGTCGGAGACTTTCGCTCCCGCCGGGAAGGCGATCTTCTCTCCCGAGGCATACGTGACGGTGATCTGTCTCATGCGGCGACGCTCCTTGCTCTCGTGTCAGATTACCTCAGCCGAATGTCGGTTTGGAAGAGGACGTCCGTCCCGGGTAGGGCGTTGCCGGCCCCTCCGAGGCCGCGGCATCCGGCAGTGGTACGTATAGTGATGATGGGCTCTTCAAGGACAATTTCAAACCGAACCGAGTCTTGGCTCAGGTAACCGACTTTGGGATTGGCCTCGATGGATAAATGGTAAACCGGTTCACTATTTCTCTTGCGCGATTTGCTAAACCGGTTATATACTCGACGTATCAATGTCTTTCGAGCCTCGGCGCGGCTTGTGCCGCTTGCTTCGGCTCGAAAACCAGGAGGACGTATGCGAAGACTTCTTGTGATTTTCATGTTTGCAGCCCTTGCCGGCTTCGGATTCGCTCAGGGGACGCTCACTCTCGAGCAGAACAAGCCGGAGATCGACGCCGCGCTCAAGACCTACGCCGCGACGTGGGGAACTGCCAACAACGTACAGGTGACGATCAAATCCGTGGGCGGCGGCTCCGGTTCCGATCTCGGCAAGCAGCTCCAAGCCGATTACGCGGCCGGCGACATGCCCGATATCTTCGTCATCGACGGGCCGGAGTCCTACAAGCAGTGGCAGAGCATCATCCTCGACCTCTCTTCCCAGCCCTGGGTCAAGCATACCTCCGTCGCTTTCAAGATGGACGACAAGGTCTACGGCTTCCCGGTCTCCATTGAAGGCTGGGG
The DNA here is from genome assembly GCA_021779995.1 of bacterium. Classification (GTDB taxonomy): domain Bacteria; phylum Spirochaetota; class Spirochaetia; order Treponematales; family Rectinemataceae; genus JAJXZP01. Next base: position 965 of record JAJXZP010000261.1, on the reverse strand, counting down.
TCTGGCCTACAACGCCGACATCCTCAGGAAGGCGGGTGTCAATCCCGCGACCCTCGTGGACTACGCAGCCTATGCCAGGGCCTTCGCGAAGATCGACTCGATGAAGAAGGAGCTCGGGATCGATTCCGTCGTGTCCATGGCTGCCAGCATGGACATGGAGTGGGTCACCGCCGACCACGACTTCAACGCGCTTCTCTCCAACGGCCTCAAGTACGGCGACAAGAGCGTCACGAACGACCTGCTCGCGGGGAAGGTGGACCCCCAGAGGCTTCGGCAGTACGCCGACTGGGTCGCCCTTCTCTTCAAGTACGCCGACAAGTCCATTCTCACCACCGGGAATTACGACGCCCAGGTGGGCGCCTTCGCCTCGGGCAAGGCCGCCTTCCTCCACCAGGGCAACTGGGTCGATCCCAACCTCGCCCAGGCCAAGGTGCACTTCAAGATGGGCTTCGCTCCGTACGGCTCGCTGAAGGAGCCCACGCACGGCATCTTCGTGGCGGCGCCTTCCTACTACGTGATCAACAGTCAGTCCAAGAACATCGCCGCCGCCAAGAAGTTCCTCGACGACCTGGTGTTCACCGAGGCCGGCCAGAAGTACATCGTCCAGAAGGCCGGCATGATCCCGGCTTTCTCGAACATCAAGCTCAAGCCCACGGGCCAGCTGTCCGAGGCGGTCCAGGCCTACGCGGCCGCCGGCAAGATCTATTCCTGGAACCAGTACGACTTCAGCAACGATTTCCGCCAGAAGACGCTCGGGCCGATATATAATCTCTTCGCGATGGGGCAGATCGACGAGACGAAATTCATCGATCTGATGACGCAGGCCTTCCAGGGCCTCAAGCAGTAGCCTTCGGAGCGTCGGCTGCCGCGGCCAGGCAGCTCCGGCCGCCGGCGCTCCGCACAGGCCGGGCCCGTCGTTCCGCCCCTCGCCGAAGGCGGTGGGGCGGGCTCGCTTCGGTGCGCGG
>JAJXZP010000012.1 GCA_021779995.1 bacterium | reverse complement strand
GTTCCAGCGCACCTGGGCGCTCCGGCCGGTCAGGAGGTTCTCGGCCACGAAGCCGGCGTAATTGACGGGGTCCTTGGCGCTCGCGAAGGGCGGCGCGTAGGCGTGTTCGAACTCGGTCAGGGCGTCGACGCGCGAGCCCACGGCGATGAAGGCGGCGATGACGTCGATGCGCTTGTCCACGCCCTCGTAGCCCACCGCCTGGGCGCCCAGGATGCGGCCGTCGTTCGGGTCGTAGACGAGCTTGAGCGAGAAGGGCTTGGCGCCCGGATAGTAGCCGGCGTGGCTCTGCGGGTGGACGATCACTGCCGTGTGGGGCAGGCCCTCCTTCGCGAGCGCCTTCTCCGCGAGGCCCGTGCAGGCGACGGTCAGGTCGAAGACCTTGGCGATCGAGGTGCCGATGGCGCCTCGGTACTCGACGTCCCGGCCGCCGGCGATGTTGTCGGCCGCGATGTGCGCCTGCTTGTTGGCCGGGCCGGCCAGGGGGACGGCGACCGGCCTCCCGGTGAGCGGGCTTTTGAAGGACACGGCGTCGCCCACGGCGTAGATCGAGGGATCGCTGCTGCGCATGTGCGAGTCGACGACGATGTAGCCCTTCTGGTCCAGGGCGATACCCGCCTCGCGGGCGAGCTTGGTGTCGGGACGCACGCCGATGGAGAGGATGACCAGGTCGGCGGGAAGCGTGGTCCCGGACTTGAGCTTGACGACGAGCTTCCCGTCCCTGCGCTCGAAGGCCGAGACCGAGTCGGCGAGGTAGAGCTCCACACCCTTGGACTTGAGGTGCTGGTGCACGATCGCGGCCATCTCGAAGTCGATGGGGCTCATGACCTGGTCGAGGGCCTCGACGATGGTGACGAAGATGCCGCGCTCGTGGAGGTTCTCGGCCATCTCCAGGCCGATGAAGCCGGCCCCGACGACCACGACCCGCTCGGGGCGGCGCGCGTCGAGCTCTTCCTTGATGCCGTCGATATCGGGCACGGAGCGCAGGGTGAAGATGCCCTTGTCGTCTATGCCGGGAATGCCCGGGCGCAGCGGCTCGGCTCCCGGCGAGAGGACGAGGGCGTCGTAGCTCTCCTCGTAGTTGCGTCCGCTTTTCTTATTGAGCACGCGGACCTTCTTGGCCGCAGGGTCCACGGAAAGGACTTCGCTGCCCGTGCGGACATCGATGTCGAGGGTTTCTTTGAGACGTTCGGGCGTCATGACAAAGAGCTTGGAACGCTCCTTGATTACGCCCCCGGCGTAGTAGGGGAGGCCGCAATTGGCGTAGCTCACGTAATCACCGCGCTCGAAGAGAATGATCGAGGATTTTTCGTCGAGACGTCGGAGTCGGGCTGCCGCTGTCGCCCCTCCCGCGACTCCTCCGATAACCAGATACTTCGCCATGTGACGCTCCTTTCTTTGGTGATTATCTAAAATAGTATATATAATAAATGCTCAATATAGACAAGTAATCAACTACAAAATCTATAAAAAAAGGGCCGTACCTGCGTACGGCCCCCCGCGCTCTGAAAGAGTGCGTCAGATGAAAAGCGAGGCCTTGCTGGTTCCGGCCTCGGCGAGGAACTTGGCCACGCCGGCGCTCTTCATGCCGGGGTAGTCGATCATCTCCCCCATCTTGTAGCCCATGAGGTCCATGCTCATCTGGCAGACATAGATCTCGACCCCCGAGTCGGCGGCGGTCTTGATCAGTGTCTCGAGGCTCATCACGTTGTGCTTCTTCATGACGGACTGGATCATCGCCTTGCCCATGCCGCCCATGTTCAGCTTGGAGAGCTTGGTGCCCGCCGCGCCCTTGGGCAGCATCATCTCGAACATCCGGGAGACGGCATCCTTGGAGACCGTCTTCTTGGGGTCCTTGAGCGAGGATATGGACCAGAAGGTGAAGAACATCACCACCTTGTCGTACATCGCCGCGGCCCCGGTGGCTATGATGAACGAGGCCAGGAGCTTGTCCATGTCCCCGGACATCACGACCATGGAAAGCTTGTCCTCGGGCGCGTTCGCCTTGAGCGTAGCCACCTCGGCCCTGAGCTCGGCGATCTGCGCCTCCAGTTCCTGTAAGTCTGCCATATCCTCGACCCTCCTTGTGTCTCTATCTGAGATCTGCGCGCTAGGCGCTGGCGGTCTTGGCCGCCGCCTCGTTCTTGACGTGGCGGAAATAGACCGCGAGCGGTCTGAAGAAGATGTGGATCCACTTCGTGAAGGGGACCACCAGGATGATCCACGCCGTCTCGACCGCCAGGTCGATGCGGTAGATGAGGGCCAGGACGCTCGAACCCGGGCCGAGCGCGATGTTCGCGACGAGCGTGGCCAGGGTGGAGAGTCCTATGAGGAAGAGCATGATCACGAAGAGCCAGTCGGTCGGATGCGAGAAGCGCGAGGACTGGGCGTTCTTGACGAGACGGCGGATCGACATCGAGAGGCCGCCCACGATCACCGCCAGGCCGGAGTACCCCACGAGGATGCTCACCGGATCGAAGGGCGTGTACTGCCGGGAGAGCGGCTCCAGGAGATGGAGGTTGGAAATGACCAGGGTGAGCGTGTAGCCGCTCATCACGAGAAGGTGCGAGAGCCAGCGCCAGAGGTCGCGCTCCTCGCAGCCCAGGAAGTTCTTCTGCGTGAAGCCGTGCAGGAAGATGTCGAGGATGTGTTTCGGCTTCCAGGACAGCTTGATGCCGCCCAGGGGCTTCACGATGTTGTAGCGGTAGAAGTTGACCAGGTAGCCGACGATCGCGATGCCGATATAGATCGGGAAGAGATGCTCGATGAGCCCGGCGAGCGCGCCGAAGTCGCCGGAGTAGCCCAGGTAGACGGCCAGGGAGCCGACGAAGATCGCGAGGGTGAGGAGTATCTGGACCCAGGTGTTCTTGTAGAAGATCCTCGACAGGCCGGTGAAGTCGTACTTGGCGATCTGGTAGCGCCGCAGCGCCATCATGTACTCGCCGGGCATGGCCTCGCGGGGGCAGGTCGCCGAGCACTCGCCGCAATAGTAGCAGTGCCAGGGCTCGGAGCCGGAGAGGAGCTTGTCTTCCATGCCGAGGTGTCCCGCCCGGATGAGCTTGCGCGGGAAGGAGATGTCCTCGGCGGCGAGCGGGCAGACCGCGGTGCAGTTGCCGCAGTTGAAGCATGCCGTGATGTCGAAGGCGCCGTATTTCCTGATCTCGCCTAAGAGCTTCGGATTGACCTTCATCATCTACTTAGCCTCCCCTGCCTTCAGCTCGTACTTTGGGTATTCCCCGCGGCCGGGAACTTCCTGTAGCTTGCCGTACTTCTTGAGGCCGGTCACGTACCAGAGCGTCCGCTCCGCCGTCATGTCCGTGGCGACGGCCAGGGTCGGCACGTCCTTGGGGCCTTCCTTCAGCGCGTCGAGAATCGCCTTCTGCGCCTTGCCCTGCGCGGCGACGCGGTCTTTCAGCTCCTGGGGGACGGGCCCGCGGAGTTCGGTGAGCTTCTTCAGCTGCGCGGCGAGTTTCGCTTTGTCTGCCATATCATTCCCTGGCGATGGCTTCGACCATCGCGTCAAATTGATTCAAGGTCCAGCCGGCGAGGTTGATCGCCCTGGTCGGGCAGACAGCCGCGCAGGCGCCGCAGCCCTTGCAGAGGGCGGGATTCACCACGGCGATCTTCTTGCCGTCCTTTTCCGTCATCATGAGGGCGCCGTCGTAGGAGCACTCGGCGGGACAGAGCCCGCAGCCGGTGCAGGCGGTCTCGTCCACCGTCGCCACGAAGGGCTCGAGCGGAATGTCCGGTTCGGCGAGCAGGATGGCGGCCTTGACCGCCGCGGTGCCCGCCGAGGCCATCGCCTCGGTCGAGTCCATCGGGTACTGGGCCGCTCCGGCTATGAAGATGCCCGCGTTGGCCAGCTCCACCGGCCTCAGCTTGGGGTGCACCTCCTGCAGGAAGCGATCGGCGCTGGAGGACATCTTCATCTGGGAGGTGATGAGCTTGATGTCCGACGGCATGAGGCCCGTGGCGAGCACCACGAGGTCGACGTCCATCTCGAGCTCCTCGCCCCAGGTGAGCACGTCCTTCACCGTGACGCTCAGGCCTTGCGTCCCCGTCTTGACGACGGGCTGGTCTGTCTCGTTGTGGCGGAAGAAGAGCACCCCGTTCTTCGAGGCCTCCTCGTAGTAGCTCTCGTGCTGCATGCCGTAGGCGCGGATGTCCCGGTAGACGTCGTAGATTTGCACGTCGGGGTATTTTCCCTTCACTTCGTTGGCCGTCGTCAGGGCGGCCGTGCAGCAGACGCGCGAGCAGTAGTCGTTGACCTTCCCGTCGGGCTG
>JAJXZP010000110.1 GCA_021779995.1 bacterium | reverse complement strand
TTTCACGATGCACCTCTCTTATGCTATCGAATATCGACCCGGCCGCCGCCGGGCTTCCGGCCGACTCATTCCTTCACGCCCCCCGCGGTGAGGCCCTCGATTATCCTTCGCTGGAATATGACGACGATGACGAGAAGGGGAATGGTGACGAGCACCGAGGCGGCCATCACCTCGCCGAAGGGTTCCTGCCGGGAGACCTGCCCGGCGAAGAGGGCTATGGCCACGGGTATGGTGCGGGACTGCTGCTCGACCGAGGTGAAGGTGAGGGCGAAGAGGTACTCGTTCCAGGCGGCGATGAAGGCGAGTATGCCGGTCGTGGCCGCCGCGGGAGCGGCCAAGGGCAGGAGGATGAGGCGGAAGGCCTGGAAGGGCGTCGCTCCGTCGACGTTGGCCGCCTGGAGCAGCGAATCGGGCAGGGCGCGGAAGTAGGTGGTCATGACCCAGATGGTGAAGGGCAGGGTGAAGAGCATGTAGGTGAGGATCATGCTCAGCATGGCGTGGATATCGAGACCCCGCATCACGGCGTAGAGGCCGCTCAGGACGGAGACCTGGGGGAACATGGTCATGGAGAGGATGAGGTAGAGGACGGGTCTCTTCGCGCGAAAGCGCAGCTTGCCGAGGGCGAAGGCCGCGAAGGAACCGAAGGCGAGAGCGAGGAGCGTCACCGAGGAGGCCACGATGACCGAGTTCAGGATGCCCCGCATGAAGGACCTGTTGGCGAAGACTCCGAGGTAATTGGCCCAGGAGATCGAGAGGCGCTTGGTGACGGGGTTGAGGGGCAGGAAGGTGGCGGGCGTCATCATGAGCTGGTTCTCGCTCTTGAGCGAGGTATTGACGGCCCAATAGAAGGGGAAGAGGACGTTGACGAGCAGCAGCGCGACGAGGACCCAGAAGGCGAGGCGTCCGATCAAGGATCGCCCGCGATCCATGCGACTCCTAGTTCCTCTCATCGGAGCCTCCGGACAGCCGGCCGTAGATCACTATGAAGATCGAGATGACGAGGAAGATGACGACGCTCGCCGCCGAGGAATAGCCCATCTTCCTGTTGTCGATCAGCTGGTAATAGGCGAAGCTCGCCATCGAATAGCGCTGCTGGGCGAAGATGATCTGGAAAAGATCGAAGACCCTGAGAGCGTCCAGCGTGCGGAACACGAGGGCCACGGCGAGACTCGACTTGAGGAGGGGCAGGGTTATCTTCCAGAATTGCCTGAAGGCTCCGCAGCCGTCGACCCTGGAGGCCTCGTAGAGTTCGCGCGGGATCATCTGCAGGCCCGCCATGAGCAGGAGGGCCATGAAGGGCGTCGTCTTCCAGACGTCTATGGCGATCATGGCCCAGAGCTGCGTCGATGCCGTCGTCAGGAAAGAGAATTGGCCGTCCGTGATGCCCAGGGCCTGGCAGACCACGTTCACGACGCCCGCCCTCGTCGATGAGAACATCCAGGCCCACATCTTCGAGGACACCGCCGTCGGCACCGCCCAGGGAATGAGCATGGACATCCTGACCGCGCCGCGGCCGGGGAAATTGGAGACGAGAACGAGGGCGACGATCATGCCGAGGATGGTCTCGAGCAGGACCGAGACCACGGTGAAGGCGAGGGTGTCGGAGACGGCCGAGATGAAATCGGGGTCGGTGCCTCCGATCGCGAAGCTGGAGCCGAAAAGGCGGGCGACCCCCACGAGGCGAAAGCCCCGCGACAGGCGTTCCTGGGCGGCGAGACTTCGTGTCCGCTCATCTCCGCGCGGAAGCGGAACTATCTCGAGGCCGAGGAGCCGCTTGTAGTTGGCGAGCCCGACATACGACACCTTGGTGTTTGTCGCGAAGCCCTTGTCGGTGAAGCTGTTGTAGAAGACCATCCCCAAGGGATAGAAAGCGATGAGGGCGACGATCAGGAGCGAGGGCGCGAGCAGCGTCCACGCGAGCCTGGCGTCCTTTCGTTCGAGGCTGTTCACGCCTTCCTCCTCGGGGGACTCCCGCTCGGTCCCCTCCCCCGCGGGCGGGAGGAGACCGGCCGCGACACTACGGCACGCTCATTGACCGAGAATGCCCTTGATCTCGTCCGACATGTTCTTCACCGCCTCGGCTCCCGTCTGTTTTCCCGTCAGCACGTCGTGGCATTCGGAGTAGAACACCTTGGAGACCTCGGCGTAGTGGGGGGCGGTGACGGTGGAGGGCCGGGGAGCCGCCGCCATGAACACGTCGAAGAGCTTGCCGAAGAAGGGCACGGCCTTGAGCACATCCTTGTCCTTGTAGAGGGCCTTGACGGTCGGCTGGAAGGAGCCGTCGATGGCGCGCATCTTCTGCTGCCGCTCGCTCGTCATGAAGAAGAGGAGATCGGCCGCCTCCTTGGGATGCTTGGAGTACTTGCTGACGGCGAGCTGCCAGCCGCCGAGCGCCGCGGCCGCTCGTCCCGCGCTGCCGGCGGGGAGGGGGACGACGTCGAACTTGTCTTTGATCGCGCTGTCGGAGGCCTGGCCCAGGCTGTAGGCATAGGGCCAGTTGCGCATGAAGGCGGCGTTGCCGGCCTGGAAAACGCGGCGCGCGTCCTCTTCGCCGTAGCCCGTGACGCCGGGGGGCGAGATGCTCCCCACCCAGCTCGCGGCCATGTCGAGAGCCGCCGCGGCCTTGGGATTGTCGATCGATATCCTGCCGTCGGGCTCGACGATGCTGCCGCCCCCGTTGGACACGAGCCACTCGAGGCCGTCGCAGGTCAGGCCCTCGTAGGAATTGCCCTGCCACACGTAGCCCCAGAAGTCCTGGTTGCCCGCGGCGCGCTCCCCGTCCTGGATCGTCTTGGCCATCGTCTCGAGCTCCGTCCAGGTCTTGGGCGGATGCTTGTACCCGTACTTCGCGAGAAGGTCGGCGCGGTAGTACAAGAGACCGGCGTCGGTGAACCAGGGCACCGCGACGAGCCTGCCCTTGACGGTGTCGTTGGCGACCATCGCGGGGAACATGTCCTTCACGTACTTCGAGGCGCCGTATCGGTTGAGATCCACGAGATTCTCCGCGATATCGCCCGGCCAGATGACGTCGATCTGCATGAGGTCGACGTCGCTGGACTTGGCCTCGAAATACTGGAGGAAGAGGCCGAGCCGATCGGTGGTGAGGTCGGGCGTCTTCAGGACCTCGACCTTGATGCCCGGATGCAACCGCATGTACTCCTTCGCGGAGACGACGCTCAGGTCGTACTCGTGCCCCACGGCCCCCGTCGCCATCGTCAGCGTTATCACTCCCGAGCCCGCGGCGAAAGCGGCCGTCGCCATGAGGGCGAGCAGCGCGATCGATACCAGGATGATCTTCTTCATTCGGATACCTCCTCGAACATGTTGGAGCCAGCCAGGCTGGCAGAGTTCATTTTTCGGAGGCGGTCGAGCCGCGCACGACCAGCGTGGGAGGCTCGACATCCTGCATGGGGGGCCCGCCGTCTCCCTCCAGGCGCGCGTGGAGCCGCTCGCAGGCCCTGCGCGCCAGTTCCTCCCGCGGCTGGTGGACGCTCGACACCGCGGGCTGGCTCAGATTGCAGATCGAGCAGTCGTCGTAGCCCATCACCTTCACGTCGCGCGGGACCTCGATGCCCAGTTCCTTGAGCGCGGCGATGCAGCCGACGGCGATGATGTCGGCCTGGGCGAAGATGCCGTCGACGCCGGGGAAGAGGGCTCCATTCGTGTGCACGAGGCTGTACCCCGCCTCGAAGGAGCAGAGTCCGGCGTCGAAGATCAGGCTTTCGTCGAAGGATAGTCCGTTGCGCTCGAGGGCGTGACGGTAGCCGAGGACGCGATCGGTGAACTCGGTGTTCGTCTCGCGCCCATAATACGAGGTGATCGTGAGGATATTCCTGCAGCCGGCATCGATGAGGTGCTGGCAGGCGAGATCGCCCCCCGCGACGTTGTCGGCGAAGAAACAGTCCAGCGATTCCTTCGGATAATACGCGGGGCTCAGGTGGAGCTGGACCACGGGCAGGCCGTTGCGGCCGGCGAACTCGTATTCCTCCCTGCTGATGCCTCCGTCCACGATGAGGAACCCGTCGACCTTCTTCTGGCGGATGAGGCGCATGATGTTGCTGTTGCCGGTCGAGGGGTTGTAGGGCTGCAGGAGTATCGAGTCGAGGCTGTACCTTTCGAGGTTATGCCGCAGGTCGAGGAAAAGCTGGTTCGTGTAGAGCGAAGAGCCGAAGGCGTCGAGGCCCGAATAGTAGATGACGCCTATGATGCCGCTGCGCTTCGAGGAAAGACTTCGGGCCCCGGCGTTGAACTCGAAGTGCAGCCGCTCCGATATGGCCGTGATCTTCGCCCTGGTCTCCGCGCTGAT
>JAJXZP010000184.1 GCA_021779995.1 bacterium | reverse complement strand
AAGGCCCTCTCGTCGAGCCGGCCGAGAGCAGCGGCGGCGCAGGCGGCGCCCCGCTCGTCGAGCTCGCCCAGGAAGGCGAGGGTGAGGTGGTAGCCCTCGCTTTTCGTCCATGAGAGCCCCGGCCACCTGGGCGCGAGCGTTCCGGCCAGGCTCGACAGGGCCGCTCGCGCCGGATCCGGCAGGGGGAGGGCGACGAAGCACCTCACGTCGGCAGGAATCCGGAAGCCAGGGAAGCCAGCGGGGCCTCGGCCGCCCTTCGCGCCAGGCCGAAGAGGAGGGCCTTGAGTCCGGCGAGAGCCGGCCCGTCGAGCCCCGCCATCACCGCCTCGGCGAAGGGCTTCTTCTCGCTGTCGCGGAGCCAGTCAAGCGCGGCCGGAAGGATGCGGAGGAAGGCGCCGGATTCCCGCGCGAAGGCGCCGTCTTCCGGGCGGCGCCACTCCGCGGCGGGGCCGCGAGGGAAGCCCGGGGCGGTCCTCGCCGCATCTCCCGTCGCGGCGCTCGATCCGCGCGAGGCGGCCCGGGCGCAGGAGGGACAGAGAAAGCCTTCCGCGCCGAAGGAATAGGCGAAGGCCAGCTGATCCTCGCCGCGACCGGCGTTGCCGCCGCCCGCGCCGCCGCCGCGGGCCATGCCGCCGGAGTCGCGCCCGTCTCCGCGACCGTCGTCGCCGCCGCGAACCTCGCCGGCGGCGCGGCCGAGGCTGGCGGTCGAAAGGCCGCGGCCGCAGGAGACGCAGGCTTCCGTGTCGGGTCCGAGGCCGAGCAGGCCGACGAGCCGCCACAGGAAGAGCGCCACGGCGTAGTCGCCGCGCTCGGGGCTCCGGGAGTCGAGGGCCCTCAGGGCCTCCCGGCCGAGCTCGAGCACGAAGGGAAAGTCCCCTCCGCCGCCCGAGGTCTTGATGAGCAGCTCGGCCACGAGTCCGGCGGCCCAGAGGCGGCCGAGCTCCTCGCGCAGGGCGGGGTAGGAATCGCGCGCCTCGAAATCGCTCAACTTGCGGAAATCCTTGGCCGGGTCCAGGTAGACGAAGGCCCGGCCCGAGGCGAAGGGCGAGGCGAGGGAGCGGAGCTTGCTCTTGGGGCCGCCGAACACGAAGACGTCGACGAGTCCGGCCTCGGCCGTCATCATGGTGAGGATGCGGTCTCCGGCCGGACTCTCCCTCGTTCTCAGGATGAGGGCTTCGTAGACGAGATTCCTGTTCGGCACGCTGCGAGTATCCGCCCCGGCGCCGAACACTGTCAAGGCGCGAGCCTCGCGGGCCGGGCCGGCGGTCCGCCTAGAAGCGGTAGCGGATGCCCAAGCCCCCGGAGCCGACCAGGGTCGTGGCGGGGAAGAGCTCCATGCCGACCGCGAGTTCGAGGCAGAGCTCGATCGGCACCTTCGCGAAGCGGTAGATGACGCCGCCCGGGATGCGCAGACCGAAGCTGGTCGAGCTGCCCAGGTGCGTCTCGCCGCCGAAGCCGACGTAGAGCGGGAAGTCCTCTTTTTTGATGACGAGAACCCCGGGGAACTCCATGAGGTAGTTGGCCTGGAAGGTGAAGCTCGCGCTCTGGTTGGACGAGTTGACGAAACTCCAGGCCGCCTTGCCTTCCAGCGACTGGTCCTTCGCCAGGCCCCAGCGGACGGTGATGCCGGTGGGCTCGCCCAGGAATACGCCGAGCGCGAGATCGGGCGACGTGGCTTTGGGAGCCTGGGCCAAGGCCGCGCCTGCCGCGGCGATCAGGAAGAGGGCGGCCGCGGCCGCGCTTCTAATCTTCAATCTGTCCTCCTTGCGAACGGAAAAATAACGGCGCCAGACGGCTGCCGAGAGTGTCCCGAGCCTTTTCGTCGCGGATGTCCGCGCCGGTCAGGGCCTCGACGGCCGCCGGCGCGATCCCCGCGAAGACCACGAACGAGAGCAGGAGCGCGGTCCCGAGGCCCAGGTCCGCCTCGGCCTGCGTCGAGGAGCCGAGGCGCTCGAACGAGGTTTTGAGGAAGGCCACGGCCTCCTCGCCGAGCGAGGCCTGCTCGACGATGATCGCCCGTATGATGTTGGGGTAGCGGAAGGCGCCCTCCAGGAGGAAGCGGCCGGCCGCCTCCATGGCCTCGCCGGGAGTCTCCGCCGCGCCCGTGATCCGCTCCAAGTCGTCGGCAACGTGCGTCCAGGCGCTCCGCAGCGCGGCCTCCACGAGCTTGTCCTTGGTGCGGTAGTAGTAGTTTACCGCGGCGGCGTTGAGCCCGGCCCTGGCGGCGATCGAGCGCACCGTCGTCGCGGCGAGCCCCGATTCGGCGATGCAGTCGAGGGCGGCGATGAGGATGCGCTCTTCCGGCGACATCCGCGCCGGATCCGCCTGGCGGTCGAAGAGCTCGGCGATATCCATACCTGGAACTCAATCTAGCCTGGGGCTTTCTTCTTGACAAGCGCATAATGTGCATGTATAAAACAATTGTTTGAAACGTTTGATCTATGCCTGGCCACGCATCGGAGGTCGGGAGAAAGGCAGGAAGCATGAAACAGGCCCATCCATCTCAGGAAGCCCCCGGCAAAAGCGTCCTCGTCACCGGGGTCTCCTCGGGCATCGGACGAGCGACGGCCCTCCGGCTGGCCTCGGCCGGCTACCTCGTATTCGGCACGGTGCGCAAAAAGACCGACGCGGACGAACTCGCCGCCCTCGGCCCGGTCGAGGGCGGCCGGGGCGCTCTCGTGCCGCTCATCCTCGACCTCGGGCGGCGGGAGGGGCTGCCCGAGCTGCTGGGCGGCGTCGAGGCCGAGCTCGCGGCACGGGGCATGCCCGGTCTCTACGCCCTGGTGAACAACGCCGGCGGCAGCCTGGTCGCCCCGGTCGAGCTCATGAGCCTCGAAGCCTTCGAGGCCGAGCTGCGCGCCCGCCTGATCGGCGCCCTCGCCCTGGTCCAGGCCTTCCTGCCCTCCCTGCGCCGCGCCGGCGGAAGGCTGCTCTGGATAGCCACGCCGGGAACCATCCCCACGGCCTATGTCACCGGCATCCACGCCTGCGACTTCGCGGTCAACTGCATCGCGCGGACCCTGGCCCTGGAACTGGGCCGCTCCGGGCCTCCGGTCGTCCTCATCCGCTGCGGCGGCATCAGGACGCGGGCCGGCCTCGACACGATGGGCGCGCTCGAGCGGGGCCTCGCCGGCGCTCAGCCGGAGCGGCGGGCGATCTACGAGGAAAAGCTGTCCCGGTGGAGCCGCTCCATGGCCGCCTTCGACGGGCGGCGCAGCGAGAGCGAGCTCGTCGCCGAGACGATAGCGCGCGCCCTCTCCGCGCCCCGTCCGCGCAAGCGCTATCGCGTGGGCTACCTGTCCGCCGCCGCGGCCTTCCTCGAGTCGCTGCCGCAGGTCCTCGTGGACAGGATTCTCGCGGCGGCGGGCTGAGAGCAGCCAGGGCGCCCTCTAACCCGTGGAGGTTGCCAGCGAAGACATCTTCACCTACACTGGGGCGGAGGGGGGAAGCATGCTGTTCGTCCTGGCAATCGTCCTCGCCGCGGCCGCGGTCGGACTCTTCATCGCGAGCAGGGTGATGGCCGCGAAGGTCGCGCTCATGCGTCTCACCGAGACCTCGAAGGCGGCGGTCCTCGAGGCCGAGGTCAAGGCCGTGGCCGACGAGATCGGCGCGGGCAGCTACGCCAAGCTCGTCGAGGTCAAGGGCGTCGCGCGCTGCGAGGCTCCGCTCGCCGCGGAGTTTTCGCTCACGCCCTGCGTCTACTACGAGACCGAGGTCGTGCGCGAATACGAGGAGAGCTATGTCGAGTCGGGCGGACCGGGCAAGGGCGGCACGGGAGTCCGGCGCGGGTCGGAGAAGCTCTCCTCCAGCTCGCGGGGCTGTCCCTTCGCGATCGACGACGGTTCGGGCAGGATCGCGGTGGACCCGACGGGCGCCGAGTTCCACCTGGAGACGACCGTGTCGCGTTTCGAGCCGGGGGAGGGCGAGCGGACGATCGGCAGCTACGTGCTGCGCGCCGTGGCTGCCGGCGGGGCCGGGCGCAGGACCATCGGCTATCGCTTCATCGAGCGCTGCCTGCCCGTGGAGCGCCAGGTCTATGTGCTCGGCGAGGCCACCGACGCCGGAGGCGGCCTGCACATCGGCAAGGCGCGCGGCCGAGGCAAGCGCTTCATCGTCTCGGTGAAGAGCGAAGAGGAGCTCGTCCGCTCGGCGAGGCTAGGCGAGATCTGGCTCGCCGTCGGCGCCGCGGTCTCGCTGGCCGGAGGGCTCTTCCTCGCGGCGCTGGAGCTTTTTCGCCGCTGAGTCGCCGCCGGTGCCGCCGCGGGTCCGCCCGGGCGCCGTGGCGTGAGCCGCCGCGAGGCGCAGCCT
>JAJXZP010000307.1 GCA_021779995.1 bacterium | reverse complement strand
CGGCCTCGTCGCGGCCGGAGCCGTCGCGGGCGGTCCCGGAGCCGTCGCGGCCGGAGCCGCCGTGGGCGGTCCGGTCGGGTCCGGAGCTGTCGCAGGCCGCGCCGTCGACACGAAAGCCTTCGCCGCGGCCTGCGCCAGGGACTGGGGCCTCCAGAGGACGATCGAGCTCTCGCTCGGAAAGCTCGCCGACTGGACAGCCTCGACCGGGTTCGACCAGACCGGGCTCGACCCGACCGCCCGCGCCGCGGTGCTCGAAAGGATCGAAGCGCTGCGCGCGGCCCTCGCCGAGGAGCCGAAGACGCCGGCGTGGAAGCTGCGCTCCCTCCTCGGGGCGCGGGTCCGCTGGTACGAGTTGCCCGAGGAGCCCGGCTGAGTCCGGAGGCTGAGCCCTGTCCGGAAAGGCGAGGCCGGTCGCGAACCGCGCCTCGGGCTCAACCGATCGGAGCGAGCGCCGTTTTCAGCCGAAGCGCCGCATGACGTTCACGTACATTCCGCAGGCGTCGACGATCTGATCGACCGGGCAATGTTCGTCGCGCATGTGCGCCTGCTTGTGGTCGCCCGCTCCGAAGCCGATGGTGGGAATGCCTTCCCTGACCGTCGCCACGGCGTTGGTGCTGAAATCCCAGTAGTCGTATTTTTCGGGACGCGAGCCGAAGGTCTCCTCGTAGGCCTCGATCAGGAGCCTGGAGAGACGGTGGCCGGGGTCTAGCTCCCAGGCGAGGTGGAAGGGCTCGTACCGCAGGTCCAGGCCTGTCCACGTTGTGCGCTGCAAGGCGCCTATCTCCCAGGCGGCGTTCTTGCCGGCGACGATGGCGTCCATCTCCTTCTTGATCGTCTCCTCGGTCTCGCCGACCACCATCCGCCGGTCCAGGTAAACCTCGCACTCCGAGGGCACGGCGTTCAGCGAGGCGCTCGTGCTCGAGATTCTCGACATGACGAGGCTGCCCCGGGGCCTCTCGCGCCTGGCGAGCTCCAGATTGACGCGCTCGACCCGTCGGATGATCTCGGCCATCTCGTAGATGGCGTTCACGCCCTTTTCCGGAGCCGATCCGTGGGCCGAGACGCCCCGGGTCCTGACGAGGATCTGCGCCTTTCCCTTGTGCCCGAGGGCGATCAGGTTGTTCGAGGGCTCGCAGATGACGCAGGCGTCGGGCCGGATGCCCGTCTCGCCGAAGAGATGCCGGAGGTTCTCGCCGTCGCAGTCCTCCTCGAAGACGGTGCAGGAGACGTAGATGGTCGTGCCCTCGGCGAGTCCGGCGCGCTTGGCCAGGGCGGCCGCGTAGATCGAGGCGGCGGCGCTCGACTTCATGTCGACCGAGCCCCGGCCCCAGAGGCTGCCTTCGGCGATCTCGCCGCCGAAGGGCGGGTGCGTCCACTCTCCCTCGTCCTTCACCTCGACGGTGTCCACGTGCGAGTCGAAGAGAATCGATTTCCCTCCCCGCCCGATGCGGCCGAGCACGTTGCCGAAGCCGTCCAGCTTCACCTCGTCGAAGCCCAGGTCCGCCATCCTGCCCGCGATGAACCGTACGGCCTTTTCTTCGCGGCCCGAATAGCTTTGAATGCGGACGAGGTCCGCGGCGAAGCGTAGGAGCTCCTCGCGGCTGCCTGCGTCCAGGATTGCGCCCTTTGTCATGATCTGCCTCATTGTGCGTGCCGTGGAATGAATGTCGGAACCGAGTATGGCACCGGAAGCGGCGCGGCTCAAGCCGGGCCGAGACGACCGGCGGCGCGGCGAGGGCCCGCCTGACGGGGGGGAGGAAAGATCCGGACCACCTTTCAAGGGCCGCCGGTCGGAAGTTATGGTATACTCGCGGCGTGGTCTCCCTGTCGCGCCGCTTCACCCTGGCCTTCCTCCTGATCGTGGCCCTGCCGAGCCTCGTGGTCTCGATCATCCTCTCGACGCT
Organism: bacterium; assembly: GCA_021779995.1. GTDB lineage: Bacteria > Spirochaetota > Spirochaetia > Treponematales > Rectinemataceae > JAJXZP01. The sequence continues at coordinate 2,430 of JAJXZP010000307.1, read as the reverse complement.
CTACCTGTCCGCGCTCTACTCGACGGTGGAGCGACAGAGCGAGGCGACGGCCCGGGAGATCGCGCGGAACATCCAGAACGAGACCGACAGCGTCTCCCTGCTCGCCGCGGCCCTGGTGCACGACTCCACGCTGCGGTCCTTCGTCGACCAGTACGCCCGCGCCTCGGGCTCGGCGGCGCGCCTCGTGGCCGCCGAGGCGATCGACGCCAAGCTGGTGAGCTTTTTCGACTACACCAGCCGGATCGGCGCGGTCGTCCTCTTCTTCAAGCGAGGCGGCGACTACTACTACAGCAACTACCCGAACCTCCGGAATCTCGACGGCCTCGGCCTGGAGGTCTGCGGCGGGGCCCTGAGGGATCGCGGCAAGGTCTACCTCCTCGACACGTTGAGCGGCGTAGGCGGCAGCGTGGGCGAGAAATCCCTGCTCTCGGTCGCCGTCTGCCCCGACCGCCGCGAGGGCGCCGAGCTCGCCGCCATCCTCGTCATGTTCCGCTCGCCCTATCTCGACGATCTCGCGGCCGGCGGCGGAGGCGCGGCCTTCGACGCCGCGGTGTTCGGCCGCTCGGGGAAGGCCCTGCTCTCGAGCCTTCCGCCGGAACTCACCTCAGGCGGGCCGCCCTCCCGGTCGGGGGAACTCAGGTCGAAGGGGCGGGCCTGGCTCGCCACGCTCTGGCCCATGGACTCGACGGGATGGACCATCCTGCTCGCGGCCGACAAGACGGCGCTCTCATCGCGCATAACGCGTTATCAGTGGTACCTCTATCCCGCCCTGGCCCTGCTCGCCCTCCTGTTTTTCGCCTACGTCGAGGTGTTCTTCGCGCGCATCGCCGCCCCCGTCAGGGACCTGACCCGGTCGATGCGCATCGTCGGCTCGGGAGACTACACGGTGCGCGCCTCGCCGCGCGGCATCGCCGAGTTCTCCGCCCTGACGAACGGCTTCAACAGCATGGTGGAGGAAATCGACGGCCTCCTGGCCGAGCGGGAGCGCCTGTCGCGGGAGCGGCTCACGGCCGAGCTCGACGCGCTGCGCTACCAGATCAATCCGCACTTCGTCGCCAACACCCTCAACTCGATCCGCCTCATGGCCCTGGCCGCCCGCGCCGAGCCCATAGCGCTCATGACCCGCGATCTCATGCGGGTCCTGGCGGACAGCTACGCGGAGGCGGGCGCGCTCGTCGAGCTCGGCCGCGAGATGCAGAGCCTCGCGAGCTATATCGGCATCATGAAGGTCCGCTTCGGCGAGCTCTTCGACGTTTCGACCGAGCTCGAGGAGGGCACCGAGTCGCTGCTCGTCCTCAGGATGATCCTCCAGCCCATCGTCGAGAACTCGATCCTCCACGGATTTGCCGGCCGCGAGGCGGTCGGGCGCCGCGGCCGGATCGAGGTCCGTTCGAGGCTGATCGCCCGTCCCGATTCCGCTACGCCCCGGCTCGGACCGGATAGATCGGATGAGGGGCGAGAGCCTTTGCCGGATTACGCGCTCGCCATCGAAGTCCGCGACGACGGGTCGGGAATGGGGGAGGAGCGGCTGAAGGAGGTCCTGGACGGCTGCCGCGACGGGGCGGCCGCCCGGGCGGAGGAGCGCCTCGTCGCCGCCGGGCGCGACGATGTCGCACATCGCGTCGGTCTCGCCAACGTCGCCAAGCGGATCCGGCTGGAATTCGGCGAACCCTACGGGCTCGCCGTCGAGAGCGAGCCCGGCGAGGGCGCCTGCGTGCGGCTCCTCCTGCCCGCCCTGCGCCGGGCGAAGCCGCCGGACGCAGCCGGCCGGCCGGCGGCGGAGCGCGCCGATGCATAGCGTCCTGGTCGTCGACGACGAGCCCTTCGTCAGGCTCTCCCTCGCCTCGCTTCGACCCTGGACGGACGAGGGCTACGACTTCCGCTTCGAGGCTTCGGACGGCGAGGCGGCGCTCAAGGTCCTCGACGAGGAGCGGGAGGTGGACCTAGTCCTCTTGGACATCTCGATGCCCGGCGTGGACGGCATCGAGTTCCTACGGCGCCTGAGGGGCCGGGGTGGAGATGAGCCGGCGGTGATCGTCCTCTCGGCCTACGACGACTACCGCCGCGTCCGGGAGGCCTTCACGCTCGGCGCGCTCGACTACCTCCTGAAGTCCGAGATCGACGGACCGAGCGTGAAGGCGGCGCTCGACAAGGCCGCCGCCTCGCTCGCCTCCCGTTCAGAGGCGCGGGAGCCCCACATCGACCGGAATCGGCTGGATGCCCTCAAGGCCCGGCTCCTGGCGGACCTTCTGCAGGGAGGCGAGGCAGAGGAACTCTGCGCCTCGCTCGCCGGCCTGGGACTCGAGTTCGGGGCTCCCTTCGCGGTCTGCGCCTTCTGGATCGAGGATTTCGCCGCCGTGCGAGAGAAATGGGGGCGGGAGGGACTGGGGCGCTTCTCGGACATGGCCCGGCGCTCCCTGGCTCAGGTCC
>JAJXZP010000239.1 GCA_021779995.1 bacterium | reverse complement strand
CGAGGTCGTCCGTGTCGAAGCTCTCGAAGTAGGGCATCTGCGTCCCGAGCTTCTTGCGGATGGTGGCCTCGAAGCCCGTCTTGAGGATGACGTCCTCCTCGGTCTCCTTGATCACGTCGAAGTTCCGGATATGCGGATCCATGTTGGGATTGATGCAGATCCAGTCCATGTCGTAGTGGCGGTAGATGTCGGCGTCGGGCTTGAGGCCGAGCTCGTTCCGCCACCGCGTCAGGAAGGTGGTCCAGAAGAAATCCGAGACGGGCAGCCGATCCGGCTCCTCGTGGCGCAGCGTCTTCTTGACGCGCTCGAGCTTGGCGAGGCAGGCGGTTGTGCGGGCGCTTGGCATGAAACTACTCCTTCAATCCTGGTGAAACGCTTCTTCCATATCGGCCCACCATTCTCCGGGACCCCGAGTCTGGAGAGGCTCCTGCAGCGGCTTGGTGACATCCCACCACTCCTGGGTCTTGGGATCGGCCGCCATCGTGGCCATGTCGGCATCGAAGTCCTCGCCGACGTACTCGAAGTACGCGAACAGAAATCCGTCCTTCTGGTAGATCGAATAGTTGCGGATGTTGCACGCGGTGATCATCGCGGCCACTTCCGGCCACACCGCGGCATGCAGCTCTTTGTATTTTTCCAGGGCGCCGCTTTTGAGGCGGATGACCTGTCCGTAACGTCGTACCATCGCTTTCTCCTCGCTCCCGATGCAGCGTCGATGGGAAAATCCTAGCAGATTTAGGGGTGCTGTCAACGAAATTTTGCTAAAATACGCCGAATATTCATATTTCTTTATCAGGTAACACATTTATTTTATTGCATTTTTGGCATTATTGTGATAAAGTTTCGCACCAAGGTGAAAAACCATGAGCAACAAGCCAAAGCTCGACGATGTGGCGGCCCTGGCCAAAGTCTCCCTATCGACGGCCTCCCTGGCCCTGTCGGACCAAGGCCGACTTTCGGCCGGAACTCGGGAGCGAGTGCTGGAGGCGGCCCGAAGCCTCGGGTATCGACGGCGCCAGCGCCGCGCCCAAGCCACCGCTCCCGAAACCCGCGACATCGCCATTCTCTTCGATATCGATCCCGAATGGGCGACGGTCCTCCACCTCGTGCGGCCCATAATCCACGAGTTCGAGCGCACGCTCCGGCAGGTGGGCTTCAACACCGTCCTCGTGCCGATATCGCGGAGCGAGACCACGTATGAAATTTTGGAAAAGATCCGCTGCACACAGGCCATCGGCGTCGCCACGATCCACTTCGCGCCGCCCGAACTCATCGCCATGCTCGAATCGGCGGGCATTCCCGTGGTCGTCATCATGAACTCGAACTTCCAGGACCGCTTCTACACGGTCTGCGTCGACGATTTCCAGGGCGCCTACGAAGGCACCTCGTATCTCGTGAAGTGCGGCCACCTGCGGCTGGGATTCATCGACTGCCTGCGCCCCGACCTTCCCGTCCTTCCCATCGATCGCTTCTTCGGCTTCATGAAGGCGATCGAAGAGTACCACCTGGAGTTCGACGACTCGATGCGGCGGCGCATCCCGCTCGAGGACGACGAGAATGCGCTCGCCGCCGTCGGAAACCTCGTGCGCTCCCACGAGGACATCACCGCGATCTTCGCGCTCGACGACGACGTCGCCGTGCGCGTCGTGGCCATGCTGCGCCGGCTGGGCGTCGAGGTCCCCGGGCGCATCTCGGTGCTATCGCCGGGGGACATGCTGGATTACTCGCTCTGCTACGTGCCGCAGATCACGACCATGCGCATCGACACCACCTACATGGGCCGCATCGCCGGCCAGATGATGCACAACCGCATCGCGCACAATCCCCAGGAGCTCCACGTGCTCAAGGTCAAGCAGCAGCTCGTGAGGCGCGGCTCGGTGCGGGAGATCAGCAATTCCTGAGGTCCGATCGGCGATTCTGGCGATCGCCCGCCTTCCCTTCGGCGAATAGGCTGGATCAGGAGGAAACGCCATGCTCCACGACCCCGGAAGCTACTCACCGCCGCTCATCATCGACGAGATAGACCTCGAGGCGGACGAGAAGGAGAATCTGCGTTCGCTCGCGAGGCGGATCGCCGAGATAGCGGCCGACCCGGTCAACGCCGAGCGCGCCGGGCTCTGGCGCAAGCTCAACGATCTCGACCAGGAGAGGCCCCTGGTCTGGATCAACGAGATCCCCTGGCACGAGATGGACGTCGACGAGGAGTTGACGCCGCGCTGCCGCGACACCTGGGCGCGCGGCCTGGAAACGGAGCTGCGCCGCACGATCTACCAGTGGACGCACATGAGCGGCGACATGGTGGTCAACCCGTGGATCGAGTGCCCTCTCGCCATCCATTCCACCGATTTCGGCATCGTCGAGGAGGTGGACATCGCGCGCACCGATTCGGCCAACGAAATCGTGTCGCGGCACTTCCACATCCAGATCAAGGAGCCCGAGGACATCGGGAAGATCAAGATGCCCCTGGTCACGCACGTCGAGAAGACGACCGCCGCGGTCTGGGACGCGATGCGCGATCTCTTCGAGGGCGTCATCCCGGTGAGGAAGGTCGGCCAGACCCACATCTGGTTCACGCCCTGGGACTATCTGATCCGCTGGTGGGGCATCGAGGAGGCCATGCTCGACATGATCGACCGCCCCGGGATGGTGCACGCGGCCTACGAACGCATGGTGGACGCGTGGATGACCGAGCTGGACCAGTTCGAGGAGCGGAACCTCCTGTCGCTCGACTGCCGCAACGTCCGGGTCGGCTCGGGCGGATACGGCTACGCGAGCGACCTGCCCGGCGCGAGCTTCGATGCCGACTATGTGCGTCCGCGCAACATGTGGGGCTGCTCGAACGCGCAGATCCTGGCCACGGTCTCTCCGGAGATGCAGTGGGAGTTCGCGATGGAGCACGACCTTCGCTGGATGCGCCGCTGGGGTCTCAACTACTACGGCTGCTGCGAGCCGCTGGACCGCAAGGTCGATCTCCTGAAGCGCATCCCGAATCTTCGCAAGGTCTCGGTGAGCCCCTGGAACGACTACCGCGCGATATTCGACGGCCTCGGCACGAAGTACGTCGCCAGCGTGAAGCCCAACCCCGCCATCTTCCTCGACGCCGAGTGGAGCGAGGACGCCGCGCGCGCCGCGATCGCCGACGCGCTGGACCTGGCCGCGGAGCGGGGCGTCGCCGTCGAGCTCATCATGAAGGACATCAGCACCGTCCAGCGCAAGCCGCAGCGGCTCTGGGCCTGGGCGCGGATCGCAGCGGAAGAGGTTAGGCGGAAGCGCTGACCGTGGGACCTGCAAGGACGACTGATCGCGGCGATGGAGGCGGGCCGCCGATATACCGAATCCAACCGAGATGGACTTGAGCGCAAGGCTCTCGCGGAAATGCCCGTCCACGTATATCTTGGATCGATTGCCCAGCGGGACGCAAAGCGGGCGGCGCGAGCGGCGACGAGGTGATGGATGCGGACCATGCGCTTGCCGGCCACCCCGTCGCCGGGGGAGCGAGGCAGCGCCTCCGGGCGCACGTTCCAGCCGGCATACTCGAGGCCGTGCCGGTGGCGTTCGTCGGCCTCGGGGTAGAGTTCGGGAAACTCGGAACGCGGAAGAATGGCGCGGCGGCCGAGCCCCAGAGCTGGAAGTCGTCGCTCAGAGGCTTGAGGTGCATCGTACTTCAGGGTGCCGCCCTGTCAATGCGCCATTGTGCACCCACCCGGGGCGGCGTAGAATCCCGGCATGAGCGAACACGAGGACGGAGCGGACCGCGCGGGCGCGGACGCAGCGATTGCTCCGGCCGCCGGCTCGCCGACCTCCGCGGCGGTGGCGGTCGAGGCGGCCTTCGAGGCGAGGCCCATGACCATTCGGAGCCGGCTGCTCCTTTCCTTCGGCGCGATCATAGCGCTCCTGTCGATCTTCTCGGCCCTCGTCTTCTCGTCCATCCAGCAGACGCACCGCTTCCTGGCGGTCGTCCAGGGAGACATCTTCGGCATAGCGGCCTTGTCGAGCGACATCGATCGGCTCTTTTCCTCCGCCGACAACTACCTGCACTCCGGCCGGAGCGAATATCTCGCCGAGTACGCGAGCGCGCTCGCCACCGCCTTCGCCGAGCAGAAGGCCCTGCGCTCCAGGCTCCCCGGCGATCTGCCCTACGAGTTGCACGACATCGGCAACATGATCAGGAGCTTCGACGAGCTCAAGAATCGGGCCGTGCTCCGGTTCACGCAGGGGACCGCGACGATCTACGTCGATCGGGACGTCGCCGAACTGGGAAGACTGCGCTCCTACACGCGGTCGGAATGCTCGCGCGCGCTTTCGCAGTACATGGTCTCGGTGAACAGCCGCGTCGGCGCGATGCGGGTCGCCCTCTCGCGGAACGAGACGCTGTCGTGGATGGTGCTCCTCCTGGCCACGGCCGCGAGCGTCCTCCTCGCGCTCCGCGTCACGACCGGTATTTCGCGGCCCATCCACTCGCTCGTCCTCTCGCTCAAGGATTTCGCCGAGGGTCGACTCGACACCCCGCCGCTGGCGCGGGGGCGCGACGACGAGATCGCCCTCCTCGTCGACTCCTACAACGACATGACCGCGCGGATCCGGGGCTACGTCGAGGAGATCCGAGGCGCGTCCAAGCTCGAGGCCGAACTCAAGCGGCAGGAGATCCGCTCGCTCCGGATGGAGAACGCGCTCAAGCAGTCCGAGCTCGAGACGCTGCAGGCGAGGATCAACCCCCACTTCCTGTTCAACACGCTCAACACCATAGCCAGCCTCGCGGAGATCGAGGACGCCGCGCGGACCAAGGCCGCGGTGTCGAGCATGGCCATCCTCCTGCGCGCGCAGCTCGACTCGGCGAGGTCGGCGCTGAGGCTCGACCGCGAGCTCGAGTCGGTGGAGCACTACCTGCGCATCCAGGAGATCCGCTTCGGCTCGCGGCTGCGCCACGAACTGCGAGTGAGCCCTGACGCGGCAGGATTCCTCGTGCCGGGTATGATCGTGCAGCCCTTCGTCGAGAACGCCGTGATCCACGGGATCGAGCCGCTCGAGCGCGGCGGCACCGTGGCGGTCGAGGCCGAGCCCGAAGGAACGGGCCTGCGGATCTCGATAACCGACGACGGCATCGGTTTCGACCCCTCCGCGATTCCCGAACGTTCCGCGGCCGAGGCGGCGCGGCGCGGCATGCACGAGGGCATTTCGAACGTGTCCCGGCGCCTCGAGCTTCTCTACGGCGTCGAGACCGTCTTCATCGAAAGCGCGCCGGGCGCGGGCACCACGGTCACGCTGAGGCTCCCGGGTCCCTGTCCCCGCCCCGAGTGAGACAGTCGCCGGCGCGGCATTGGCGGGCGTAGGCCTTAGGGGTGAGGCCGGTGCGCTCGCGGAACACGCGCGACAGGTGGCCTTGGTCGGTCCAGCCGATGCGGCGCCCGAGCTCTTCCACGGTGAGGGACTCCTCGCGGAGCATCGCCTTGGCCGCCTCGATCTTCCTCGCCGCGACGTAGTCGACGAACTTGAGGCCGAACGCGAGCTTGAAGACGCGGGACAGGTGCTGGGGACTCATACCCAGCCTCCTGGCGGCGGCCTCGAGCCCCAGCTCGGGCAGCGGACAGGCGGCGATCGCCGCCTCGATGCGCGTGCGCAGCGGCGGCGCCGCCGCCTCTCCAGCCTCCGGAAACGATGCGGTCCCCGGTTGCGCCGGATGCCGCCGCCCGCTAGGCCGCCCGAGCGCGGCCCCGAAGACCGAGGCGAACTCGTCCTCGCGGATGGGCTTGAGCAGGTAGCCCGCGAGCCCCATATTGAGCGCGCGTTGCGCGAACGAGAAATTGTCGTAGGCGCTCACGATGATGACGGCCGTTTCGGGGGCGGCGCGCAGGACAAGCGAGGCGGCGTCGAGGCCGTTGATCGCGGGGATTTTGATGTCCATGAGCACGATGTCGGGCGAGAGGGCGGCGGCCAGCTCGACGGCGATCCTGCCGTTCTCCGCCTCGCCGACCACGAGGACGCCGGGGAAGAGCCGCCCCAGGAGCTTGCGCATGGCGATCCGGGAGAGCTCCTCGTCGTCGACGATCAGGACGCCGCTCATGGCGATGGCCTCAGGCGCAGCCGACGCCGAGCGAGGAAGCGCCGCGGGCGACGAGGACCGCGAAGCCCAAGCCCGGCGGCGGCGGCGTCACCGCCACGGCCGCCCGGGACCGCTCGCCCGGCGAATCGGCCACAGGCCGCCCGGGGCGCACCGGCGGGATCCCGGACTCGGTCTCCGAGGCCGGGACATAGGAGGAGTCGTCCGCGGCGGCGAGCTCCAGCACCGCGTCGATGACCGACAGCCGCCGCACGAAGAGACAGAGCCAGGATTCGTCCTCGTCGGGACACGCCGCCGCCGTCGAGGGAAACAGGGCCGGGTCTATGCGGACCTCCAGAGAAGGGTCGAGGCGCAGGAGGATGCGCAGCGCCTCGAGCTCCTCCGCGAGGAGGACGTCCGAGTCGGGCGCGGCGAGGTATCGGAACAGCCGGTCCGCGTCGGAAAGCATCGCGTAGGCGGCGGCGAACTCCTCGGTGTAGACGAGCTGCGCCGCGCGAGAGACCGTGAGGATCATAAACTGATTGAGACGCTGCGCCGTCATGCCGGACTCCCCGCGTCAGAGTAGCACGGATTTCGGAAGTCGACAAACGGCGCCTCGTCATCTCATCGGTATGCGCCGTACTCGCGCATCGCCTCCCACATGGCCATGAAATTCTCGGGGCTCACGTCGCTCTGTACGTTGTGCACCGTGGCGAAGACGAAACCGCCGCCGGGCGCGAAATCGTCGATCCGGCGCCTCACCTCGTCCCGGACCTCGGCGGGCGTGCCGAAGGGCAGGACGTGCTGGGTGTCCACGCCGCCGCCCCAGAAGGTGATGTCCTTGCCGAACTCGCGCTTGAGCTCGGCCGAGTCCATGCCCTCGGCGTTGACCTGTACGGGATTGAGCACGTCCACTCCCTCCTCGATGAGATAGGGAATGAGCGGCTTCACCGCCCCGCAGGAGTGGTAGAAGATATGCACGGGAGCGGCCGCCTTCCGGCGGATGAAGGTGAACAGCTCCTTGTGGTAGGGATGGACCATGCGCCGGTACAGGTCGGGCGAGCAGAGCAGGCTCGATTGCGTGGCCAGGTCGTCGGCTTCCGACACGACGAGGACATTGCTCCCGACGGTCTCGAGCGCCTTCTCCCAGTACTGCATCTTGAGCTCGGTGATCTTGCGCATGAGCGCGTGGGCGAAGTCCTCGTTCACCATCATGTCCGCGAGGAATTTCTCGAAGCCGGTCATCCATAGCGCGGTTTCCCATATGCCCGCGTACTGCCGCCCCAGGATGTAGGCCTTCTTCTCGCCGAAGACGGCCCGGTCCGCCCGGGCCTTCAAGGTGGCGAAGCGGGCCGACTCCTTCGGATCGGGCCAGGGAAAGCCTTCGAGGTCCGCGGGCGTCTCGGCGTCCTTGAGCGGCCGGTCGGTCATGTCGAAGTAGTGCCCTCCGTCGACCGGCATCTTCCAGGAAATGCCCCACTCGTCCACCATCCGCCAGTACTCGCCCTCGCGCACCGGATCTTTCGCGAGCGTGGGGCCAGCGGGCGGATCGGGATCGACGCAGGAGACGTCCACCTCGAGGCGCGCCAGCAGGTCCTCGTCCACGCGGGCCAGTTGCTGCATCACGTCGACGAGCTGGACCTCGCGCTCGCTCAGGCCGAGATAGCGGCGCAGATTCACGTAGGCGTGCACGTTGATGCCGGTGAGCACCGAGCCGCCGAGGTCGAAGGGAACCCGGTCCGGCTCGCGATGCTCGAGGGCGGCCTTGACTCGTTCGTAGCTCGTCATGCCGATTTCCTCGCGCCTGATTCCGCCGAGGCCTTGGCGGCGCCGGCAGCCTTGGCCTGGGCGCTCGTCTTGCCGAGCTGGTCGATCAGGACGGCCACGAGCAGGGTGGCGCCGATCACGAAGGTCTGCCAATACACGTCGACGCCGAGCAGGGTGAGGGCGTTGGTGATGAGAGCCATGAGGAGCGAGCCGAGGAAGGCGCCGAACACGCTGCCCTCCCCTCCCTGGAGGCTCGCGCCGCCGATGATGACCGCGGTGATGACCCGGAGCTCGAGGCCGGTGCCGGCGGTCATCGACGCCGCCCCGAGGCGAGCCGTCATGACGATGCCCGCGAGCCCCGCGAACAGTCCGGTGAGCATGTAGGCCAGGACCTTCATGCGATCGACGGCGATGCCCGAAAGCCGGGCCGCCCTCTCGTTGCCGCCGATGTAGTAGCTCTGCCGGAAGAACCGGAAGCGGCGCAGCATGATGTCGCCGCCGATGATGAGCACCGCGGCGATGATGATCGGCGTCTGCACCCCGAAGAGCATGGCCTGGCCGATCGCGGCGAAGCTGTCGGGCAGGCCGGAGATGTTGCGCCCCCGGGACACGATGAGCGTCAGGCCGCGGAACAGGCTCAGGGAGGACAGGGTGGCCACGAAGGGATTGATGCCGACCTTCGAGATGATGAAGCCGTTGAAAAGGCCGATGAGAGCCCCGATGGCCAGGCCGATGAGCACGGCGGGCACCGTCGGCACGCCCTTGGCCAGGAGCAGAGCGGTCGTGGCGCCGACGAAGGCGACGATGGAGCCGACCGACATGTCGAAGCCGCCCGAGACCATGAGGTTGGTCATCGCGACCGCCACGATAGCCTCGATCGAAAGCCCCAGGAGCACCGCGAGGAGGTTGTCCCACGCGAGGAAGTAGGGCGAGGCGAAGCTCATCACCACCATGATGCCCAGGACGATGCAGCCGATCATGAATTCGCGCTGACCGGTCAAGCGCTTGAACCAGTTCATGCTTCGCATTCCCCTCCGGCGGCTCCGGTGGCCAGGGCTATGACCGATTCCTCGGTCGCCGTCCCGCCCTCGAGCTCGCCCGCTATATGTCCCGATTTCATGACGTAGATCCGGTCGCTCATGCCGAGTATCTCCGTGAGATCGGACGAGATCATGAGAATGGCCGTCCCGCGCGCCGCGAGGGCGCGGAGAAAGCCGTAGATTTCGCTCCGGGCTCCCACGTCGACGCCCCGCGTGGGTTCGTCGACGATGAGGAGCCGCGGCTCGATGCCTATCCAGGCCCCGAGCAGGACCTTCTGCTGGTTCCCGCCCGAGAGCGTGCGGACCGACTTCTTCGCGCCGCCCGCCGCGATGCGGTAATCCCGGATGGCCCGCTCCGTCGCCTCGTCCACCAGGGCCTCGCTCACGAAGGGCCCTTTGCTCAGCGACGAGAGCCGGTTGGCGGCCAGGTTCGCGCGGATGGGGAAGTCGAGGAAGAGCCCCTGGGTCTTGCGGTCCTCGGTGAGGTAGCCGATTCCGAGAGCTATGGCGGTCCCGGGCGACTGCGGCGATATCTCCTTTCCGTCGAGGAGCATCTCGCCGGAATGCGGAGGCTCGGCGCCGAAGACCGCGCGGCCGAGCTCGGTCCTGCCCGCTCCCACGAGACCGGCGAGTCCGACGATCTCCTTCGCGCGCACGATGAGCGAGACGTCGGAGAAGGCGCCCTTGCGGGAGAGCGTGCGCAGCTCGAAGCGCGGTGCGCCCAGCGAGGCCGGGTCCGGCCTCACGCCGTAGATGTCGGTGATCGTGCGCCCCACCATGTTGGTCACCAGGAAATCCTCGTCTATGTCCGCGACGGAAGCGTCGCAGACGAAGCGGCCGTCCCGCAGGATGGTCACCGTCGACGCGATCTCGAAAATCTCCGACAGGTGATGCGAAATATAAAGGCACGCCAGGCCGCGCCCGGTCAGAGTCCGGATGTTGTCGAAGAGCCGCTTCGACTCGATCTCCGTCAGGGACGAGGTCGGCTCGTCGAGGATGAGCACCGAGGGATCCGTCGAGATGGCCTTGAGTATTTCGACGACCTGCTGGTTGGCCGGATTCAGGTTCTTGACGAGGGTCGAAGGATCGATGCACTCGAGGTCGAAGAGGGCGAGGTACTCCCGGGCCCGCCGGTTCAGCTCGTTCTTGTCGATGGCTCCGATGCCGTTCACGGGCTGCCGGTTGGCGAAGATGTTCTCCGCCACGCTCAGGGACGGCACGAGACTGAGCTCCTGGTAGACGATCGATATGCCGTGGCGGACCGCCTCCTGAGGCGAGGAGAAAGCCATTTCCCGCCCGTCGAGGACGATGCTTCCCGAGTCGGGCCGATAGACTCCGGTGAGCACCATCATCAAGGTGCTCTTGCCCGCACCGTTTTCGCCCACGACCGCATGGGTCTCGCCCCGCCGAACCTTGAGATCGACGCCGTCGAGAGCCTTGACCCCGGGGAAGGTCTTCACGATATCACGGGCCTCGAGAATGTATTCAGACATCGGATATCCTTTGCGATCAAAACCGGGAATGGAAGATGATCAACGTAAAGAAAACCAACAGAGAGAAAAAGCGAATGGAAAGCGGAAACGAGGTGAAAAGGCGCAAAGCTGCGAGAGAGAAGCCAGGCTTGGGGTACCCAATGATTCCTCACTGCTCCAGCACCGCCTTCCTTGCTACCCTCTGCGTCTTTGCCCCTTTCCCTATCCCTCGTTTTCCATTCGTTCCAGACCTTTGTGGGTCTATGCCATCAGCCCGTCGGCTCAGCGCTTGAAGTACTGGTAGTTCGAGGAGTCGATGACGACGACGCCGGTGTCGATCGTCACCGGGATGCCCGGAACGCCCGCGGCCTTGTTGTCGCTGGTGATGGCGACCTTGGAGTTGTTGTAGTTATAGAGTATTTGCAGGGCGTAGTAGGGCATGAGGGCCGTCTGCTGGGCGATGGAGGCCGAGATAACGCCTTCCTTGATGGCCTGGAGAATATCGTTGCTGCGGTCCATCGACACGATCTTCACCTTGCCCACTTTCCCGGCTTCGCGCACCGCCGTGGGGACGCCTTCGCCGCCGGCGCCTTCGACGCAGGCGATGCCGGCCAGGTCCGGGAACCGCTGGAGCAAGGCGGCGGTCACCTGAGCCGCCTGCACCGGATCGCTCTGGTCATCGGCGATCTGGACGATCTTGATGCCGGGATACTTGGCCAAGGCGGCCTTATAGCCCGAGATGCGCTCTTCGAGATTGGATTGGCCGGGCTTGGTGATGATCGCCACCTTGCCCTTGCCTCCTATGAGCGAGGCGAGCTTGGTGCCGCCCACCATGCCCGCGTTGTAGTTGCCCGTGCCCACGAAGGCCATGCGCTTGGATCCGGGAAGGTCCGCGTCGACCGTGACGACCGGGATGCCCATGTTCACGGCCTTGTCGACAATCGCGTTGAGGGTCGACTCGAAGCCGACGACGATGATGCCATTGGGCTTCTTCGCGATCGCTTCCTCGAAAGCCGACACCATGGCGTTCATGTCGTACTCGGCCGGGCCCACGTATTGGGTACGGACACCGAGCTCTTTGCCGGCCATTTCCAGGCCCATCTTGTGGTCGTAGAAATAGTCGAGATTGCCGAGCGCCGAGACCTCGATGTAGAGCTGGTCCTTCTTGGGCGGGCAGTAGATAGACTGCGCGAATAGACCGGGCACGATGGTCATGATCGCGAGCGCTGCGAGAACAAACCGTTTCATGCTGCATCCTCCTGTGGAAATGGAGAGGCTGGATGAGGCATGGTACGGCCGTTTCCTGGAATCGTACACCGTGAAGCTTTTCGCCACGACGTGGATTTTCTTGTCGTCCTACCGACGAAGCTGAGGGGAAAACGCAAAAAAAGCCGGATACACCTAAAAAATGAACAGCCTCGGAGCAGAGCCCCGAGACATGGACCCGCTTGCGAAACACCTGCCGCCGGGCGCTCGCGGCCTCGAGGAACTTGGGCGAATCTTGTTCGGACAGCAGCCCGCGCCGGCCGGAAGGGAAGGCCTTCAGACCGCGTCGATCACCCTGTCGTGGTCCCAGACGGGCTCGATGCGGCGGCCCGGGGGCACGACGAGAAAGTCCGACTCGTTCCATTCTCCGGCGACGAGCGCGCGCAGGAGCCGGGTCGATCCCGGAAGGAGGATGAATTCCTTGCCCTCCTCGGCGGCTTTTTCGCGCATCGCGTCGGCGTAGCCCAGGGAGGCGGTCTCGGGGGTTTCGATGAAGCGCAGCTCCCGCTCCCGGTCCTCGGGGTGGAGGGTCTCCCAGACGTAGGCGGCGTTGTCTTCGCCGTAGCGCTCCACCAGCTCCTCGTACTCGAGCCCGCGGCCGGAGCTCAAGCCCATCTCGGAAGTCCGGAAGTAGGTCGAGCCCCGCTCGATGTAGCCGGTCGAGCTCCACGAGGCGCTCAGATTCGAGGAGAAGCGTTCGAGGAAGGCCGCGCGCGAGCCGAGGAGGATCGTGCAGCAGTCGTGGGCGCGGGAGAGCACGAGGGGCAGGGAGCGCGCCTGGACGCCCGCGAGTCCGTTGCCGCACAGGCCGTAGCCCAGGAGTATGGCGTCGTAGCCGCGGCCGCCGCTCTCGCGCGGCGGGGCCGAGGACACCTCGTCGATGCGCGACTGCAGGCGCGAGCGGAGCTCGGCCGCGTTCTCGTGCAGGCCGAGTTCGAGGAACTCCGGGTCGACGACGGCGCCGGAGGCCGAGAGGACCGCGCAGAACTCGCGCATGAAGACGTTGCACGAAATGAGTTTGTACTTGGCCCGCCGGTCCGCCATGCTCGGGGACTCCCCTCTAATTGAGCACGGCGGCTATCTTGGCCCGCAGTTCGTCCCGCGAGGGGATGATGGAGGAGTATTTGAGGTCGCCGTTGATGTAGATGGAGGGCAGCTTGGCCACGCCCATCTTGAGGCAGCGCGCGACGTTCTCCTTGGTGGTGAACTTGTGCTCGATGATGTCGATGCTCTCGCCGAAGATGGACTTCATGTCCTTGGCGGCCTCCATCATGTAGCCGCAGGCGGCGCAGGTGGCCGAGTCGAGGGTGAAGACCTCGACCAGCGGCTTGGGCAGGCGGCCGTAGTCCGGCAGCGTCACCTCGACCGAGATCTGCGCGCCCTGGTAATGCTCCAGGATGGCGCGCACCTGCCCGGTCTGGCGCGCGGCCTGACCGGCGGCTATCGCGTTTTCCACCGGGACGTCGTAGGGCATGTCGCAGCCGGGCGAGACGATGAAGTTGCCCGGGGGGACCGAGTCGATGATATCCACCACCGCCTTCATGTTGTCGGCCTGGCTGCCGAGGAGCATGACCACGGTGAGCTGGATGTTCCCGCCCAGGCAGACGTTGTAGCGGTCGGTGATCGCCTTGGCCTGCGCGAGATCGATGTTCTCGTCGACGGAGATGGAGTCCGGACCGGTGCGGCACATGGGCTCGACGTTGTTGGTCGCGTTGCCGCAGACGAAGAGCGAGGAGAGCGCGCCGCGCGAGCGGATGTCGTCGAAGAACCGGGTATACGGCTCCGAGAGGAACTCGTCGAAATGCCCAGGCGAGATCTGCGACACCAGCGGATCGACGGCGGCTATGATGTCCATGCCGGCGTCGATATAGTAGCCGGCGACGGCGCGCTCCACCGCGAAGGCGTAGTCGAGCAGACGGTGCACGTAGTCGGGGTCGAGGATCATGTCCATGAAGATGTCCGTGCCGCGCAGATGCGAGGCCAGGGTGAACGGCCCCGTGACGAGGCCGTACAGCGCCGTAGTTTCGCCTAACGCGCGCTTCGTCTTGCGCATGGCGTCCAGGGCGAAGGCCAGCCGCGCCTCGCCGGGGCCGGGGATGCGCGTGGGGATGTCGGACACGAGCGCCAGCGGATGCGTCGCCACGGAGGGCGGGGTCCGGTCGGCCCACAGGAGTTCGCAACCGAGGGCCTCGGCCTCGATCTGGAGGTCGAAGACGACGGGTTGGCCGTCGGGCCGGTAGAGCCTGTTGACCTGGACGAGCGAACGCACGAGCTTGTCGGAGTCGGTGAGCAGCTCTTGGGCGGAATAGCCCGTGAGCTTGCCCGCGTGCACACCCGCGAAGGGCACCCAGGGAGCGCGCTCGAGGCGCTCGTGGCGCAGGGTCCGCAGAACCAGTTCTTTTCCGTTCATGATGCTCTCCATGCGTCCATCAAAGCGTTTGCGGCGGGGATAGTCTTTCCGATTCCTGTCCTTTTTGGGATTTTCTTGGCCAGTTTCGCCCCCCGCCCCGATTTCCGGTTGCACAGATCGGGCGGGGATAGTATATCTGCCGATTGAGGAGCGCCCGATCATGGAGTTCGCCGTCGTGGTACATCAGGGAAAAACTCGCAAGGAACTCAAAGTCCCCGCGGGAAGCACCGCCCGCGAGGCGGTCATCGCCGCCTCGCTGCCCCTCGACGCGCCCTGCGGGGGCAAGGGGCTCTGCGGCAAGTGCCGCGTGTCCGTCGCGGGCCGCGCGCTATCCGCTCCCTCGGGCCAGGAGCTCAAGTTCCTCTCCAAGGCCGAGATCGCCGCGGGCGAACGCCTCGCCTGCCAGGTAAGGATCGAGGGCGAGGCGGAGATCCGCGTACCCGAGGCCAGGCAAGCCAGCATAGTGACCGAGTCCTCGGCCGAGCGGATCGAGGTCGATCCGCCGGTGCGCCGCCTCGTCGTGCATCCCGATCCGCCGAGCCTCGAAGACCAGGCCGACGACGAGACGCGGCTCGTGCGCGCGCTCGCGCGGCTCTTCCCCGGACGGCTGCTGTCGGTCTCCCAGACGGCGCTCGCCGGCCTCGCGCGCTCCTCGCGCGACGGCACGGGCGTCTCGGTCCTCCTCTCGGGGAGCGAGGTCGTCGACGCGCGGCCGGATCGCCCCGGCGAGCGCGCCCTCGGCGCGGGAGTGGACATCGGCACGACCACGGTCGTCTGCTACCTCGTCGATCTCGCCTCCGGCGAGCGGCTCGGCGCGCGCTCCGCGCTCAACGCGCAGCGCGTCTTCGGCGCCGATGTGATATCGCGCATCGCGGCCGCCTCGGAGGGAGAGGCCGGCCTCGAGTCGCTGCGGAGCGCCATAGCTGGCCAGCTCGCCGGGCTCATGGAGCGCCTCGTCCTCGACCAGGGAGCGCGGACCGAGGACCTCGCCTCGATCGTCGTCGCGGGCAACACCACCATGCTCCATCTCCTCTCGGGCGTGCCGCCCGACGCCATAGCGCGCGCTCCCTTCATTCCCGCCTTCCTCCGCAGGCGCGAGACGAGGGCCGCCGAACTCGGCCTCGTGGGGCACCGGGCCTGCACCGCCATACTCCTGCCGGGCGTGTCCGGCTACGTCGGCGCCGACATCGTGTCGGGCATGTCGGCCGTGGGCATGGCCGAGACGGCGGGGCCTTCCCTCTTCCTCGACCTGGGCACCAACGGCGAGATAGCCCTCGGCGGTCCCGACGGCATCCTCTGCTGCGCGACCGCGGCCGGCCCGGCCTTCGAGGGCGCGGGCATCGAGATGGGCTCGGCGGGAGTCGACGGGGCGATCGACGCGGTGTGGATCGAGGACGGGGAGATCCGCTGCACGACGATCGGCGGCGCGGACGCCGCCGGCATCTGCGGCTCGGGCCTCGTCGACGCGATCGCGGCCTTCCTCGACTGCGGCCTCGTCGACGACACGGGGCGGGTCCTCGACGCCGACGAGGCCGGCGCCCTGCCGCCCGCCATCGCGGCCGCGCGCGAGGGCGAGGGCAACGCCGTGCGCATCTACCTCGACCGGGCGGCCGGCGTCTATCTCTCGCAGGCCGATATCCGCGCGGCCCAGCTCGCCAAGGCGGCGGTGGCCGCGGGCATCGCCTCGCTCGTCGCCTCGGCGGGCATCGCGATGGACGACATCGTCCGCCTCTGGCTCGCCGGGGGCTTCGGCAGCTTCATCGATCTTCGCAGCGCTTCGCGCATTGGCCTCCTGCCCCGCGCCCTCCGCGAAAAGGTGATCGTGGCCGGCAACACCGCGGGGGCCGGGGCGGTGGCGGCCTGCCTCTCCCGCTCGCGGCTCGAAGAGTGCGATCGGCTGCGCTCGCTCTGCTCCTACCTCGAACTCTCCTCGCGTCCCGACTTCAACGACTATTTCATCGAGAATATGATGTTCCCCGAGGACTGCTGAATATGGAAGGACTCCTGCCGCTCGAGGGGCTGGACCTCGATGAGACGCTCGCCACCCTCGAGCACTACTGCCGCGCCACGGCCACGAGCGCCCACCTGATCAGCTCCGACGGGCAGGTGCTCGCCGTCTTCGATTCGCTGGGCAAGCGCCGCGCCGACGAGGAGAGCCCCGCCGGGCTCTGTCCGGTCTGCCGCGTCGTGGGCGAGGCCGACCAGAACGAGGAGCTCCGCGTCCAGCTCTACAGCGCCTTCCAGGCCGAGCGCTTCGGCGGCCAGTATATCCAGCTTTGCCCGCACTCGCTCTTGATCTGGACCGCCCCCCTGGTCGCCGACGGGATCATGCGCGCGGCCTTCGTCGGAGGGCCGGCCCTGGTCGTCGACCCGACCGAGGTCTTCGAGGAGCTCGCCGCGGCGGGAAAGATCCCGGCGGGCAAGGAGGAGGCGGTGCGCTCGGTCCTCGAGACCGTGCCCCGCATCACGGCCGTGCGCGCGGCCAGCCTCGCGGCCCTGCTCGCGCGGCTGGCGCGCGCCCTGGCCACCGGCGGTTTCGACAAGCCGCGCGAGCGCGAGGAGCAGCAGGCGCGCATCTCCGAATACATACACGACCTGAAGGAGGGCGGCGACCACGCCTCCCCTCCCTATCCCATCGAGAAGGAACGCGAGCTCCTGCACGCGATCTCCAGCGGGGACAAGAGCGAGTCGCAGCGCCTCCTCAACGAGATCCTCGGCCACGTCTTCTTCTCGAGCGGCCAGGACCCCGCGGTGGTGCGGGCCCGCGTCCTCGAGCTCATCGTCCTGCTCTCGCGCGCCGCCCTGGAGGGAGGCGCCGATATCGAGCAGATCTTCGGCCTCAACTTCACCTACCTGAGCCAGGTCCAGAAGATGCGCAGCGTCGAGGACATAGCCCACTGGCTCTCCAAGATCATGGTGCGCTTCACCGAACTCGTGTTCGACCTCCGCGACGTCAAGCACGCCGACACGCTCCAGAAGGCGCTGCGGTACATCAACGCCCATTACACCGAGGAGATCACGCTCGACGACGTGGCTGGGGCGGTGTTCCTGAGCCCCACCTACTTCAGCAAGCTGTTCAACGCCGAGATGAAGTGCCGCTTCACCGCCTACTTGAACCACGTGCGCATCGACAAGAGCAAGATCCTCCTCAAGAACACAGACATTCCCCTCGTGGACATCGCGGGCATGGTGGGCTACGAGGACCAGAGCTACTTCACCAAGGTGTTCAAGAAGACCGTCGGCGTGTCGCCCGGCAGATTCCGCGAGTCGGGCGGACGCCTGGGCGCGAATCCCGAGATCCACGAGAAGGCCGACCGGAAGGACTGACTTCCCGCGATCGCCGCTCGGGCGCCGCGCGAAGGCGTCGAAGCAGGCCTCGAGGACGGCGCGCTTGGCGGACCAGGCGCCCGGATGATCGATGCTCGCGGCGGACGCCAGGCTGGCGAACGGCGCGCGGGCGAAGGCCGCGCGCGCCTCGGGCGAGGCCGCGAAGTCGGGAACCGACGCCACGTCGATGTATATCGGGT
>JAJXZP010000187.1 GCA_021779995.1 bacterium | reverse complement strand
GATCTTCTGGAGGGGCGTGATGACGAGTAGCTGGAGATTCATCTTCTTGAAAAGCTCGAGGCCGAAGCGCGTCGACTCGTCGGAGCCGCGGCCGAAGGCCTCGTCGATCATGACGAAGCGGAAGCTCCGCGACTTCACGGCGCCCCATTCGAGGCCGAACTGGTACGCCAGGCTCGCGGCGAGCACCGTGTAGGCGAGCTTTTCCTTCTGCCCTCCCGACTTGCCGCCCGAGTCGGTGTAGTGCTCGTATTCGGTGTCGTCCTCTTTCCAGCGCTCCGAGGCCGAGAACACGAAATACTGGCGCACGTCGCTCACCTTGGCCGTCCACCTGCGGTCCGCCTCGCTCATGCCCTCGCGTCCGCGGAAGCGCTCGATGATGCGCTTGACCTGGAGGAACTTGGCCTCGGAGTACTGCTCCTCTCCCGATCCGGTGAGGCTCCCCTCCGTGCAGGCGCGCAGATCGGCGACGAAGTCCTGGATCTCGCCGTCGGGGCTGGGTCTCAGTTCGAGGACGATGTACCTGCCGGGATTGTAGTCGATCTGGGTGAGGGACTTGTTGATGTGCTCGATGCGCTCGCGGATCAGCTGCCGCTCCCGGCCCAGCTGCGACTGGAAGTTGGCCACCTCGCGGATGGTGTTCTCGTTCAGGAGCTCCTTGAAACTGCGCTCGAAGCGCGGCAGGTCGTCGGCGCGCAGCTGCTCGAGCATGGCCCGCCAGGCGCCCGAGGCCTCGACGCTCGCGTCGATCTCGCGGGTCTCCAGGGGCCAGTCGTTCCGGTAGCCCTGCATGGCCGACACGATCCGGTCGCGGAGCCTCGTCACCCGCTTGTCGGCCGCGTCGAGGAGGGCCTGGACGGTCGCGCGCAGCTCGCTCTCGCGGTTCTCGCAGCTCTCGACGCTCAGGTTGTCGAGGAGCCGCGCCTCGGCGGCGAGCCCTTCGAGGCAGGCGTACGAGGCCTCGCGCTCCTCGCTGTCGCGGGCGGCGTTTTCCACGGCCGTCGACCGCGCCTCCAGAGCCTGCCCGCGCTTGACCTCGGCGGTCGTGTGCTCCTTGCGCGCCTCCCCGAGGCGCTCCTCGACGGCTACGGTCTCGGCCTCGATCTCGGAAAGCCGCGCGGCGAGGGCCTTGAGCTTGTCGGCCGCCGACTCGAGCCCGGCCTTCTCCGCCTCGAGGGCCTCGACGCGCAGGCTCTCGGAGCCCCAGTCGAGCTCGCGCCACTCGGTGACGTCGCCGAGCCGGCCCGCCGCCCTGAGCCGCTCGCCGAGCTCGGCCTGCCGCCGCTGGATTTCGCCTATCGCGGCTCCGATATCGGCGATTTCCTTTTCGATCGAGCGGACCGAAAGCTCCAGCGCCTCGATCTTGGCCTCGTTGGTCCAGCCGAGCACGTAGCGGGAGCGGTCGTCCAGCCGCGTGCGGTCGTCCTTCTCATGGCGGTCGCCCGAGCCCTTGATCTGGCCCTGGCGCGTGAGCGCCAGGCGCTCGCGCCGAAACTGCTCGAGCGTGTCGCAGCAGGCGTAGTCGAAGCGGCGCAGCAGCTCGCGGGACAGCCAGTCCTCGAGCGCGTCGCCGCGCTTCACCTCGAGCTTGCGGGCGAGCGAATCGGGATGCGGCTCGCCCAGGGGCCCCGACTCGCCTAAGCGGGCGCGGAAGTAGACGAGGCGGCCGCGCAGCTGGTTGCCGTCGACCCAGGCGGAGACCTCGGCGTAGAATTCGTCGGGCACGATGAGCGACAAGGCGAAGTTGTGCAGGACGCGCTCGGCGGCGCCCTCCCATCGGGCCTCGCTCTCGCGGACGCGGATGAGCTCGCCGGCGAAGGGCAGTCGGGAGGCCGGAAGGTCGAGGGACTCGCAGAGCAGGGCCCTGATCGCGATCTGGGCCTCGGGAATGTTGTTGCGTCGCGCGCGGAGCGAGTCGAGCTCGCGGACGATGAGGTCGCGACGGACCCGCTGGTCGCGGAAGGCGACCTCCCGCTCGGTGCGATCGTTCTGCAGCCCGGCCTCCGCGGCGCCCAGCTCCTCGGCGAGGGCCGCGAGGGCGGAGCGGTTGCGCGCGAAATCGTCGGAGTCCTTGGGCAGGGGGAGTCCGAGCTCGGCGGCCGGACCGGCGTAGCGCTCCAGCCTCGCGCGGCGGCGGTTCCGCTCCTCGGCGGCGGACTTGATCTCGGCGGCCAGGCGCGCGATGCGGTCGCCGCCGTTGGCGGCTATGGCTTCCTTCACCTCGTCGCGGTCGGCGCGCGCTCGCGCGAGCGACTCCTCGCCCGCGGCGATGCGCGCCGCGACGCGCTCGAGCTCGGCCTCGAGCTTGCCGATGCGCCTGTCGAGCAGCTCGACCTTGCGTTGCGCGAACCAGGGGGCCAGAGCCTCGCGCGCGAGGCGCAGGCGCTCCCGCTCCGCCGATTGGGCGTCGAAGGCCGAGCAGTCCTCGACGATGGGGCCGAGGGCCTCCAGCTGGGCCTTGGCCTTGAGGACGGCGGCGTGGGCGCGGTCGAGGTCGTCGAAGTGACGGATGAGCGCCTGGATCCGCTCCTCGCCCTCGAAGGGCTCGAGCATGTGCTCGCGCACGAAGTCGGTGAGGTTGCCCACCGACTTCATCGAGACCGTCTGGTTGAAGAGTTCCAGGGCCTGCTCGTTGTCGATGCCCATGACCCTGCGGAAGGCCGCGGCATAGGCCTGGAAGGTGTCGAACAGCTCGAGGCCCTCGGTCTGCCGGAGCCGCTTGCGCAGCTCGCCGATGTCGGGCCCGAAGTCCGAGAAGTCCGAGGCGATGCCGAGCTCGCGATTGCCGAGGACGTAGAAGCGCCGGCTGGCCCAGCTGGTCTTTCAGCCAGAACACCTGCGCCAGGCTGCAGACCTGGCCGAAGCCCTCGTTGCGGAACGAGCCGAGGATGGCGGAATAGGAGTTCTGGTCGCGGAGGCCCACCGCCTTCGAGGCGACCTCCGATTCGCCGCGCTCCGACTTGAAGTGGCCGAGCACGTAGGAGCGCAGGCTGCGTTCCTTCGCGCCCGCTCCGGCCGCCTTGTTGTAGGCCAGGCGCCGCGGCGGCACGAGCAGGGTGCTCACCGCGTCGACCAGGGTCGACTTGCCCGAGCCGATGTCGCCGGTCAGCAGCGTGTTGGCGCCCTTGGCCTCGAGCGTCCAGACGCGGCGGTCGAAGGTGCCCCAGTTGAGGATCTCCAGGCGATCGAGCCTGAAGCCCGTCCTCTCGTCGTCGCCGGCGAAGTCGAGCAGGCCGTCGCTCACGCCTCGCCCTCCCCGGACGCGTCGGCCCCGCCACGCTCGGCCCGGCGGGGCGGCCGCGCTCGACCTCGGCGGGGCGGCCCTCCGCGTCCTCGTCGCCGTTCCGCGCGGGGTCGTCGGCCCCGGCCTCCGCGCCCGCGGGTCCGGCGCAGTAGGCGCCGAGCCGCGCGTCGAAGTCGGCGAGCCACTGGGCGTCGATGAAGGCCTTGAGCACCCGCTTCACCTCGAAGAGCTGGTCCTTGTTCTTGAGGCGGCGGATGAAGCCCAGCTCCTCGATCCGGTTCGCGGCGGCGAGGACCTGGTCGACCATCCTCGCCTCGTTCGTGCTCCGCGGGAGGAAGACCTTGACCAGGTCCACGAGCTCGTCGCGCGAGAGCACCAGGCGCTGGCCCTCGCCCGAGCTATCGGTTTCGGCCAACTTCTTTCGCAGGAGGGCGAGGAGGAGGCTCGGCCAGTAGGGCAGCTGCCGGCGCGTCATGAGGCGGGGCAGGGTCTCCTCTCCTTCCGCGGCCGAGCGGAGCCAGGCGAAGCCCTCGGCCTCGTCGAGCACCAGCTCGAGCCCCAGGACCGCCACGTAGTCGCGGACGGCCGACTGGAGCGCAAGCAGACGGTACCAGAGCTCCTCGTCGCCCTCGCGGTGCACCACGCCCTTCAGGAGCGCGATGACCGGCAGGGACAGCTCCGAGGTTTCCCTAGTCGGCATGGGCGGCGCCTCCCTTCGTGAAGACGACGCGCGGAGAGAGGGCCCCGCGCCTACGGCCTTCGAGATCGACCCAGTCGAGCAGGTCCCGCTCCGACTCGCTGAAGGCCGCGTCGCGGTCCTCGCTCGCGATGGCGAGGTAGGCGACGAGCTCCGAGAGGCCCCGCTCGAGCGGATAGGCCTCCGCGAGAGCGGCGAGGCTCACCTGGTCGCGCTCCTCGAGAGCCCGGGTTATGCGCTCGCGCAGGGCCTCCCGGTCCACCACCCACTGGTCGAAGAGGGCGTCCGCGTCGATGTCCTCGTCGCCGGCCTCCACCGCCGACGAATCGACGCGCGGCCTCGCCGGAGGCGAGAACAGGGGCCGCTCCATGGGCAATCCGAGCTCCGCCGAGGCCGAGGCGAGCCGGGTCACCGCTCCGGCGGGCGGATCGTCGCGGAGCTCGAGAGCCTTCGCCTCGATGGAACGGATGATCTCCATGATGCGGCGGTTTTCCATCCACACCTGGTCGTCGAGGAAGCGGCGCAGCTGCCGCGACAGGAGCGCCACCGTGCGCTGGGTGCGCTCGCCCGCCTCCATCCAGTCGAAATGCACGCGTCGGAGCTTTTCCTCCGGCTTCAGGGCGCGGATCGCGGGGAGGGCGAAGGCGGTGTCGAGCATCGCGCCCAGGGCTTCCTGCCGCTCGGCCGACATGAGGAAGTCCCAGAAGGCCCGGAAGCTCCTCCCCTGGTCCGAGTCGGCGATGAGGTCGCGCCTGCCGAGGATGCCCTCCAGGAGCTCGCCCTTGGAGCCCTCCCAGGCGGCGATGCTCTCTCTCGTGCTCCGGTCGAGCTCGCGGAAGTTCTGCTCGACCTCCCGGAAGTCGGCGAGGATCTCGCGGGCGGTCGCGGCCATGTGGAGGAAGCGCTCGCGGGCGGCCGTCTCGTCGAGGCTCTCGGCCTCGCCCGCCTTCAGACGCGTTATGCGACGGTCGAGCTCGGCCTTCTGGCGCTTGAGCTCCTTGATCGTCGCGGCGGGGTCCTGCCCAGAGCCCTCCACGAGCTCGCGGAGGAGGTCGAACACGATCCGCAGGCGCGACTCGGTGCCGACGAAGCTCCTCGACTCGAGGCTCGCGATCCAGGCGATGGCCTTCTCCGCGCCCGGCGTCATGTCGTAATGCGCCTCGTCGGAATCGGCGGGGTAGTACTTGCGGAGCCAGCCCTTCGCGTCCTGCGCCCAGTCGTCGAGATAGTCGGCGGCGCCGCGCGGAAAGGCCTCCTCGCCTCTCGTCTCGCGCAGGCGGAACAGCTCGTCCTCCAGGAGCGACGCCAGCCGCGACTGCTCGATGCCGCGGGCATTGGGCTTGATGAAGGCCCGGTTCAGGAAGGAGACGATGAGGGGAGCGTGCTCCGCCAGGAGGAGCCGCCAGGCGGGGTGGTTGCGTCTCAGGCCGTCGACGATGTTGAAATCGAGATCCATCGGGGAATTATTGTATATGGTGCGGAGCGGGATGTCGAGGGCGCCCGGAGCCCGAGCAGGGGCGCCGGGACCGGCGCGCGAGTTAGTCCGAACCGCGGAATCTCAGGGCGGCGGGTCCTCGGCTTCGAGGAAGTCTTTCAGCACCAGGGCGCTGGAATGCTGCGGATCCTTGGCCGCGAAGACGAGGGTGACGAGTCCCGCGCGCGCCGCGTCCCGGAGGGGAGCGATGGACTCCGGGGACGCGGACAGCTCCGCCCGATAGCGGTCGCGGAACTCGGTCCATTTCGCCGTATCGTGGCTGTACCAGGAGCGAAGCTCGGCGCTCGGCGCCGCGTCCTTGAGCCAGCCGTCCAGGCGGGCCCGCTCCTTGCCGATCCCCCGGGGCCAGAGCCGCTCGACGAGAAATCGCGCGCCGTCCTCCGGGTCAGCGGGCTCGTAGACCCGCTTCAGCCGCAGACGGATCATGGCGCGACGAGCCTGTGCGGCTCGCCCGAGGCAAGCGCCGGGCCCGTGAAGATGCGGCTTCGCGGCACCTCGTCCTCTTCCCCGGCCGCCTCGCAGAGCGCCCGCATCTGGTCGATGTCCAGCGGCTGCTCCCGGCGCTCTTCCTCGGGCCATCGACGGCCGCCGTAGGTGAAGCGGCCGTCCTCGCGAAGGGGCACATCTGCCATGACTTCATAGTAGACCCGGAGCCGGGGGCGGTCAAGGAAGCCCGGCAGGAGAGCATCGAAGCCGGCCGACGACGGCCGCCGTCGGCTGCCGTCGGCTGACGATGGCCGACGATGGCCGACGACGGCCGCCTCAAGATTATAAAAAAGTAGCTCATGAGCCCATGGACGTTGCCGAGCGCCCGGCGCTTCCTCCGACCGAGCCAGTCCCGGACATCGCGCGGCGCCTCCGGCGCGACCTTGAGCCGGCGGCCGAAAACGAAGCGGGCGCGGCGGCGGAAGGCCCGTGCGCCGAAATCCGTATCCTCGAAAACCACCTTATGGATCGGCCAGGATTTTCTCGGCTATATCCGGCGCGCGCTTGGGGCCGAGGTAGATCGGCACGATGACGGCGATCGTCTCTATCGACATGCGCGTGGCCCGATGACCGCGGCGGCGGCCGCTCCCTGTCCCTGGCGTTCGGCCCTGACTTTACGTCGATCAGCCCTGATGCCGAGATAGACCAGGACGGCGGCCGTCACGACGGCCGCCGGGGCGATGATCGAAAAGATCCTTCCGAGAGATCCGATCTGTCCGCCGAGTCGCGAACCGAGGACATAGCCGACCGTCAGCCAGGCTGTCGCGCCGATGGCGAGGGCCGAGGCGTCGTAGGCCAGGAATCTGCGGAGCGAAAGGCCCAGGAACCCCGAGCTCAGAATGGCCGCGGACCTGAGACCGACGACGAAGCGACACACGAAGAGTATCCGAGCCCCCCTGCGCGAGAAGTACTGTTCCGCCTCCGCGATAGCCCGAGGCCTGGCGAGACCTCGCAGAAAACGCGAATGAAGCAACCGAGGTCCGAGAAAGCGCGCGACCGAGTAGTAGGCGAGGTCGGCGAGCATGAGCGCGGGAAAGGCGACGAGAAGATCGAGGAGATACGGTCGTCCGGTTCCGCGAAGCGCCAACCCGACGAGAATGAGCGCCAACTCCTCGGGAAGGGGGAGGGTGAATCCGAAGAGCAGCAGAAAGAGAAATGCCGAGAGCAGAGGATGTCCTCCGATCCATGGCCCCAGCACGGTCGACATATCGCCCATGATCAACCTCGGGCGAGCCGCTTCGCCTTCTTCGCCTTTTCCGAGGCGGTCGCCACCCTCTTCGCTCCCCGTACGAGCGCCCGGAGCTCCTTGGCGCTCGCCTCGAGAATTTCGTCCGCTTCCTTGAGCGATACCTTGAGCGATACCTTGAGCGCCGTACGCTCCTCTCCGAGGGCGATGACCGTTTGAAGCGTTTGCTTGAGTTCGGCGAGCGCCGATTCTCCGAGCTCGACCTCGCGTTTCGAGAGCAGCCTGACGGCTTTTTCGATGCTTTCGCGTACGGCTTTGGACATTGGGACCTCGCTGCGCTCCGCCGTTTTGCGGAAAATGAAAAACGGTACGATTGCCCCGCGCGGCCATGATCCGCAGGCCCCCGGCTTCCTTGCAAAGGATGGCATCGCCTGGGCAGGGGCAGTGTAGCTATGGCGAGTGCGGGCCCCTGGAGCCTCCCGACCCCTGGGGCATCACTCCGGGCTGACCACTCCGGGCTGCCTTCTCTGGGCGGCCTTCTCCGGGGCGGCCCGCCGAAACATCGGGACGAAACCCCGATCGACGGCCGTTCAACTTCGCATCCCCTGCGGGACGAGGACCATGCGACGGTTCTGCTTCTTGCATCGTCCGAGGTATGCCTCGATCCTGAACTCGATGATCCGCGTGCTGTCCGTGACATTGAAGCGGCCGGGAAGCGGCCTGTCCTTGAAGGTCCGCAGGTCGGCCAGGAAGCCGGGAAGATCGCCTCTCAGCCGCTCGATCGTCGTCGACCTGCCCTTGCCGGTCTGGTCGACCATCATCGCGTTCAGCTGTTGTTCCCATTGCCCCTCCTGGGGGATGACCAGTATGGGCTTGTTGAGCGCTATGGACTCCGCGATGATCTGGTGGCCGGCCGTCGAGAGGACGCAGGAGCAGGTCGCGAGGGCTCGCTCGAAGTTCTCGCGCGGGTCCGGGAAAAGCCGGTACGCGATCCCCATCGAATCCAGGATCGGCAGCACGAGGGGCCGCAGGCAGTTCTTGAGATTCAGGAGGACGAAGCCCTCGTCGCCCACGGGATGGCCGAAGATCTCGCCGCGCAAAATCGGCCCCACGTCCCCGCTGAAGAAGGAGACGTGGATTCTTTCGTTCCACGGACCCTCGAGTATCCGCGTCGCCAGGGAGGTGAGCATGGCGTGCGGATGGGGCTTCGGAACGCGTTGCACGATGCCGGGATGGTTGATCTGCAGGACGGGGAGGTTCGCGAATCTCGCGGCCCAGGGGAGGAAGGGCTCGAAATCCGAGATGACGGCGTCGATCTTCAGGGCCCGGAGGCGGAGGACGAGCCGGGCCATTTCGAGAGGAAAGAGGATGAGGAGCGGAATGGTGGCGAAGATCGTCGCCAGAAGCCGTACCCGCTCCCCCCTTTTCTGGAAAGCGAGATGCGGTATGCTCTCGAACTGCCGCCGGCCGATCTTGGCGACGAAGAAGCTCCTGATGACCTCGGGCAGGAAATAGACTACCGTATGCCGCTCTTCGATGATGGGTCCGAGCACCGTCGTCCTGCTCGCATGGCCCATACCCTCTCCGGCGCATGAATAGGCGATACGCATGGGTGGCTCCTCTTCCGATATCAAACACCAGGATTGTGAGAATGGGGTGAGAAGGGCGTTTATGTTGGAATAATGCGCGTCGCCTCGCGCTTTCCCCTCGGCGGGTTAACCTATTGCTAGTATTTCATTAACGTAAACAACGACGGGAATTCGCTATACTTTCATGAGCGAGATGAACCACGAAAAAAATGGATTCCGCATCATCCCGATCGACGAAGGGGCGGCGACCCTTCCCGCCGGCTACCTGTCGCTGACCATCGATACCTCTCTGGTTTTGGGAGGCCACTGGTGGTCGGGCGGGCCCGGTTCGAAGCGGGGCGTCGCGATCGAGAAGGTCCCCCCGATCGATCTGGGAAATCCGAAGCTCCTGGCTCTCGCGAAGCTGCTGGCGCCGGCCATGCTGCGGATCGGCGGCACCGAGGCCGACCGCGTCGTCTACAAAATCAGGAAAAAGGCGAAAGGCGGCATCGAAGGGCGGAGCGGCGACGAGGGACGGAGGGGTATCGAAAGTCGGAGCGGCGACGAGGGGGCTGCCGGCGAGCACGAGTTCGTATTAAAGAAGAAGCTCTGGAAGCGCATCAACTCCTTTGCGCAGGCCGCGGGTTTTGAAATCCTGTTCGTGCTGAGCGCCGGGCCGGCGGATCGGGACGGGGCGGGTTCCTGGATCTGCCGCGGCGCCCGGAGGCTCATCGCCTACTCCGCGAAAAAGGGCCTGCCCGTGGGGGCCTGGGAACTGGGAAACGAGATCAACGGCTACCCCTTCGTGCATGGTCTCAGGAACCGGGTGAGCCCATCCCAGTACGTCGAGGACTTCTCCGCCTTTTCGGCGCTCGTGCGGAAGATCCATCCGGCCGCCCTGGCCGTGGGCCCGTCTTCATCCTTCTGGCCGGTGATCGGCGAACCCAACCCCATCATCCCGGCCTTGGCCAGGAGCTCGGCCATGGGACCGCGCGACATCCTGAGCTGGCACTACTATCCGCAGCAGTCGCGCCGCGGACGCCTGGCCAACCGACGGGCCACCGAAACGACCCTGCTCAAACCGCGGCGGCTCGATTCCGTCAGGAAGCTCGCGCGATCGGTCGCGAAGGCCTCGCGGGGACGGGAGGTCTGGATGACCGAGACGGGGCACGCGCTCTACGGCGGGGAGCCCGGCCTCTCCGACACCTACCTGTCCTCGATCTGGTGGCTCGACCAGCTGGGTCTGCTCGCGCAGGAAGGCGTCTCCCGAGTCTTCCGCCAGACGCTGGTGGGCTCGGACTATGGCCTCCTCGACCAGGAGACCTTCGAGCCGCGCCCCGACTATTACGCGAGTTTTCTCTGGAAGAAGCTGATGGGGCGCCGGGTCTACCAGGCGCCGCGCCTGGAGGGACCCGACAAGGGAATACGCGCGTATCTCCATTCCTCCGCCACGGGCAGATCCATGGACTGCCTGCTGATCATCAGCCTGCGGGGGGAATGGTCGCATGTGACGATTCCGGGTTCCATCGTGGAACGCTATGTCGTCGAGCCGCTCCAGGGCCTTCGTTCACGGTCGGTGGCGCTGAACGGAGTCCTCGCCGAGGAGGACCTCGTCTTCGATTGGGGGAAGAAGAGGACTCGGCTCAAGTATCGCGTGACCCGATCCGACCTGGGAAAAGCCGAGCCCGGACCCCAGGCGGAAATCGGCGAGTCGACCATCGACGTGCCGCGGCATTCGTATGCGTTCTGCCTGATGCGCCGTTGACGCAGCCCCCTCTCGACGCCTCGGGCCGGGCGCCCCGCCCGGGAGATTGACTAATGGCGCCTAACGCATCAGGTGCTTCAGGCTGAACCTGGCCGTCGCGTATCCGCCTGAGAGGCGCATCAGCGCCGCGGTCAGGCGCCATCCGAGGCGTCCATAGGAGAGGACCTTCCCGGCGGCGAAATCTTCCAGGCAGCGCCGGGCTATCCGTTCCGGCGAGGCCGATCCGTCCTGGGGCCCCACTCTCCCGCCCGAGGCCACGGCCGCGAACTCGGTGGCCACCGGCCCGGGACAGAGCGTCGTGACCCTGATCCCGCGTTGCCGGAGCTCGGCGGCGAGAGCGACGCCGAGCGAAAGCACATAGGCCTTGGTGGCGGCGTACACCGCGCGGCCGCCCAGCGGCCCCATGCCCGCCAGGCTGGCCACGAGGACCATCCCCGAGCCCGCGGCCAGGTAGGGAAGGGCGTCCTTGGCGGTCTCGGTCAGCGACCGGACATTGATGTCTATCATGTCGAGAATGCCGTCCTTGGCCGTGTCGGAGAAGGGCCCGTAGCTGCCGCGACCCGCGTTGAGGACGAGGACGCGCAGATCGGGGCGCTCGAGCTCAAGGAGCGAGCGAAGCGATTCGACTCCCTCGGGACTCGCGAGATCGGCCGCGAGCGGCCGGATGCGCGCGCCCTTCGCGGCGGCGGCGAGCCGGTCCAGATTGTCGCGGCGGCGGGCGAAGGCCCAGACCTCGTCGAGCCCGGAATCTTCCGAAAGAAGCCTTGAGAACTCGGCGCCGAGTCCGCTCGACGCTCCGGTGACTATCGCGATTTTCTTCACGGAGAACTCCTGTGCGGCCTGGATGCGAAGCCTTTCCCAAAATACCCGATTTTTGAAATCGGCTCCAGAGCCTGAGCCGCGTCACGTCGTGACCGATTCTTCGGCTCCGGTACCCGGACAGGCTCTTGACATATCGGCGCCTTACCATATTCTTACGAAAGATAAACGCAAACGAAACCAACGTAATTTTCGCAGTGCTAAGATGACATATCGGCTCCCGTGCACAGGTCCCGCCGGATATTCCAGGATACCGATTTTCCCGGTGGAAGGGTTTCGCCGGCCCTGAAGGCCGAAAGAGAGGAACACCATTACCATCTCCGAGGCGACGGCGAAAGTGGGGGGCGACCCGCGCGAGCAGGACGATACCGCCTCGGACCCGGTCCGGATCCGAGGCGGCTCGGCGGTCGCCTCGGCGAGGGGCAGCCAGGGATCGTTCAGGCATCGTCTGCTCTGTCTCGGAAACGGATCGGAGCTCGACGATGACGGTCTGATCCTCCACGACCCGCGCGACGGCACGAACTCCCTGCTGCGGAGCGTCTATCTCCGGACCCGGTTCGCGCCCGACGACTCTCTCCCGGGAATATACCGGTATTCGGATTGGCTCCCCGTATCCCGAGTCCTCCATGGCTCCGCGACTCCCGTCACCTACCTCAGCACGCGCCTGGGGAAGCTGCTCGGACTACGGCGCCTCTATGTGACCTTCAACGGCCGCTGGGACAGGATCGGCGCCCTCATGCCGACCGGGACCTTCAAGGACTGCGAGGCCTACTCCGTGCTGGCGCGCCTGCCCGCGGAGCGGGGGCCGACCCTCGTGGTGGCCTCGGCCGGCAACACGGCGAGGGCCTTCATCGAGGCCGCGTCGGCGAACCGCCTGCCGCTCGTCGCCGTGGTCCCCGGTTCGGCCCTCGAAGGGCTCTGGCTGCACAGGGACAAGTCGCCTAACGTGCTGCTCGTCGCGGTCTCCGGCGGGGCCGACTACCTCGACGCCATCCGCGTGGCCGAGCTCATCTGCCGCCTGCCCGGTTTCCACGGCGAGGGCGGGGCGAGGAATGTCGCCCGGCGCGACGGCCTCGGCGTCAGCGTGCTCGGCGCCGCCGAGAAGATCGGCGAGATACCCGACTACTACTTCCAGGCCGTGGGGAGCGGGACCGGGGCCATAGCGGCCCACGAGGCCAACCTGCGGCTGAACGCGAGCGGCCTCTTCGCGCCGAAGGTCATGCGCCTCGTGGTTTCCCAGAACTCCCCCTTCACGCCCATAGTCGAGGCCTGGAACTCGGGCTCGCGGAGCCTGGCCGCGGGCGACGAGGCCGGCCTCAGGTCGCGGATCGACGCGATAGACGCCAAGACCCTCTCCAACCGAAACCCGCCCTACGGCCTGCGCGGCGGGCTCTACGACGCCCTCGCCGACTCCCGGGGCGAGGCCGTCGCGGTGAGCAACGCCGAGGCGCGGGCGGCGCGGGCGCTTTTCCAGGAGACCGAAGGCTGCGATATCTCGGCGGAAGCCGGCGTGGCCGCGGCCTCCTTGATGAAGAAGGCCGGCGCCGGGGAGCTGGGACGCGACGCCCTCGTCATGCTCAATGTCACGGGCGGAGGCTACGAGCGGCTGCGGAACGACCCCGGGGCCCTCAAGCCCGGGGCCGATCTGGAAATCGGGAAGGACGAGTTCGATCCCGATCGCTTTCTGGAAGCGATTTCGCATCTTTCCTAGGAGGAATTCATGAGCGAGGATCTCTTCGCCAAGTGCGGCACCGACGGCGGCTACTTCGGCGAGTTCCGGCATTCCGGCGACCGCTACTTCACCCAGCCTTTGCTCGACTCGCTGCCGGGCAGGCGGATGAGCTTCGGCGGCAGGGAATGCGTGATGTGGTCGATCAACAACTACCTCGGCCTGGCCGAAAGCGAGGAAGTCAAGGCCGCGGCGAGGGATGCGCTGGAAACCTGGGGCACGAGCGCGCCGATGGGGGCGCGGATGATGAGCGGCAACACGGGCGAGCACGAGGCCTTCGAGAAGGCCCTCGCCGACTTCGCCGGCAAGCAGGCCTCGATCCTCTTCAACTACGGCTACCTGGGAGTGATGGGCACGGTGAGCGCGCTCGTCGGTCCCGACGACATCGTCGTGGTGGACAAGCTCGACCATGCCTCCATCATCGACGCGGCGGTCGGCGCGGTGCAGACCAGGCGCAACCTGAGAGTCTTCCGGCATAACGACATGGAGAGCCTCGAGAGCCTGCTCAAGGATATCAACAAGACCAGGAAGAAGGGCGTCCTCGTGATCACCGAGGGCGTCTACGGGATGACCGGCGACCTCGCGCGGCTCGACGCGATATGCGCGCTCAAAGACCGGTACGAGGCGCGGCTCATGATCGACGACGCCCACGGCTTCGGCGTCATGGGCCCGAGCGGCCGCGGGACGGCCGAGCACTTCGGCGTGGCCGACGAGGTGGACATCTACTTCGGCACCTTCGCCAAGGCTTTCGCCTCCATCGGCGGCGTTTCCGCGGCGCCGAGCGACGTGATCGAGTGGATCAGGTACAACGCGCGCACCCAGGTCTTCGCCAAGGCCCTGCCCATGGTCTACGTGAAAAGCCTGCAGAAGACCCTCGAACTCGTGCGGGGCGGCCAGGCAAGGCGCGAGCGGCTCTTCGAGGTCGCCCGGCGCCTGGCCTCGGGCCTTCGCGAGCTGGGATTCTACGTCGGCAAGGTGGAGTCGCCCATCGTGCCCGTCTTCACGCCCGGGGGCGGGGATCCGCGCGTCGCGATGGATTGGATCCGCTTCCTCCGCGATCAGCAGGTCTTCGTGACGGGTGTCATGTATCCGGTCATCCCCAAGAACTACGTGGAGTTCCGCATGGTGCCCACGGCCAGCCACCAGGACGAGGATATCGAGCTCACCCTCGAGGCCTTCCGGAAACTGCGCGACGAGAAGAAGCTCGACCTTTCGATGGATTGGAGCGGCATCGAAAAGCTCTACGGTTCGAAGTAGGGAAGTCCGGGCCATGAAACTCTACGGCGGCATACAGCAGATCGGCGTCGGCGTCGAGGATGCGGGCGAGGCGTGGAACTGGTATAGTCGGAAGCTCGGCTTCGACATTCCCCTGATCGACGATTCGGGCATCGCCGACATCATGCTTCGCTATACGGGAGGCGAGCCGCGCCGGCGCCGCGCGATCCTGGCCCTCAATCTCGAGGGAGGCGGGGGCCTCGAGATCTGGCAGTACCTCGACCGGAAGCCCCTATCGCCCGGCTTCGAGCCCCGCCTCGGGGACCTGGGTGTCTTCGCCGCGAAGCTCAAGTCATCCGATCTCGGCGCGGCATTCCGGAGCCTGGGCGAAAGCGCCCTGGGTCTGCGACTCGATCCCGGCCGCGTCGGCCACTTCTTCCTTCGCGATCCCTTCGGCACTATCTTCCAGGCGGTCTCCCGATCGGACCGGTTCACGAGGACGAAGTCTCCGGTGGGAGGCGTCTGCGGCGCCCTCATCGGCGTTTCCGACCTCGAGGCCGCCTTGAGTTTCTACACAACGGCGCTCGGCTTCGATACCCTCGTCTACGACGTGAGGGGAGTCTTCGAGGACCTCGCGGGCCTTCCGGGCGGCGAGGGCAGCTTCCGCCGGGCGCTGATCGCCCGAAGCGCCCCCTCGGCGGGACCCTTTTCGCGGCTGCTCGGCGCGGGCGAGATAGAATTGTTCCAGGCCCTGGACCGAAGCCCCCGCAGGCTTTTCGAAGAGCGCCTATGGGGCGACCTCGGCTTCATCCACCTGTGCTTCGACGTCCAGGGCATGGAAGAGTTCAAGCGGGATTCCGCAGCGGCGAGCCATCCCTTCACGGTGGACAGCGATCCCGAGGCGGATTCGGGCAGGTCCGCAAGCTTCGACATGGGCACGGCCTCAGGCCGCTTCGCCTACCTGGAGGACCCGGACGGCACGTTGATGGAGCTGGTCGAAACCCACCGCCTCCCCATCCTCGCGCGGCTGGGATGGCACCTCGACCTTCGCGGGAGAAATGCGGCCGCCCCCCTGCCGAGCTGGATGTTGAGGCTGCTCGGGCTTGGCCGCAAGAAAGCGAGTAATCGGTGACATCGGCTCGATCCGCGCCGCGGCCCCTCTCCGGGGCCTTCGAGAGCTCGGCCTGCATCGCCTGCTTCAGCTGAGCGCTCCTATCGCCTGGATCGGGGCCTCGGTTCCGGCACGAGGAAGCCCATGACCGCGGCTCCGCCGAAACCGACCGAGGCCACGATGAAGGCTGCGCCGCCCAGGCTGAGGACGGCCGCGATGATGCCGACGATGAAGGGCCCCGACATCGTCCCGAGATCGACGACGAAGCGCCACATTCCTATGAAGCGGCTCGGATCGCGGGCCGGGGCGAAGTCCGTGCTCAGGGTCATGTTGATGCCGCTGCCGAGTCCGTTCCCGATGCCGGCGACCACGACAGCGACGACCATCATCTCCACGCTGTGCACGAAGGGCAGGAGGGCCAGGCCAAGGGCCAGGAATAGGAGGCAGGGCAAGGCTACGGCCTTCCGCCCCAAGCGATCCATCGCCTGGCCCACCGGATAGACGAGCAGGATCTCCACGAAGAACATGAGGCCGATGATCAGGCCGATCTGGGATACCGAAAGGCCGAGGGAATGGGCCACGAGCGGCACCAAGGCCTGTCGGGCCGTCCTCATGAGCTGCAGGGTGATGATGGCCGTCCCCGCCGTCGCGAAGGTCCGCGCGTTCTCGCGCAGCATGGCCAGCGACTGGGCCGGCTTCCAGCTTTCGGAGCTCGCGGGCCGTTCGGTCGAGGGGGCCCACAGGAAGAGGAAGAGGGACGCGAAGGCCATCAGCGCCGCGTAGGCGAAAAAAGCGTAGCGGAACCCGAAGGTCTGGGCGAGAAATCCGCCCGCTATCGGTCCGACGAAATACCCGAGCCTATTCTCCCCGCCGATCAGGGACAGAGCCCGGCCCCGCTTGTCCGAGGGGACGAGGTTCCTGAAGTAGGCGAGCCGGGCGACGAAGAAGGTGGTCTGGGTCATGCCCGTGACGAAGGCCGTCGCGCCAAGCACCCCCGGGACGCGCACGAGGCCCGCCAACGCGGCCGCGCAGGCCTCGACGAAGGTGGCGATTATCACGGCGCGGCGCATTCCGTAGCGCGCCATCAACTGCCCGGCGGGAATGTTGAACAGGAGGCTCCCCAGGCCCACGAGCCCGACGATGAAGGCGGCCCCCGAGTTGGCCATGCCGAGATGGCGGGCGTAGAGCGCGAGAAGCGGCCCCGCGAGCCCGACTCCGAGGAAGGCGAAACCCGAAGGGAGATAGAAGGGCAGGACGAGCGACGAGAGACTGAAGGGAGAGCTGTTCTCCGGTTTCGTGGATGGCATAGCGTCGGATAGTATCACAAAGCGAGGCGGCGAGGCTGGCGCCGAATCCGCGATCGGCCTATGATCGAAGTCATGCAAGCCGATGGAAAATCAGGCGATGCCGGCGGATCGTCGATCGCCTCCTGGAAGTTCCTTTACGGAGCGGGCGCCGTATCGGCCTTCGCCTATGTCCTCCTGATTCTCATACCCCTCGTCCTCCTCGTCGTCCAGCCCCAGGCGCCGCTGCGCGGCGGAGCGGCCATCCTCGAGTACATAGCCGCGCACAAGGCCATATACCTCGCCGAGCTCATCTGCTTCGTCGGCCTCTCCCTGCCGGCGATCGTCGTGTTCCTGGCCCTGGGAGCGGCGCTCTGGCGGCGGGACAGGAGCCTCGCCCTGATCGGCGCCGTGACCGGCGTCGGCTCCGAGCTCATCGCCCTCGCCCTCGGCTCGAGCCCTCCCTCGCTGAACGGAGGCCTCGTCCTCTTGAGCGCGCAGTACCAGGCGGCGAGCGAGGTCCTGCGGCCTTCCCTGGCCGCCGCCGCCGAGGCCCTCGCGGCCTACGCCAATGCCGTATCCGCCGCCGGGATGCTCACGGCCCTGGGCATCCTCATCCTTTCGATCCCGATGGCCAGAGGCGGCTTCCCGAAGTGGGTCGGCGTCCTCGGCATCGTGACCGGCGCCCTCGGCATCGCCTTCGAGGCCCTGCGGGATTACATCGGGGCGGCCTACGGCCTCTATGGCATCCTCCTGCCGCTCTGGTTCGTCCTATCAGGCGTGGGCTTGGGGAGGCTTCGGAAAGCCGAAGGCGAAGAGGCCCGATACGCGCCGCCTGCCCGATCGGATCGAAGAACAGGGACCTCGGCGACGGTCTGAGCGCCGCCTATCGTACATGCCGGCCATGCCAGGCCTGACCTGGCTCTCCTCCACCTCATCCGCTCGGCAGTTTTGTCCAGTCGAGACCGCGTCCCGTGAGATCGGGCTGGCAGACCGGGCAGAAGAAGGAATCGAAGCCGAAGATC
>JAJXZP010000245.1 GCA_021779995.1 bacterium | reverse complement strand
GTCCGGGGCTTCGATCTATTTCTCGACGAATTCCCGGAGTTTCAAGTGGAGGGGAGAGGCTGTCGAGGCCGCGTGGGAAGATATCACCGAGGCGACGATCCCTCCAGACTTCCGCGACCGCCGCATACACCGCTGCTGGAAGCTCAAAGCCTCCTAATCGCCGCTTCCCTGCCTCGGGCCCGTCCGCGAAGTTCGCGGATGCCGGGACGGCACCCGGGTGCCTTGCTCCTTTCCGAAACGGCGAGTATTCTAGCCGGAACGATCGCACACGGAGACCAAAATGAGGATCACGACGAAGGGTCGCTACGCACTCAGGGCCGTTCTGGCGCTGGCGATCGAGAGCAAGGACGGCAAGCCCGTCTCCATCAAGACCATAGCCGAACGCGAAGACATATCCGCGGAGTTCCTGGAGCAGATCTTTTTCAAGTTGCGCCGGGCCGGCGTGATACGCTCGGTGCGGGGACCCGGCGGCGGCTTCTTCTTCTCGCGGCCGCTCGAGTCCGTCACGCTGCTCGACGTCATCGAGGCCTCGGGAGAGGGAATCGGCCTGTCACCCTGCGCCTGCGGCTCGAAGTCGGCCTGCGACCGCAGCTCCACCTGCGTCGCGGGCCGCGTGTGGCGGGAATTCGACGATCGGCTCCGGGGCTTCGCCGAGGCGCGCAGCCTGGCCGACATGATAGCCGGTAAGTAGGGAAGCCGCCGACCGAGGCGACTTCACCTTCGACGGCTGCCGTCAGGGACGGTTCGAGGCGGCCTACTCGGCCTCCACGTAGTCCTCCAGTTCCCTTCTCTTCCTCTCGTCGATCATGCCGAGACGCAGGCAGGCGGCGAACAGCTCGCGCACATGCAGGAAGGCGTGGAGCCGGATTCCCGCCTCGGCCATGTCCTTCCGCCCGGCCTTTCCCCGCTCGATCAGCACCGCGAGTTCCTCCACCACGAGCCCCTCTCCCCGCAGTATGGCGGCGGCCTCGAGCTTGCTCTGCCCCGTGGTGATGAGGTCGTCGAGCAGGAGAAGACGCTCCCCCGGCTCGAAGGCGCCTTCCACCTTGTTGCCGGTGCCATGCTCCTTCGCCGGCATGCGCGGCCACACCAGGGGCGCTCCAATCCTGAGGCTCGCCGCGGTGGCCAGGGGAAGGGCGGCCGCCGGTATGCCG
Organism: bacterium; assembly: GCA_021779995.1. Taxonomy (GTDB): domain Bacteria; phylum Spirochaetota; class Spirochaetia; order Treponematales; family Rectinemataceae; genus JAJXZP01. Next base: position 3,224 of record JAJXZP010000245.1, on the reverse strand, counting down.
GCGATGCGGTCGTAGTCGAGGCCGGAGGCGAGGCCGGCGTAGGCCTCGCCGGCGAGGGCCAGGGCGGCCGGATCGGAAATGAGGCGGCGCAGGTCGATGTAGAAGGGGCTGCGCTTCCCGCTCTTGAGGACGAAATCGCCCAGCCGGAAGCATCCGGTGTCGATGAGGGCGCGCACGAGACGATCCTTGAGCTCCCCGACCTGCCGGGCGAGGGGACCCGCGGGCGTCGCCGTGCCGACCGTGGTCGCCTCGCCTGGGGATGATGCGCCGGAGCGAGCCTCTTCGCCGCGGAGACGGGCCTCCTCCAGGCTGTCGCGCAGGGCGCGAGCGGCAGCGGCCGGGTCCGGCGCCTCGGCGACGGAGCGAGCGGCCACCACGAGTATGCCCATGCCGTCGGAGCGCGCGCCGGCGGCGAAGGCCTCGTCGGCCTTGCCTCCCTGGGCGCCGATGCCCGGCGCGAGGAACCAGGCGCGCTCGGCCACGGATCGCACGGCGCGCAGGGCGGCGAGGTCGTTGCCCGCCACGACGAGGCCGATCGAGTCGGACCAGGCGGCGCATTCGCGGGCCACTCGGAGATACAGCGTCTCCGTCTCCGATTCGGCCGCGGACCCGGCCGCGCTGGCCGCGGCGCCATGAACGAGGCCGCGGCCGGCGCCCCCGCGCCGCACGGCGAGGTCCTGCAGGAAGCCGGCGCCGGGATTGCTCGTCCGGCAGAGCAGGAAGACGCCTCGATCCGCGTAGGTCAGGAAGGGATCGACCGCGTCGCGGCCCATGTAGGGACTCAAGGTGACCGCGTCGGCGCCCAGGCGGCCGAAAAGGGAGAGCGCATAGGCCTCGGCGGTAGCGCCGATGTCGCAGCGTTTCGCGTCCAGGAGCACGGGAATATCGTCGGGGATGGACTCGAGGGTGGCTTCGAGGGCGTCCGAACCCGCCGAGCCGAAGGCTTCGTAGAAGGCCACGTTGGGCTTGTACACGGCGGTGTAGGGGGCCGTCGCGTCGACGATGCGCCGATTGGCGGCCACGATCACGCCGAAGGGATCGGACTCGGCCGGATCGACGCGAGGGTCGAGGCCTATGCAGAGGCAGCTCCCCTTGGCGCGGACTAAGCTTTCGAGGCGGGCGAAGAATTCCATCTCACTTCCTTGACGACCGGACTGTCGGGAGCCTAGCACGAGGAGGAGGCCTCGTCCAGCGCGTTGCGGCGCATAACCTCCAGGCGCCACGCCCCGGACTGCCTACCCTCACGCCCCGGACTGCCTACCCTCACGCCAGGGCGACATTTTCTTTCGGCGAGGGCCTGGTCAGGGCCCGGTCAGGGCCGCGCTTCCGGCCGCGCTCCCTGCGGCTCCCGGCCGCGCTCCGGAGCCGCGCTTCCGGCCGCGCTTCCGACCGCGCTCCGGAGCCGCCGGGCGGCTTTTTTTTGTCGCGCCTCGGCGCTAGTATGGACGCATGGGAATCATCCGCGTCCTGCCTCCCGAGACCAGCCGCCTCATCGCCGCAGGCGAGGTCATCGACCGTCCGGCGGCCGCTCTCCGAGAGCTCGTGGACAACGCCATCGACGCCGGAGCCGGGGAGATTTCGGTCCGGATCGAGGCGGGAGGCATCGGCCTCCTCTCCGTCTCGGACGACGGCCGCGGCATGGACCGCGAGGATCTCGAACTCTGCGTCCTCGAGCACGCGACCTCCAAGATACGCAACGCCGATGACCTGCTCACGACGAGGAGTCTCGGCTTCCGAGGCGAGGCCCTCGCCTCCATAGCCGCGGCGGCGCGCCTCGAGATACTCACCATGGCCGAGGCTTCGGCCTCGGCCTTCCGCCTCCTGGCCGCGCCCGGCTCGCCGACGGCCGTCGAGGCGGCGGCCGGACGGCGGGGCAGCACGGTGACCGTCCAGGGGCTATTCGAGGACTTCCCGGCGCGCAAGCAGTTCCTGAAACGCCCGCAGGCCGAGGCCGCCCTGTGCAGACAGGTCCTCTCAGACAAGGCCAGCGCCCACCCGGAGCTCGTCTTCCGCTACGCCTCCGGCCAGGCCGCGGCCGAGACCTTCCTCGCCTCGGACTTCCGCGGTCGCTGCGCCCAGCTGCATCCCGAGCTGCCCTCCCCGCTTCTGCACGAGCTCGGCTTTTCCGGCGAGGGGTTCACGGGCCGGATCGTGGCGGTCGGCCCGGCCTTCTCGCGCGCCGATCGCAGACTCATGCAGGTTTTCGTCAACCGAAGGCGCGTGCAGGAATGGTCGCTCCTGCAGGCCCTCGACTACGCCTACGCCGACTATCTTCCCGGAGGAGCCCACCCGGCCGTCTTCCTCTTTCTGGAGATCGATCCGGCCTTGGCTGATTTCAACATCCATCCCGCCAAGCGCGAGGTGCGGTTCAAGGACGCCGAAGCGCCGAGACGCGCCATAGTCTCGGCCCTGCGGAGTTTCCTGGGCGGGCTCTCCCGCCGCGATCCCGGCCAGATGGTCCCTCCGCCGGAGTTGGAACTTCCGCTCCCGCCGCTCGAGGCGCGGACCGGAGAGTTCCGACCCATCGAAGTCCCTGGAGGCCGCGCGCCCTCGATTCGGTCGGAGTCGGGACCGAGCGACGGCCGTTCGGTCACCCGTCCGACCTGGGAAGATTTCGACGCCGTCCGGGAGCGGTCCTCGCCCCTACCGAAACCCGGGAGCGCGGCGCGCGGGTTTCGCTACTTAGGCAGGGCCCTCGGTCCCTTCCTCGTTTTCGAAAAGGACGATGCGCTCTGGTTCCTCGACCAGCATGCGGCGCATGAGCGCCTGCTGTTCGACGAGCTGTCGGAGCGGCCCGTCGAGGTGCAGGAACTCCTCTTTCCCGAAAGCTTCGCGCCCGAGGACGAGGCCGAGGACCGCAAGATCGCCTCGATGCTGGGCGAGCTGGCCGAGGCGGGCTTCGCCCTGGAGCGGGACGGCGACGCGTGGTCGGTGACCGCCGCCCCGGCGGCCCTCGCGCGAAACGCGGCCGAGGCCCTCCGGGAGGTCGCCTCCTCGCCGGGCGAGCCGGGCGGGGCGCTCCGCGCGGTGCGCGCGCTCTCCGCCTGCCGGGCGGCCGTCAAGGACGGTGACGAGCTGGAGGACGGAGCCGCCGAGGCTCTCATCGAGCGCGCGCTCGCCCTGCCCGAGCCGCGCTGCCCGCACGGCAGGCCCATCTGGTCGCGCCTAACGCGCGCGCAGCTCTACGCCCTGGTGCGGCGGACGGTCTAGGAGGCGCCGCGCGG
>JAJXZP010000050.1 GCA_021779995.1 bacterium | reverse complement strand
CGAGAGCGCCAAGGAACTGGTCCCGAGCGACGAGGCCCTCGGCTTCGAGGACGTCCGCGGCAACCTGGACGTCAGCCTGCCCTACGGCCGCTTCCCCGCCTACGAGGCGAGCAAGGGCCTCCCCCTGGAGGCTCTCCGAGCCGCGCTGTATCTGGATGAGCTGTCCAATCCCGATTCGGTGTACGCCGTGCTCGGCGACGACGGGCTGCGGCTCACCGTGGCGCCCACCCGCGACACTGTCGGCAGGCTCGGCTTCGCCTTCTTCTCCCAGGGCCGCGAACTCGACTGGAGCCTGGTCGCCAAGCGGGGCGACGACGAGCGCGTGCGCGTCCTCCGCATCGGCGCGGCGAGGAGCTAGAGTCGAGTGTTCGCGGGCTTGTCGTCGGTTACCTGGCAGCAAGCCGCCATGTACGCGATCGGCCTCATTCTCATCTACCTGGCGATCGGCAGGAAGTACGAGCCCATGCTCCTCCTGCCCATCGGCTTCGGGGCCATCCTGGCCAACCTGCCCCTGTCGGCAGTCCTGAGCTACGGCGGCGAGCGGGGCTTCCTCGCCATCCTCTACGAGGCGGGCATCCGCACCGAGCTCTTCCCCCTGCTCATCTTCGTGGCCGTGGGGGCCATGATCGACTTCGGCCCGCTGTTCAAGAATCCGCTCATGATCTTCTTCGGAGCCGCGGCCCAGCTGGGCATCTTCGCCACGATGATCCTGGCGACCTTCCTGGGCTTCGGTTTGAAGGAAGCGGCGAGCATCGGCATCATCGGCGCGGCCGACGGCCCGACGAGCATCTATGTCGCCGCGCTCTTCGCGCCGCGCTACCTGGCCGCCATCTCCGTGGCCGCCTATTCCTACATGTCCCTCGTGCCCATCATCCAGCCCCCGGTGATCAGGCTGCTCACGACCAGGGGCGAGCGGACGATCCACATGGACTACCGCGAGGGCGATGTCCCTCCTTGGCTTAAAATCGTCTTTCCCATCGCGGTGACCATGATAGCCGGCTTCGTGGCGCCCATCTCGGTGCCGCTGATCGGCTCGCTCATGTTCGGCAACCTCATTCGCGAGTCGGGCGTGCTGGAGCGGCTTTCCCTCGCGGCGCAGAACGAGCTCGCCAACCTCGTCACCCTGCTCCTGGGCATCACCATCGGGGCGAGCATGACGGCCGAGCGCTTCCTCGACGTGAAGACGCTCATGATCCTGGGCATGGGACTCGCCGCCTTCGTGCTCGACACCGCGGGGGGCGTCCTCTTCGCCAAGCTCGTCAATCTCTTCCTGCCCGAGGGCCGGAAGGTCAACCCCATGATCGGCGCCTGCGGCATCTCGGCCTTCCCCATGTCCGCCCGCGTCATCCAGAAGATGGCCAACGACGAGGAGCGCGGCAACATCATCCTGATGCACGCGACGGGGGCCAACGTATCGGGCCAGCTGGGCTCGGTCGTCGCGGGCGGCATGGTGCTCGCACTGGTGCCCCTCCTCGCGGGCTAGGAGCCGGAATGCAGGCTCTGATCGCTTCGGCCGCTTCGGCCGGGACCACGGTCCAGGCCCTCGTCGTCTCTCTCGGCGGGCTCGCCGGCGTGTTCGCGACCCTGTTCGCGTTCTGGCTCCTCATCACGGTCTCGCTGCGCCTTTCCCGCGGCCGGCCGGGCTCGAGCGCTCCTAGCGGTACTCCTCCCAGGCCTTGATCTCCAGGCCCCGCTCGCGCTCGCCGGCCAGGGCCTCGGTGAAGCGCCGGGCGACCTTGATGTCGGTGATGAGCGGAATGTCGAAGTCGACGGCCAGCCGCCTGATCAGATAGTCGTTGCGCAGCTCCAGCTCGCCGTTGTTCTTCGGGATGTTGATGACGAGGTCGAAGGCCCGGCTCTTGAGCATGGTCTCGATGTTCGGCTCCACCTGCTCGAGGGGCCAGTGCAGGCCCGTCGCGGCCACGCCGTTGTCGGCCAGGAAGCGGGCGCTGCCTTCGGAGGCGTAGAGCTCGTAGCCCATGGCCGCGAGCCGCCTCGCCCCGTCGAGGAACTCCAGCTTGTCGCCCAGGGGGCCGGTCGACAGGAGCACGCGCTTTTTCGGCACGCGGAAGCCCACCGAGAGCATGGCCTTGAGCAGCGCGTCGTCGAGGTCCCCTCCGATGCAGCCGACCTCGCCGGTCGAGGCCATCTCGACGCCCAGCACCGGGTCGGCCCCGCGCAGCCGAGAGTAGCTGAACTGGGCCGCCTTGACGCCCACCCATTCGAGGTCGAGGGCCGAGGCGCTCTCCTTCTCCGCCTCGGCGCCCAGCATGGCCCTCGTGGCCAGGTCGATCATGTTGACGCGCGTCACCTTGGAGCAGAAGGGAAAGCTGCGGCTCGCGCGCAGGTTGCACTCGATGACGCGGAGCCGGTTGTCCTTGGCCAGGAACTGGATGTTGAAGGGCCCGGTGATGCGCAGGGCCGCCGCCACCTTGGCGGCCGCGAGCCGCGCCTTGCGCACCGTCTCGATGTAGAGCCTCTGCGGCGGCAGCACGATCGTCGCGTCGCCCGAGTGGACGCCGGCGTTTTCGACGTGCTCCATGACGGTCTGGTAGAGGATCTCGCCCCGGCGGGCCACCGCGTCGATCTCGACCTCCTTGGCGTTTTCGATGAACTTGCTCATGACCACCGGATGCTCGCGATTGAGCTCGGCCGCGGCGCCCAGGGCGGCTTCGAGGCTGGAGGAGTCCCAGGCCACGCTCATGGCCGCCCCCGAGAGGACGTAGCTCGGCCGCACGAGCACCGGGTAGCCCGCCTCCTCGGCGAAGGCCTTCGCGGCGGCCAGGTCGGTCAGCTCCCTCCACGCGGGCTGCTCCACGCCGAGCGCCTCGAGCAGGGCCGAGAACTTGTGGCGGTTCTCGGCGCGGTCGATGTCGCGCGGGTCGGTGCCGAGGATGACGGCCCCCGCCTCGAAGAGCCCCATGGCCAGGTTGTTCGGCGTCTGACCGCCCATGGAGAGGATGAGGCCCTCGGGCCTCTCGAACTCGTAGATGTCGAGCACGCGCTCGAGCGAAAGCTCCTCGAAGTAGAGCCGGTCGCAGACGTCGTAGTCGGTGCTCACCGTCTCGGGATTGCAGTTGACCATGATGGTGTGCCTGCCCAGCTCCCGGGCCGTCTGCACGGCGTTGACGCAGCACCAGTCGAACTCGACGCTCGAGCCGATGCGGTAGGCTCCCGAGCCCAGGACCATGACGCCCTTGTTCGAGGCCGCGGCGTCGTCCTGCTCGCCCGAATAGGTCATGTACAGGTAGTTGCTCACCGCCGGGAACTCGGCGGCGAGGGTGTCGATCTTCTTGACCACGGGCCTGAGGCCGAAGCTCTCGCGCCGCGAGCGCACCTCGCCCCCCGCGAGCCCGACCAGCTCTCCGATGCGCTCGTCCGAGAAGCCGAGGCGCTTGGCGCGCGCGAGCGTCTCGCGGCCGGGGAGATCGATCCCGAGCCCCCCGGCGTCCGCCCGCCTGAGCTCGGCTTCGCCCTCGGCCACCTCCGCGATCTTCCCGAGGAACCAGGGATCGATCTTGGTGAGCTCGTAGACCTCCTCGACGCTCCGACCCTCGGCGAGGGCGCGGTAGACGGCGAAGATGCGCTTGTCCGTGGGCTGCGACAGGAGCCCGTCGAGCTCGGCGGCTGAGGCCGCGGCCGCGCGGCCCCCGGTCCCGCCGGCCGGCTCGGCGCAGAGGCCCGGAACGCCCGTGCCCGTCATGCGCAGGGCCTTCTGCAGGGCCTCCTCGAAGCTCCGGGCGATGGACATCACCTCTCCCACGCTCTTCATCTCGCTGCCCAGCCGGTCGTCGACGTTCTTGAACTTGGCCAGGTCCCAGCGCGGAACCTTGACGACGCAGTAGTCGAGCGCGGGCTCGAAGCAGGAGCGGGTGGCGCGCGTTATGCGATTCTCTACCTCGGTGAGCGGGCGGCCGAGCGCGAGCTTGGCCGCCACGAAGGCCAGGGGGTAGCCGGTGGCCTTGGAGGCGAGTGCCGAGCTGCGCGAGAGCCGGGCGTTGACCTCGATGACGCGGTAGTCCTCGGAGGCGGGATCGAGGGCGAACTGCACGTTGCACTCGCCGACGACGCCGATGTGCCGCACGACCTCGATCGCGACGCGCCTGAGCAGGTGGTATTCCGCGTCGCTCAGGGTCTGGGAGGGGGCGACCACGATGCTCTCGCCCGTGTGGATGCCCAGGGGATCGAGGTTCTCCATGTTGCAGACCGCGGCGCAGTTGTCGCGCTCGTCGCGGACGATCTCGTACTCGATCTCCTTCCAGCCGCCGAGCCATTCCTCGACGAGCACCTGGGGCGAGATGGAGAAGGCCCGCTCGCAGCGGCGCTCGAGGGCCTCCTCGTCCGCGCAGACCCCCGAGCCCGAGCCGCCGAGGGCGTAGGCCGCCCTGACCATGACCGGGTAGCCGATCCTCCGCGCCGAGGCGAGGGCGGCCTCGGTCGAGGAAGCGGCCTCGCCCCGCGGCGTGCGCACCCTGATCTCGTCCAGCTTGCGCACGAAGAGCTCGCGGTCCTCCGTGGCCTCGATGGCGCTCACCGGGGTGCCCAGGACGGCCACGCCGTGCCGCTCCAGGATTCCCGAGCGGCTCAGGGCAACGCCGCAGTTGAGCGCGGTCTGCCCGCCCACCGAGAGCAGGATGCCGTCGGGCCTCTCCTTCTCGATCACCTTCTCGACGAACTCGGGCGTGATGGGCAGGAAGTAGGTCGCGTCGGCCATGCCCTCGCTCGTCTGGATCGTGGCGATGTTGGGGTTGACGAGGACCGTGGCGATGCCCTCCTCGCGGAAGGCCTTGAGCGCCTGCGAGCCCGAGTAGTCGAACTCGCCCGCCTGTCCGATGCGGAGCCCGCCCGAGCCGAGCACGAGGATCTTCTTCGGCGCGCTCATGCCGCGCTCCTTCCTGAGGCGAAGCGCCGCACCTCGTCGAGGAAGCGGTCGAAGAGGAACTCCGTGTCCCGCGGTCCGGGGCAGCCCTCGGGGTGGAACTGCACCGCCTGGAAGGGCCCCGCCGTCGAGCGGATGCCCTCGAGGGTGCCGTCGTTCCCGTTGACGAACCAGCTCTCCCAGAGCTCGGGGAGGCTTTCCTCCCTGACCGCGTAGCCGTGGTTCTGGCTCGTGATGTAGCAGCGCCCCGTGCCCCGCTCGACGCAGGGCTGGTTCTGGCCGCGGTGGCCGTAGGGCAGCTTGTAGGTGTCCGCTCCGGCGGCCAGGGCCATGATCTGCGCCCCGAGGCAGACGCCGAAGACGGGCTTGTCCGCGCCCAGGGCGCGGCGCGCGGTCGCTATGGTCCGGGCGTAGGCCTTGGGATCGCCGGGCCCGTTGGAAAGGAGGATGCCGTCGTACTCCAGGCTGCTTAGATCGCCGTTCCAGGGCAGCCGCGCGACCTCGGCGCCGCGCCCCAGGAGACAGCGGAGGATGTTGTTCTTCACGCCGCAGTCGACGAGGGCTATGCGCGGCTCTCCGCCCGAGCCGTAGACGATCGGCCCGGTAAAGGCCCCGCCCGGGATCGGCCCCGCCAGGGCGCCCCTGCCTCCTGTGCCGGCCGCGCCTCCGGCCTCCTCCTCGGACGCCCCCTCGACGAGAATCCGACCTCCCATGACCCCGTGCGAACGAAGACGCTCGGTCAGGGCTCGCGTGTCGATTCCCTCGATGCCCGGCACGCCCTGCTCGTCGAGCCAGGAGGAGAGTGTCGCCACGCTCGCATGATGGCTGGGCCTCGAACAGGCCTCCGAGACGACCAGGCCCGAGACCCAGGCGCGGTCCGATTCGTAATGACGCTTAAGGCCATAAGGATCCACCGAGTCGTCCGGCATGCCGTAATTGCCCACCAACGGATAGGTGGCTACGAGGATTTGGCCATAGTAGGACGGATCGGTGAGGGACTGGGGATAGCCTGCCATGCCCGTGGTGAACACGACCTCGCCCGAAGTGGAGCGCGGCCTGCCGAAGGCGCGGCCCTCGAACTCGGAGCCGTCGTCGAGGACGAGTCGTGCCCTTCGCCCTGTGGAATTCATAGGATGCCCTCCCTCCGAGCCGCCTATGAAGTATCTGCCGCTGTCTGGTCCGGCCGCCCGGATGCGGGCGTAGCCTAGCCGAAGAGGGGGCGCCGCGGCAAGGGGAGAAATGAATATACATTCCGGTATACAGAATATTTATTCAATATGGCGCGGTGATACCACCGAGGCATCCTCAGGATGCCGTTGAATCAGATTGCATATATCGCACGCAATGACAGGTATTTGACTAGTGTTGAGCGCGATGTGCGAGGAATACGGGTACCTATGCGAGATGCCTCCTTTGTCGCTGCTTCGGTTGATAAAACCGAGTATTTATGCAGAGCGAGGATAAACGAGCTACCCAGGCATGAGCCTGGGTGAGGCATCCTGCTCCGGCTTTGCCGTCTCTCACCAGGGGAGTTCGCCCGCTCACAAGGCGTCGGACCGCAGGAGGTTGTAGAGCTGCAGTCGGTTCCTGACGCCGGCTTTTTGGTAGATGTTGTACAGGTGCTTCTCCACCGTGCGGGGCGAGATGAACAGGCGGTCGGCGATGGCATTGTTGCTCAGCCCTTCCAGGACCCCCGCCACGATCTCGAGCTCTCGTCTGCTGATCCCGAAATGCTCCGCGAAGAACGCCGACGGCGCCTCGCCCTTCACATACTTGGGCCGCATCAGGCTCCTTTTCGCGTGCAGGATGGCGAAGACCGAGGTGGCGAGGATCAGCGCCTGGCCGGCCGGCTGCGGAAAGCCGGGAGGGACGAACAGGCCGAGGTCCTCCAGCACGACGAAGGGAAACAGGAGAATCAGCGCGCCGGTCTGCACCATGACCGCCTTGAAGAGGCTCCGATCGGGAAGTCGGGACTGGAAGACGAGGGTGAGGGCGAGAGCGCCCCCCACCAGGGCAAAAAGGACCACGCGCAGGATAGCGTTGGGCAGAGCCGCGACGGCGGCGGCATCATTCCATCCGGTGGCGACGCGGATGATGGAGAGAATGACGATGGTCGCCGATGCGGCATCCAGGAGCCGGTAGCTCAGTTTCCTATGCGCTCCTCCGAAGGCCGCCAGGAGAAAGCGCGGCAGGGATTGGGCGATGATGATGGAGCCCAGAGCCTGCCAGAGCAGGTCGAAGCCCCGCGGCCCCGCAGGCGAAGCCGTGCCGGGAGATAGGGTTCCGGCCCCTTCGATGAATGAGACGAGAATGGTGAGCGCGAAGAACGCGAGGCCGAGCATGCACATGGACAGCCAGAACGCCGCGCGGTGCTTGAAGGCCCCGTAGGCGGCGAGGCACAGGGTAGTCGCGGATGCTGCCAGGAGGAGGGTGAGGATCGAAAGGTACAGGGAAAGGGCCGCCATCGGCGCAGACTACCACAGGGCTCGGCGGCCGCCAAGCCGCGGGTCTGGCGGAATACGTGGAAATACCCGGGGAACTGCGTGACTTTCCGCATTGTTTGGACGCCCGCCGCGCCGTACCATGACGCTCATGAATCGACGGACCGTCTCTCCGGTATGGAGGTTCTTCCTCGTGCTGGTCGCCCTCAGTTTACCATTCTGGCTGTTGGGCGCCATCTTCGACGTCCGGCTCCTGCCTGGTCTCCCGCTCAGTTCCTTGGGAGCTGCGTGCCCGGCGGTCGCGGCTCTCCTGCTCTCCGCGCGGGAGAAGGGCCTCCGCGGGGCCACAGCCCTGCTCAAGCGATCCTTGGATGTCCTTCGCATCAAACGGAAGGTCTGGCTCCTCCCCGCGATCGCGTTGATGCCCGTGGTCTCCGCGGCGTCCTGGGGATTCCTTCGCGCGACGGGGACCTTGCTGCCGCCGCCGCAGATCCCCGCCTTCAGGGCGCTCGGGCTGCTGCTCGTTTTTTTCGTCGGCGGTCTCTGCGAGGAGCTGGGATGGTCGGGATACGTCACGGACCCGCTGCAGGATCGATTCGGCGCGCTCCCGGCCGCCCTGGCGATCGGCGTCGTATGGGCCGCCTGGCACTTCGTTCCCCTGGCGGAAGCCCACAGGTCGTTCGCGTTCGTGGCCTGGTGGACGCTCGGCACCGTCAGCATGCGGGTGATCATCGTCGGGCTCTACAACGCCACCGGAGGCAGCGTGTTCACGGCCGCCCTCGTGCACGCGATGTCCAACCTCTGCTGGCAGCTGTTCCCCGTAGACGGTTCCTTCTACGATCCGCGTGTCACGGGTCTCATTCTTGCGGCGGTGGCGCTGCTCGGCATCGCATTGTCGGGATCGATGACACCCGCGAAGGCACGCCGATGATCACGGCTCTCGGCGGCCCTTCCCCGTGTTCGATCCGGCTCATTTTGAGCGCCCCGAACCTCGCGCCGTTCTTTTTTCTCCCCTTCACGCCAGCGGGGCGTCGCAACCCATTCTTCAGCGGGCACATCGCGACGGCCCGCGCGAATCCGCTCCAGGCCGGGTGCGCGCCGCGCTCGTTGGCCGCGGAGGCGGGAAGATGAGGGCCCTGGAGATCGCGCTGTCCTTCGCGAACCTCGTGACCTTGTGCGGCCGTGCCGTTCCTCGTCTACGCGCCGGTCGGCCGGCAGCGGCAGGGTTCGCGGGCCTCGCGGCGGCGACGGTCGCCGTCCTGCAGGCCTCCCTGGAGGGTCCTCGCTGGCAGATGGTTCCCGCCTACGCGCTTGCGGCGCTGCTCCTCCTGGCCGGTCTCCTCCCTGCTGGCCGCATTCGTGCGAGGCGGCGCGCCGCGGTCCTGGGCACCGGGCTTGGGACGCTCGCCCTTGCCGTATCCCTCGCGCTGCCCATCGCGCTGCCGGTATTCCACTTTCCCAGGCCGACAGGGCCCTTCGCGATCGGGACCGTAAGCTTTCACTGGGTCGACACCGGCCGGCGGGAGCTCTTCTCTTCTGACCCGAACGAAAGCCGCGAGATCTCGGCACGGGTGTGGTACCCGGCCCGGGATGAGCCTTCCGCGCCGCGCGCGCGGTACCTGGAGGATCCGGGCCCGGTTACCGCAGCCATGGCGCGGATCGTCCATCTCCCGAGCCTCTTGTTCTCACACTTCCGGTACGTGACCACGCACGCGGTCCGCGCCGCTCCGATGGCGGACGGCATCCCGACCTATCCCGTGCTCATCTTCCTGTCGGGCCTGGGCGGCTTCCCCGAATCGAATACGTTTCAGGTCGAAGAGCTCGTCTCCCGCGGTTACGTCGTGGTGGGCCTGGGCCAGGGCGGCGGCTCCGCGGCGCTGCGCCTCGCCGACGGCAGGATCCTCGCCGTTCCGCCGAGAGAGCTGATCCAGGCCCTCATCGAGCAGAGCGTCAACCCGGCGGCGAAGGCCCCGGTCCTGAACGGCCGCGCTCTCCCGGATGGAATCATCCCGTACTTCGCGCAGGATGTGAGCTTCTCCATCGACCGGCTCGCTGCCGTGAACCAGGGCGACCCGAATGACCGCCGAGCCTGGCCGCTCGCCGGACGGCTGGATCTGGACCGCCTGGGTGTCTTTGGAATCTCGTTGGGTGCGATGGTGGCCGGTGAAGCCTGCTTACGGGATGCGCGCATCAAGGCGGCGCTGATGATGGATGCCGCCATGCCCGCCGACCTCGTCAGGGGAGGGCTGCGCCGGCCCTGCCTCTGGATCTCGCGGCCCGCGAGCGACATGCGCCTGGAACGGTCCCGATCCGGCGGTTGGCCAGAATCCGCCATCAGGGAAACTCTCAGCAGCATGCGCGCGGTGTTCGACGCCCACCAGCCGGGAAGCGCCTATTACCTGGACATGCCCGGCATGTTCCACGTCAACTTCACGGATGCCCCGTTCTGGTCTCCGCTGACGACCCTGCTCGGCCTGACGGGACCTGTGGACGGCCTGCGCATGTGGCGAATAGTCAACGCCTATTCCGTGGCGTTCTTCGACGAGTATCTGAGAGGTCGACAGGAACCGCTCTTGGACGATCCGGCGGGCCGGAGCCCGGAAGTCGTCCGTCTGTACAGACGCTGAAGCCCCTCTGCATCCGGGGGCCGTCGCGGAATGGGGCCGGACCCTCTGTGGGCTTCCTGGCAGTAGTCGAGGGTGAAGAACCGGCGATGGAGGTGGGGAAATGAATGCGATGCGCGCCTCGGGATGGACGATACTCCCGCTCTGTTTTGCCGCGCTCATGCCGATGGGAGCCCAGTCGCCGCAAAAGTCCTGGCATCTCGACCAGGAAATCCAAGGCGCTTACCCCGGCGGCCTGCAGTCGAGCACGAAGCTCTATTACAGAATACCCCTCAGCGAAAGCGGCGACGTTCTTTGGAAGACGACCAAGATCGATCTGGGTCTGGCGAACGCGCTGTCGCCCGCCTTCGATTTCCTCGGCGCCTTCGTGGATATCGAGCCGATCGCGTTCTTCGACATCGCTCTGACCGCCCAGACGCAAGGCTATTTCAGGGCGCTCGGATACGGGTTTCACGACATGGCGGGCTATCAGTCGGCCTTCGATGCTTCCACGCTCGAGGCCCTTCCTTCGAAGAATGCGCTCGGCTATTGCCTCCAGGCCGCCCCCACCCTCAAGGTCGCCCTGGGCCGGATCGCCGCCTCGGATACCTTCACCATCTCCTACTTCAGCGTCGATGACGGCCGGGGATATTTCTACGAGGCCGAGGCGAACTGCATCCTCGCCAAGAAAGGCGTCGAGCTCTCGAACCAGGCCTATCTCCTGTTCGCCGTACGCGAAGGATTCATGCTGGGTCTCAACGACTCGCTGCTCCGCGTGCCCTCCTCCGGGTATGAATCGCACCTGGTCCATGCGGTCGCCGTCTTCGACTCGGCGATCGGAAAGGGGATGTCGCTGTATTTCGCCATGCTGACCGGTCTGTACGTCGAGGACCGCTATTTCGACCGACAGGTCCATCTGGCCGGCACGGTCGGCCTTGCCCTGGACCTATGAGGGGGCGAGGGGATCACCCGCACAGCCCTTGGTCGGGCTCTTTTCCCGCGGAAAAAACGAGGGCTGACACTGGGGAGATCGAGAGAGAGCATGCCGCCACGAATCGTCCCGATACCAAAATCGTATCGTCGGTGCCCTTGGACTCCCGCTGGCGTCTCGCGACGGGCTTCGGTTCAAAGTCGCCCATCCTTAAATGGATGGCCGTCGATCTAGTCCACCGCCACCATGACGCTCGAAGCCTTGATGACCGCGTAGGCTTCCTTGCCGACCGACAAGCCGAGGCTCTCCGCCGAGGCCTTGGTGATTATCGATACGATCTCGATGCCGCCCGGCAGCTCGATGATCACCTCATCGTTGACCGATCCGACGCTGATCTTCTTGACCTTGCCCTTGAGTAGATTGCGAGCGCTCAGCTTCATCCTTGGCCTCCTGGCGACGCGATGCCTCAAGTATACTGAAGAATGCGCCGGGCTTTTCAGCTCCCGCAGGCTTTCTTGACCGCCCGGGCGAGTTCCCGTCCGCGCTCCCTGAGGAGCTCGAGGGTGGCCTCGTCGGGCACGCCGGCCCACTCGACGCTCTCGAGGCTGCTCCACTTTAAGGGGGCGATGGCCTCCTCGTACTCCTTGCGGGCCCCGCCGATCCAGCCCCAGGAGCCGATCCGCAGCGCGGTGCGATTCCAGACGTGCTTGCGCTCGAAGAGGTCGAGCACATAGGCCATGGGCGGGAACATCTTGTACTCGTAGGTGGGCATCGCGATGAGCAGGCCCTCGCTCTTGTAGGCGTCGGCCAGGATGAAGGAGGCGTCCTCGTTGGGCACGCGGTGCATGGTGTAGGGCACGCCCTCGTCCTCGATCCCGTCCACGACGGCCCCCAGGCCCTTTTCGGTGTTGCCGTACATCGAGCCCCAGACGACGCAGACCTCGCGCTCGCGCCCGCCGTCGAGGTAGGAGGCGTACTTGAGGTAGCGGTCGACGATGCCGCGCGGCTCGCGCCGCCAGATGATGCCGTGGCTGGGGGCGACGACCTTCACGTCGAGTCCCGCCAGCTTCTCGACCGCGCGCTTCACGAAAAGCCCGAAGCTGGCGACGATGTTCGAGTAGTAGCGGAGGGTTTCCTCCTCGAAGCGCCGAAGCTCGCCCGAGTCGAACTGGTCGTCGAAGACCCGGTCGCCCAGCATGCCGAAGCTGCCGAAGGCGTCGCAGGAGAAGAGGGTGCCCGTGGAGGGCTCGTAGCTGAGCATGGTCTCGGGCCAGTGGACGTTGGGCGCCTCGATGAACTGGAGCTTGAGGCCCGCTCCGAGGTCGAGCTCGTCGCCGGTCTTCACGGCCCGCACGCCGTCCACGACCTTGTAGAAGCTCTTCACGAGCTCCACGCCCTTGGCCGTGGCGAGGATCTCGACCTTGGGGTTGATGCGACGGTATTCGGCCAGCCAGCCGGTGTGGTCGGGCTCGAGGTGGTTGAGGACGAGGTAGTCGATGTCGGCGAGCTTGACCCCCGCCTGCGACAGCTCGGCTTCCAGGGCGGCCGGCGCCCCGCCCCAGTCGCGCACGAGGTCGATGAGGGCGATCTTCTCGCCCTTGACGAGGTAGGAGTTGAGCGAAACTCCGTCGGGAATGGGCCAGATGCCCTCGAAGAGGTCCTCGGTCCTGATGTCCGCGTGCAGGGCGTAGATTCGGTCGCTTATCGTATGGGCTTTCATGGGCTGGTCTCCGGTTTCGCATTCGGCGGCGCGGCGCCGCAGGTTAGGATAGTTCCCGCAGATCGCGCCCGCATGGGGCGGGAGCCGATCCTGTCTGACTATACCCGAGCGACGCGTGGCGCATCAACACGGAGAGGCGGCGGGTGGCCGCCTCTCCGTGAGGCCGCCTCTCCGGGAAGCCGCGCGGCGGCGATCCCGACGCGAGAGTTCAACTCGCTCCCGCCGGGCTCGCCCGGAAGGCGGCGCTCGCCACTCCGGTCACCGAGGATACTTCGAGCGGATATTTCTTGCCCTTCAATCGGCATTCGCCCTTTCGCCGGGCGACGAATATGGCCATGCGCGGATCGGCCAAGATGCTCGACGGCACGAGAATCTCGCCGGGGGCGGCCGCCGATTCCAGCCGGGCGGCGGTGTTCACCGCGTCGCCGATCAAGGTGAAATCCTTGCGCGTTTCGACGCCCACGTCCCCCTCCACCACCGCGCCTTCGCAGATTCCTATGCCCACCCTGAGACCTCCGAAGGCTTCGGCCCCGGGGCCGAGCAGCCGCTGGATCTTGAGCGCGCAGAGGATGGCGCGGCGGGCGCCCTCGAACGAGGCCATGATCTCATCGCCGATGAACTTGTCGATTTCCCCGCCGCAATCGAGTATCGCGGCGGCCTGGATATCGAGCAGCCGATTGAGCGTATCGATGACGAACTCCGGGGTCCTCGACTCGGAGAAACTGGTGAATCCCCTGATGTCGGAGAACAGTATCGTCCGGATTTTCCTGACGGGAAGCCTGAACGACATGCCGTCGTCGGCCGAGTTCCGGACCATGTCCAGCGTGGCCCGCGATACATAGCGCGAAAGCAGAGACTTCTCCTTCAGAGACCTCGCCATTTCGTTGAACCTGCCGGCCATGTCGCCGAACTCGTCGGCGGAGGAAAACGACACTCGAGCGTCGAACTCCCCTCGCGCGACGAGCCCCATCGCCTCCGAGATGAGCGCCGCCGGCGCGAGCGCCGATCGGCCGATGAACCAGAGCAGGACGATGGCCTGGGCGAATTCGATCAGGATCGCGGCGGCGATGGCGAGAAGCTCGTCGGAGGAGAATTCCGCCCGGTGCATGGCCATGGATTTCGAAAAATCGAGCAGCACCTCCACGGCGAGAATCCGTGCGGAGGGCGTGACTATCGGCGCGATGACGCTCATCGCGCCGCCTTTCCTCAGGATCGGAGCCGTTTCTTCCCGGAGGGGCGCCTCCCCGGATTCGCCGATCGCCGCCAGGACTGCGGCGCGCTCCGGGGCGGGCTTGCCCTCGTCGCCCTCAGGATAGCCGACTACGATCGTTCCCGACCGGTCCACGAGGAAGATCGACTCGACCATGAACCCCCCGCTCCGCATGCCGACCGCGGCGGAATCCCGAAGCTCCGCGGCGAGCCTGCGGCGCATGGCGGTGTCGTCGAGATGGCCGGGATTCGAGAGAGCGCCGAAGCCGAAATTCCCGATATCCTTGCCGATGAGGACGGCGAAGGTCCGCGCATGGCTTTCCATCTGCTCTTCGATGATGCGGGTGAAGAGGGCGGGGAGGCCCGTGACGACGAGCGCGAGCACGATGGCCGATGCCGCCCCGAAAAGCACCGTCACCTTTGCGCGGAGTTTCATCGGGCGTTCCCGGGCCGCCTCGTCCCTTCGGACGGAGAAAGAGCAGTCGAGCGGCAGGCGTTTACTTCCATTTCATCCCTCCGCGATCACTCCGGTACCCGGGATCGCGTCCGCGAGTGTACGAAGCTTTCGTGAACGGATCGTGAAGCGACGGCGCTTTTCGCGTGGCATTGCGGACGCGGGCGATGACCGCGACGCGATGGACGCGACGCGATGGCCGCGGACGATGACCGCGGGCGATGGACGCGACGCGATCGGCGGGCTAGACTATGGCCCGATCCGGCGGCGGCGAGAGACCTCCCGAGCCTTCCCGGCCGGGCCCGCGATGCCCGCCGAATGCCGATCGGCAAGGAGCGACGAGATGCGACGATTCATGGCGGTGCTTGCCCTGGCGGCCGCGGCGATTCTTGTTCCCTCGGGGCTCTGGGCCTTCAACTTCCCGAAGAGCCTGTCCCTGCCCAATCCGAGCGAACTGCCCAAGCCCACGGCCAAACTCGTGCGCTTCCAGCTCGAGTCCCTCACGCTCCGGGACGTCACCTTCCTCTTCGAGGTCGAGGTGCGCAATCCCTACCCGATCCCCCTCGACGTCTCGGGCATGAACCTCGTCTTCTCGGTCGAGGGCAACACGGCTCTCGAGCTCGCCACCCAGGGCGGTTTCTCCGTCCCGGCCGACGGCTCGAAGTCCAACTCCTTCACGGCCACGCTGCGCTTCGAGGACCTCTTCAAGATCGTCAAGGACTACGCGACCAAGGACTGGCTCCTCACGAAGATCGACGGCACCCTCGTCATTCCCCTACCCGAAGTGCCGGGCATGAGCGGACTGCCCAAGAGCGTCAGCTTTTCCTACGAGCTGCAGAAGCGCATACCGGCGCTCAAGCCCGAGGTGTCCGTCGTCGATTTCAAGGTCGAGGCGCCGAGCGCCGAGCAGGTGGGAAAGGCTCTCGCCGAGTCCGGCAGGAGCTCCTCGCCGGCCGCCGCCCGCCGCGCCTTCCAGGACGTCCTCGCCGGGCGCAGGCCGCAGCGCGGGGTCGTCGATCCGAGCGAGCTCGACGTCCCCCTCACCGTGAGTTTTACGATCGAGCTCGCCAACGATTCGAAGGCGAGCCTCGAGTTCTCCAAGCTCGACTACGACTTCTACCTGAACGGCGAGAAGCTCGTCTCGGGTGACACCACCCGGATCGAGCGCGAAGGCTCGCGGACCTTCCTGCGCGTGCGCAACGTCTTCAGCTCCCGGAAGCTCTCCGAAAGCGTCCGCAGGATCTTCTCGGATAGGAGCGGTCTTTTCCGCGTGGTCGGCAAGACCCTCGTCAAGCTGCCCGACGAGATCAGACCCGAGCCCGTGCCCCTCGACTTCGACGAGGGCGGAACCTTCCACTTATGACGCCACCTGGATCTCTGATCGGCGGCTGCCCGGGCGCTGCTCGGGCGGCCGCTGCCAGCATGCCCAGCCGCTGACCGGCAGCTACCTGCCCGGCCGTTGCCCGGCCGCTGCCCGGCGGCTCCTGCGACCGTCGCGCGCCGTTGAACCGAAAGCGCCGCTGCCCCGCCGCTGCCCGGCGGCTCCTGTGACCGTCGCGCGCCGCTGAACCGAAAGCGCCGCTGCCCGGCCGCTGCTCGGCGGCTCCTGCGACCGTCGCGCGCCGCTGAACCGAAAGCGCCGTTCAGCTCCCGAGCGACCTCGACATCCGGTAGGTAGGCGAGGGCGGGGAGGGCACCAGGGCCTCGAAGCGGTAGCCCGCGGGCCGGCGATCGCGGATCAGCTCTTCCACCGCCGCCACGATCCTGTCGGGCGAGCTGCGGGCGCGGACATTGAGCGTGACCCTCGTCGGCCCCGCCCCACCCCTGCCCCGGCCCTCGTCCCGCTCGATACGGCCCCCCGCCAGACTCACCTTCAGCATCCGCTCCGGCGATTCCGCGAGAACCTTCGCGTGCGCTATTTCGGCGCCGATGCCCTCGGCCAGGCGCCGTAGGAAGAGTTCCCAGTCGGAGCCGACCTCGGCCTCCTCCCACTGTCCGTTGTACCAGCCGTACTCCGCCTCGGCCTGGGCGTAGACCTCGTAGTCCAGGGAAGGCGTGCCCGCGACAGTGACGCCACGTCCGCCCAGGATGTCGTCCAGAAGCGCCTCCAGCCCCCTCCCGTCCCGGGCGGAGCAGGAGAACAGCCGCGCTCGCGGATTGATCCGCCGGAGCAGATTCCGGCCCTCGGCGAGTTCCTCCTCGTCGAGGCAGTCGAGCTTCGTGACGACGAGGGTCTCGGCCTCGGCGATCTGGTGGGCGAGGAGGGTCTCGGTCGGCGAGCGGGGATCGAGGAGGTTCATCCTGGCCGAGTACTCGTCGGCCAGGCGGGAGCCGTCCACGACGACATAGTAGGCCGCGAGTTCGAGCTCGCCGCCCCGGCCTTCCTGGATGGGGAGAACCACCGTGGCCGCGAGGTCGGTGCAGCTCCCCACGGCCTCGGCGATGATGAGGTCGGGCTCGTGCGCCCGCTGCAGGCCGGCGATGTTGTCGGCCAAGGCAGGGAAGTTGCAGCAGAAGCAGCTGCCCGTCACCTCGGCCGTCGCCGAGCTCTGTCCCTGCGCGAAGAGCGTATCGACCAGGTAGGCTCCCTGGTCGTTGGTGATATAGCCGGTTTTCAGCCCCCGGGAGGCGAAGCTCCGCCCCAGAGCGAGCATGAGCGTCGTCTTGCCGGAGCCGAGGAAGCCTTCCAGGAGCACGAGTTTCGCCTTCACGATAGCCTCCGAAAATCTACAGCTCTGTCCCTGCGGGAAGTCCCTGCGGGAAGTCGAGCAGGTCTTATAGTACTGAGTGGATGGGCGGTAGTCAAAATATCGCAAAAACTATATATTCCCTAATTGTAATGATGTGGGGCAAGGGCACCGAGCACTCCAAACGTAGCAGCCCGAGCCCTGTCCCTGCTAGGCACGGCCACGCCCACGGGAGGACGAGTCCATGAGCACCGAAACCATCAGCGCCATCAACCTGCGCTACAGCGAGCTCGCCGAGACGAGCTGCTGCCTATCCTGCGGCGGCGCGATCAACCACGCGGAGGCCAGGCCCGGGGAGGTCTGCGTCGACCTCGGCTCCGGGCGGGGGAACGACGTCATCCGCCTCGCCGAGGCGGTCGGAGCCGAGGGACGGGCCGTCGGGATCGACATCTCCGAGGGCATGCTGAAGAAGGCCGAGCGGAACGCCGAGAAACTCGGCGTGAAGAACGTCGCCTTCCTGAAGAGCGAGCTCGAGAGCCTGCCCCTAGAGAGCGGCAGCGTGAACCTCGTCATCTCCAACTGCAGCATCAACCACGCCCGCGACAAGCAGGCGGTCTGGAACGAAGTCCACCGGATTCTCGCCGAGGGCGGACGATTCGTGGTCAGCGACATCTACTCGACCTCGGAAGTCCCCGAGCGATACCGGACCGATCCCGCCGCCGTGGCCGAATGCTGGGCCGGCTCGGTCGAGCGCGAGGTCTATCTCGACGAGCTCGCCCGGGCGGGCTTTCGGGAGGTCGCCGTTCTCGAGGAGTCGAAGCCCTACGAGAAGGGCGCGGTGCAGGTGGTAAGCTGGACCATCAGGGGCTACAAGTCCTCAAGCTAGACTTTTCGCGATCCGTCGAATATCCCGACGAACACCCTATCGAAAGGAGGTTCCCATGAAGTCACTCATCCGCAAGCAGCCTGAGAAGCAGACCCAGGTCGCGCAGTGCTGCGCCAAGATTTCCAAAATCAACTCCGGCTGCCACGA
>JAJXZP010000200.1 GCA_021779995.1 bacterium | reverse complement strand
AGCTCGAGCAGATCGGGCTTGGATTCGCAGGACTCGAGCGCGTCGAGCAGGGACAGCCTGGCCGTGCCCGCGGCGATGACCCCGCACGAGCGGTTCCCCTGGTCCACGACGCGGTTCAGGGACGAGCGCTCGAAGGACGCGCGGACCTCCTCCAGGCGCGCGAGCGCCCGGCGCTTCAAGGGAAAGACCGAGGCCGCGAGCGGAATGTGCTCGGAGGAGTCGGGGTCGAAGCGCGCGGCGCGATCCAAGGCCTGCGGCTTCCAGGCGGCGAAGGCGACCCGCTCCTTCGCGTGGCAGACATGGGTGGTCAGGCGCAGGATCACCGCCGTGCGCTTCTCGCGGGCCAGGCGCTGCGCCTCGAGGAACATGACGTAGGCCTCCCGGGCCGTCGCCGGCTCGATGAGCGGCATGTACGAAAGCCGGGCGTAGTGCCGGTTGTCCTGCTCGTTCTGGCTCGAGTTGGCGCCCGGGTCGTCGCCGAGCACGACCACCATCCCGCCCGGAATGTCCATGAGGGGAAGTTGCACGAAGCTGTCGGCGGCCACGTTGAGGCCCACGCTCTTGAAGAATACGGCCGAGGGATGCCCGTTCAGGGCTGCCCCGAAGGCCACCTCGAGGGCCACCTTCTCATTCGTGGAGAACTCGAAATAGAAGGGCCGCCGCTCGGCCGGGATGGCCCTGATCGCCTCGGCCATCTCGGGAGTCGGCGAGCCGGGGTAGGACGTGACGACCCTCGTCCCCGCCTCGACCATGGCCCGCACGACGGCAGTGTTCCCGATGACGATCTCCGAAAAGGGCTCCTCGCGCAGGAGCGTCTCGCCCAGGTTCTTCATCGACCCCTCCTTGATCGCGCGATCCGCGTCGGTGCTCGATGCGCCGCCGGACCCGCACGAAACGATTTTAGTCTGCCGCGGGCGGCGGGAACAGCTCTCCCCCGGGGGATCGATCGGTCCGATTAACCTATTCCGAACAGAAAAATGGCCGAATCGCCGAAGAACCGTCACCGATGCCTAACACACGGCGGGTAAGGTCTACTCGCGTCGCCGAGAGCGGCGTTATGCACAGCAGGAGGAATATATGAAGCGTGTCCTTCCCTTCATCCTGGCGATAGCCGCGGCCATCATCGTCCCCGCCTCGGCCTTCGCCCAACTCACGTGGAACGGCTACTATCGCACCGGCGGCGGCTATTACGCGCCCTCGAGCGGAGCCCAGGCCTTCAACTACGCCGACCGGCTCCGGCTCAACATTTCCTATGTGGATGCGGACAACCTCTTCGGCGCCAAGTTCCGGCTCCAGGGCAACGGCGTCAGCAATCCCGCCGGCGTCGCCAATGGCCAGGGTTACGGTTTCGTGAATGCTTTCTCCAGCGGCCCCAAGTACGGCTACGCCTTCGTGAACCTCTTCGGCGGCGTCGTGAAGGTGACGTCCGGCAAGCTCGACATTACCGACTACGAGGTGGTCCAGCAGTACGAATATGACCAGTTCCTCGGCAACGTCTACACGGACGCGCTTCAGCCCGGCACCGCCCTGCTCGGAGCTCAGTGCGGCACCACGACGGGCGCCATCGTCCAGGTCCAGCCCATGGCCGGCCTGAGCGTCGCCATGTTCGACCGCATCGACGGCTCTTCCTTCAATGCCCACGACCTCGGCTTCGCGGCGGCCTACACCGTCTCCGGCCTGGGCAAGGTGCTCTTCAACTCTTCGATCGGCCACTACGCCCCCAACAGCGGCTCGGCCCTGGCGGGCAACGCTACCGCCGACGACTTCAGCAAGTCCTACTTCAGCCTCGCCTTCTCCTATACCGGCGTCAAGAACCTGACCGCCACCGCGGGGCTGCGCTACGACGGCGACACCATGTACAACTCCTCCTACAACACCGCCACTAGCCTCATCGCCATCCTCGACTACAACATGGCCGACCTGCTGCCGATGACCGTCGACCTCGCGACCGACCTCGACTTCGCGAACGCGAACAGCTACGTCGAGGGCGAGATCAACTACACCGTCGCGCCCCAGCTCAAGCTGCGCCCCTACGGCGAGTACGACTCCACCTCCAGCCTCGTCAAGCTCAACTACGCGGGCAAGGCCAACAAGTACATGGTGGGCTGCGACCTCGTATTCCCCGCCGGCAAGGCCGCCGAGTTCGACGCCGGCTTCAATTACGGCGATCAGACCAACCTGGGCATCCCTTTGCTCGTGAAGGCCAACTTCTAGGCAATCGGTCCGCCGGATCCTAAGCCGGCGGGCTTCTTTCGATTGTTCATGCCTCCTTAGCACAGGTAAAAAATCGGGAAAAGGGAGTCGCACCGACGGGCGGCTCCTTTTTTTATCGGCCGAGGCGCGAGTTTTTCGCGGCCCGGCCCCGGAGGCCGTCCCGGGACAACCTTTGACACGGAAGCCGCGAGGCCCTACGATAGTGGTCTATGCGACGCACTATCCTTTTCCGGGCGGCGGTCCTCGGCCTCGCCTTCTCCACTCTCGCCCTCGCGCCGGGCTTCGCCCAGGTCACGACCAAGGTCGTCGACTCCCCCCTCGCCCGCGAGCTCGTCAAGATATTCCCCGAGATCGCGCAGGGCTATATCGACCTCAACGGCAACGGCAAGCTGGACCAGACCGCCGACCTCAACGAAGCCATCCCGGAATCCCGGATCCGCGACGGCCAGCTCCAGACCCAGGAAATCCTCGATTTCATCGTGGCGAACTGGCGCTTCATCGGCGTCGACAAACTCAAGGCGGTCCAGCAGGGGGTGAAGAACGCCACGGACCCCCTGGGCCAGCTCATCGCCATCGATTTCTCGACCTCGCTCGACGAGGCGGTGCGGCGGCGGGAGGATATGGGGAACACGCTCTATCTCACGCCTTCGGCCCTCAAGGAGGCGCAAAGCCGGCTCGGGGGCTACATAGCGGCCATGAGCACCGCCTATCGCACGGAGGGACTGAAGAGCGAGACCGATTTCACGACCGCCCGGGACGCCCTCTTCGCGGCCGTCGCCCAGGGCTACCCCCTTCCCCCGGATCTCCAGCCGGACGACCGCTCCGTCCTCGCCATGAGCTGCGTCAATATCATCCAGACGGAGAAGGGCTCGAACCCCCAGCGGACCAAGGTCGCGATCGGGATTCTCGGCTCGATCAAGGCGACCGAGGACGCCGAGGTCCTCGTCGGCCTGGCCTCGGACCCCGCCTACGCCGTCGACGCCATGCGCGCCCTCGGCCGGATCGGCTACAAGCCGGCCGTCCCGATGCTCGCGCGGCAGCTCGCCTCCTCGAACTCTCCCGAGGTCCGCAAGGCGGCCCTCCTCGCCACGGGCGAGATCGGCGGGGCCGCGGGGCTCGACACCATCCTCGCCCTCCTCAAGCCGGGAGCCAAGGAAGCCCTGCCTCCCGAGCTCACCCTCGCGGCGGCCGAGGCCCTGGCCGGCATAGCCGAGAGCGGCAACGGCGACCTGCGGGTGATGAACGCGCTCAAGCTCTTCGCCGCCTCCGACCAGGGAACCGTCCGCTCGGTCGCGGCCTCGGGCCTCGGCGGCTTCCAGTCGCAGGCCGCGGTCGACGCCCTCCTGCCCATCGTCGCGGGCGACAAGGACCCCGCGGTCCGCACGGCCGCCGTCGTCGCCCTCTCGGGCGAGCGGGGCGACGCGATCATGCCGGCCTTCCTCAAGCTGCTCCAGGAAAAGGACCTCGATCCCACCCTCGAGCTCGCGACCATCGCCGCCGTCGGCTCGAACTCCCAGGGGGCCCTCGGCATCCCGGTCCTCGTCGCGGACCTGGGCGATCCCAAGCCGGCGATCCGCACCGCCGCCTCCGCGGCCCTCCTCAGGCTCTACCCCGCGAATCAGCTCCCTGTCCTCGGCGCCGTGACGCGCGCCCTCTCCACCTCCTCCGACGAGAATCTCCTCGCCGCGGGGACGGCGCTCCTCGCCAGCTTCGCCGACCCGACGAGCCTGCCCACCCTCCTCGCCCTCCTCCAGAAGCCGCAATCCGAGGTCAAGCGCAACGCCGCCTGGGCGCTCTACCGCCTGCGCAACGGCAGCAACCCCCGGGTGAGCGAGACGCTCCAGCAGCTCGTGACGAACGAGAACGAGACGATGGCGACCCGCATCAACGCGGTGCGCGCTCTGGGGGTCATCGGCTACGACTCCCCGACCCTCAACATCTGGCAGACCCTCGTGACGACCGCCCAGATGCGCGGCGACAAGTACGCGATGCTCAGGCTCTTCGCCGTGCGCGCCCTGGGCGAGATGGGTGCCAACCGGCCGGCCGTGCTCCAGGCCCTGGCGAAGATCGTCGCCCGCGAGCCGGACCGCGACCTCAGGCTCGAGGCCATGGGCGCGCTCCAGGCCCTCGCCACGCCCAGCCCCGAGGCCGAGAAGGCCCTGACCGAGGCCTTCGCCCTCTCCTCCGGCGACCTCGAGTTCAGGGGATCGCGGCCGACGGCGTCCGCATAGCGTACGG
>JAJXZP010000176.1 GCA_021779995.1 bacterium | reverse complement strand
AGGCTGAAGTGAAAGCCCCCGAGGCCCGGGCGGCCCGAGGAGGGCGGCTACGGAAAGACGGTCGTCAGGCTGAAGTGAAGGCCCCCCTGAGGCCCGGGCGGCCCGAGGAGGGCGGCCTCAGGCCAGATCGCCGACATCCTCCCATTCGAGACCTTCGCCCGTCGGTATGTCGCGCCGGGCGCGCCTTCCGGCCACGATATCCAGGAACTCGGGGCCGAGACCCGGCCGCAGCACTTTCTCCGTCCGGAGGAGGGCGAGGTTGTCGGGGCCGAGGACCTCGCCCTCTCGGATGGCCCTGAGCGCGTGCACGGACCGATTGGTCCGTAGATAGTTGGCCGCCTCGCTCGGAGCGAGGCGTTTGACGCCGTCGCCGAGCGCGGCCTCGACCGCTGCGCGCCCGTAGGCCGCGGCGAGCTCGTCCATCGTGTCGGAGCCGGGGCGGGCCTGGGCCCGCCGCACCGCGCGTACCATTTCGCCGAAGGCCTCGGGCGGCTGAGCCACCGGATCGTCGAGACCCCCGTCGCCGCGCGAGAGGCAGATGTGCTTCTCGACGACGAGGGCTCCCGAGGCCACCGCGAGGGCGGGAACGAGGACGGGGTCGAGGGAGTGATCCGAGACGCCGACCGGGAGCCCGAGCAGGCCGGACAGTCCGGGGAGCACGCGCAGGTTGTATTCCGCTTCCGGCGCGGGATAGGCCGTCACGCAGTGCAGCAGGGCGAGGGGGGAGCGGAAGCGCCGGACCGCCCGCTCGATGTCGGCGAGGGTCGAGACCCCGCTCGAAAGAATCGTCGGGAGGCCGTAGGAGGCCAGCTCGTCGAGAAGCGGAAGATGGTTGAGCTCGGGGCTCGCGATCTTCATCGCGGCGACGCCGATTCTCTTGAGGAGACGGGCGCTCCCGAGGCCGAAGGGCGTGCACAGGAAGAGCATGCCCCTCGCCTCGGTCTCGGCCTTGAGCTCGGCGTAGAAGTCCTCGTCGAGCTCGAGCTCCTTGAAGCGCTCGTACAGGCTCGTCGGGCCGCCCGGCAGGGGAACGGAGCCCGTGGCCGGATGCAGGATCTCGTCGGCTATCACGCACTGGAACTTGGCGCAGTCCGCCCCCGCGCCCGAGGCCGCCGCGATGAGTTCGCGGGCCATGGCCACGTCCCCTCCGTGCCCCGTGCCTATCTCGGCGACGACGAGACAGTGGCCGCCGCCGAAATGTCGATCGCCTATCGCGAAGGTATAGCTCATCCGAACCCCTCTTCCTGCTTGCGCGCCTGGTCGCTATGCGATATCATAGTCTTCGAGAATGGCATACGCAAAGGAGTTTGCGATGAAAGTGCTCTACTGCGACGTCTGCAAGAAACCCGTAGAAAATCCGATGCCGACGAGATCCATCTTCCATATCGCCGACATCGACATTTGCGAGCCCTGCAAGGACGAACTCGAAGCGGCGATCAAGTATACCATGCGCGGCAAGAAGCCCTTCGATTACGGCTGGTACGACGAGCTCACGCTGAAGGTCCTCCGCGACGGCATCCAGCGCGGAAAGATCGCCCCCGTCAAGGCGGATCGGCGCTAGTTTTTCACCCTCGCCGCGAGCGGAAAGCATCCAGGCCCGTCCTAAACGCAGGTTCAGGAACTCTCCCGTAAAAGCCGTCCTCGGGACGGCTTTTTTGTGATATGCGCTGTTCAGCCATCGCACGCTTTTCGTTGAAACTGCACGATACCGCAACATATACCGAGCTACCGCTGAAAAGCGTCTCAGGATTGACAGTTTTCCCGGCGCTATGCTAGTCTTAAATGTCGATTCGCAACAGAAGGAGCTCACATGTCCGGCCATAGCAAATGGGCGACCATAAAGCACAAGAAGGGCGCGCTCGACGCGAAGCGCGGCCAGATGTTCACGAAGCTGATAAAGGAAATTTCCATCGCCGCGCGCATGGGCGGCGGCGATCCCGAGGGCAATCCGCGCCTCCGCACCGCCGTTCTCAAGGCGCGCGGCGCCAATATGCCCAAGGACAACATCGATCGCGCCATAAAGAAGGGCACCGGAGATCTCGATGGTGTCAACTACGAAGAGCTCACCTACGAGGCCTACGCACCGGGCGGCGGAGCCCTCCTCATCGAGGTTCTCACCGACAACAAGAACCGGGCGGCCGCCGAAATACGCAACATCCTCACCCGGGCAGGCTCCAATTTCGGCGCCACGGGCTCGGTCTCCTATCTGTTCAAGCGCAAGGGTGTCCTGTCATTCGACGGCGAAAAGTACAGCGAGGACAAGATCATGGAAGCGGCGATCGAGGTCGGAGCCGACGACGTCCAGAACGAAGACGGCGAGCTCGTCGTGTATACCGCTCCGGACGCCTTCGAGGCTGTCCTCAACGCGATGAACGCCGCCGGTTTCGAGACCGACGGCGCCGAAATTTCGATGGTCCCCGAGACCTACGTCGCTCCGGACAAGGACAACGCGTCCAAGGTGCAGAAGCTCATCGATAGGCTCGAAGAGAGCGAGGACGTGCAGAACGTCTACCACAACATCGAGCTGCCGGAGGAATCCGACGAGTAGCCGATCGCGGATGACGCGCGGCGGCACCGGCTCCGGCCGGAGCGCCGCCGAAATCGGCGAAGGAAGGGCCGGACCGCGCTGCGGTTCGGCCCTTCGCATTGTCGGTATCGACCCGGGCCTGGCCTCCGTAGGCTACGGCGTCATCGAGGCGGAGAACGGGCGGATCCGCCATCTCGCTCACGGCTGCGTCGAGACGGCGGCGGCCGAGCCCATGGGCCGTCGGCTCCTGGAAATTTTCGGCGCCGTCGCGGACTTGATCGAGACCTGGGAACCCGACCTCGCCGGAATGGAAAGCCTCTATTTCGCCCGCAATGTGAGCTCCGCCCTCCCCGTGGCGGAGGCCAAAGGCGTGATTCGCCTCGCTTTCGCGAGGGCCGGGGTGGCCCTCGCCGAATACCCTCCGAACGCCCTGAAGCAGGCCGTCACCGGCTCGTCCCGCGCCGAGAAGGAGCAGGTCCAGGAGATGGTACGCGTCCTTTTAGGCCTCTCCGAGCGGCCGCGCCCCGATCACGCGGCCGACGCCCTGGCCGCGGCGATCTGCCGCTTCCACCACCAGGGCCCGCTCGATACGACGCGCTCCTTGTAGAGCCTCGCTCTGCCGTTCTATACTCGGCCCACAATGTTCAACAGCATCCGCGGACGCCTGAGCGAAAAGCGCGCCGATTCGATCTGCGTCGAGACCGGAGGCGTGGAATGGGAGCTGTCCGTCCCCGCCCGCTCGCTCGACGATTTCGGCAAGCTCGACGAGGAGGTCCGCGTCTTCACCTGGCTCCACCACTACGAAGACGGCATGCGTCTTTTCGGTTTCCCCAGCGCCCAGGAGCGGAGCGTGTTCCACGAACTCATGAAGGTGGAGGGCATAGGCCCCAAGCAGGCCCTCCGCATCCTCTCGGGCATCACGCCCGCGGATCTCGACGCCGCCCTCGGCTCGGACGACCTCGCCGCCCTGCAGCGCGTGCCCGGCGTGGGGCCGAAGCTGGCGCAGAAAATGCTGCTCGCGCTCAAGGGGCGGCTCGTGCTGAGCTCCGACCGGGACGCCGGGCCGGGAAAGGCGCAGGGCGAATGGACCGACGTGGTGCGCGCCCTCTGCGACATGGGCTTCGACCGCAAGGCGGTCGAGCGCCGCGTGGGCGCCTTGGCCGAGGACCTGCCTCCGGGGCCCGAGCGCGAGCGGGAGCTTTTCCGGCGCGCCCTTCTCGACCTGTCCTCGGGAGGAGCCTAGCCGATGGTGCGCGCCGTGGATCCCGAGTTCGATCCCGAGCAGGACGAGCGAGAGCTCTCGCTCCGGCCGCGCTCGCTCGCGGAATTCCAGGGGCAGGCCAAGCTCAAGGAAAACCTCGGCCTCTTCATCCGCGCCGCCCGCGAGCGCGGCGAGGCCCTCGACCATCTCTTTCTCATGGGGCCGCCCGGACTCGGCAAGACGACCCTCGCCCTCGTCGTGGCGAACGAGCTCGGCGTGGATTTCAAGCCCACGAGCGCCCCCGCCCTCGACAAGCCGAAGGACCTCGCGGGAGTGCTCACGACCCTGCGCGAGCGCTCGGTCCTCTTCATCGACGAGATCCATCGCCTCAAGCCCGCCATCGAGGAGATGCTCTACATCGCGATGGAGGACTTCGAGCT
Organism: bacterium; assembly: GCA_021779995.1. Classification (GTDB taxonomy): domain Bacteria; phylum Spirochaetota; class Spirochaetia; order Treponematales; family Rectinemataceae; genus JAJXZP01. The sequence continues at coordinate 13,845 of JAJXZP010000176.1, read as the reverse complement.
CGACTGGATTATCGGGCAGGGGCCGGCGGCCCGCACGGTTCGCGTGCCCGTGCCGCCCTTCACCCTGGTGGGGGCCACCACGAAGGCGGGCACGGTCTCGGCGCCGCTCTCGAGCCGCTTCGGCATCTCGCTGCGCTTCGGCTACTACGAGGCCGAGGAGCTGGAGGCCATAGTCAGGCGCTCGGCTTCCATACTGGGCGTCGAGGTGGAGGCCGAGGCCGCCCGCCGCCTCGCGGCCTCGAGCCGCGGCACACCCCGCATCGCCAACCGCATCCTGCGCAGGATGCGCGACTTCGCCCAGGTGGAGGGGCAGGGGAGGGTCACCGCGCGGATCGTGGAGTCGGGCCTCAAGCGGCTCGAGATCGACGAGCTCGGCCTGGAGCGCCTCGACCGCGAGATCCTTCGCGCGATCATCCAAAAGTACTCCGGCGGCCCGGTCGGCGCCGAGACTCTGGCCATCACCGTGGGCGAGGGCGTCGACAGCCTCGAAGACTACTACGAGCCCTACCTCATCCAGGCCGGGCTCGTCGCGCGCACATCGCGGGGGCGGGTGGCCACGGCCGCGGCCTACCGCCATCTCAATTTGGAGCCACCGAGTGAGGACGGACGATTTCTCTTTTGACCTTCCCGAGGACCTGATAGCCCAATTTCCGCCCGAGCGGCGCGGAGAGTCCCGGCTCCTGGTGCTCGACCGCGCGACGGGCGAGCGACGGCACGCAGAAGTGAGGCGGCTCGCGTCGTACATCGAGCCGGGGACGCTCATGGTCTTCAACGATTCCCGCGTCAGAAAGGCGAGGATCTACGGCGAGGCGCTCGATACAGGGGCGCGGGTGGAGTTCCTGCTGCTCCGCCGGCGCGGGGACGGACTATGGGAGGCGACCGCGACCAAACTCAAGCGGCAGAGGCCGGGCCGGCGCTACCTGTTTCCCGAATCCGTGGAGGCGGAGATCGTCGATGACACGGAGGCCGGAGAGGCGAGCATGGAGCGCGACGGAACCAGGCTCCTGCGCTTCGCTCCCGCCATCGACGACGACTACCTCGACCGGGCGGGGCACATTCCCCTGCCGCCCTACATCAGGCGGGAAGACGCCCCGAGCGACGCCGAGCGCTACCAGACCGTCTACGCCCGGACCGTGGGCTCCGCAGCCTCGCCCACCGCGGGCCTCCACTTCACCGAGGAACTCCTTGACGAGTTGCGCGATAGAGGCATCGAGCGGGCGACGGTGACCCTCCATGTCGGCCTGGGCACCTTCCTGCCCGTGCGTAGCGAGGCGGTCGAGGCCCATCGCATGCACAACGAAGAGTACAGCGTGCCCGAGGAGACGGCGCTGGCGGTGATGCACGCCAAGGCCGAGGGCCGCCCCGTGCTCGCCGTGGGCACCACCAGCCTGCGGACCCTCGAGTCGGCCTGGGGCGAGGATGGACTCCGACCGGGCGCGGGCAGGACGGATATCTTCATTTATCCCGGCTATCGCTTCAAGGCCGTCGACCGGCTCTTCACCAACTTCCATACGCCCCGCTCGACCTTGCTCATGCTCGTCTCGGCCTTCGCGGGCCGGGAGCGCATCCTCGAAGCCTACGCCGAGGCGGTGCAGCTGCGCTACCGCTTCTTCAGCTACGGCGACGCGATGCTGATTCGCTGACCACCCCGAGGCGCGCAGATCGGGGGATCCCCGGCCTTGGCGCGATTCGCCGCCCGGCTCAGTCGAACTCCTCTTCGAGCTCGCTCAGAATCTGGATCAGGGCGTCCGAATCCTTGCCGAGGGCGCCGAGCATCGTGGCGATTTCCTGCTTCTGGCCTTGCTGGTTGCGATCGAGTATACCTCCCACCGTCGCGTGCACCCGGCTGTGCAACTCCTCGAGCTCGCCCATCTTGGCGAAGCCCTTGTACCGCTCCCTCCCGCCGCCTTCGTACAGCCACTTGCCCAGGGCGCAGCGCTTGGGCGACGAGGCTTCCGCGGCATTCAGGTTCATCGCGCCGTTGAGCGCCAGGCTGACCTTCAGCACCCACTCCTTGTGGTGCAGGCGCGCGGCCGCGACATCGAGACTCCCCGAGACCATGCCGTCCAGGGGACTGCCGGTGGAGAATGACTTGAAGTCGTTCTGCAGCTCGTCGATCGACGCGTTGGTCTTGGAGTTGAGGTCGGAAACCCGAAGCTGCGCGACGTTGACCTCGGTCACGCCGCCCTGGATCTGCTCCAGGGCCAGCGCGACCCGTTCGGCCGTCTTTCGCGTCTCTCCCAGCGAATCCCTGATCCGCTCGCTTCCCTTGCGAATTTCCTGCGAGCCGCCGCGTATCTCCTCGGTGATCTGGAAAAGCATGCCCGTCGCGCCGACTATTTCGCGGCTTCCCGTCGAGAGCTCCTGCATGGCCGCGGCTATCTGGCGCGAAGCGTCGACGGAGGCCTCGATATCGCGGGCTATGGACTGGAAGGCTTCTCCGCTTTTGCCGCTCGCCGTCTGGGCGAGAGCGACCTGGGAGATCAGCTGCTTGAGCGTCGCGGAAATCTCCTTGGACTGCCTGGCCGTGGATTCGGCGAGCTTGCGGATCTCGTCGGCGACGACCGCGAAACCCCGGCCGTACTCCCCGGCGTGCGCGGCTTCTATGGCGGCGTTCATGGCCAGGAGGTTCGTCTGCCTGGCCACGTCGTTGACGGTGCGGATCATGTCCTGCATGGAATCGGCGCGTTGGGCGAAATCGCCGACCGTCGTCGAGGTGTCCCCGGACAACCGGACCCCTTCGGCCGTCAGGTCTTTCAGGGCGGTCTCGGCGGCGAGCCGGCTGTTCACGATCTTGAGGACATTCTGGATCGACGCGGAGATCTCCTCGATCGACGCGGAGGTCTGGGATACGGCTCCGGCCTGATCGTTGATCCGGTCGCTGAAGCTGACGGTGGTGGCGGCGATCTCTTCCGTCGCCGCCGAGGACTCCGTCGCGATGCCGACGAGGCGCACGGTCTCTTCGCGTATGCGCTCCGTGGCCGAGAACAGCTTCGTGAGCAGTCCGAGAGATTCTTCAAGCCTGTGCGACAGCTCGCTCCCGTTCCGCCGGTTCCCGTGGCCGGTCTCGCGCATCTTGTCGATGAAGACCTTGAGCTGGGCGATGAAGGCGTTGAAGTCCTTGGAGAGGAGGCCAAGTTCGTCGCTCGAGCGGACTTCGAGCGTCGTGGTGAGATCGCCCTTGACCAGGCTCGAGTTGATGGTGTCCTGAATCTTCAGCACGGGCTTGGTCACGAGCCGGCTCAGGAAGAACACCACGAGCAGGATGGCCGCCAAGGTGAGCGCCATGCCGGCGAAGATGACGTCCATGACCGAGTTGGCCAGGCCGTACAGCTCGTCGGCGTAGACGCCCACGCCGATGGTCAGGCCGAGCGGCTCATACGTGTCGAAGGCGACGATTATCTGCCTGGCGCGAGATTCCCCGGGGTTCTTCCAGAGGTAGGTGAGGACGCCGCTCCCCCGTTTGATCATCTCGCGCGTGAAGTACAGGCCGTTCTCGTCGCGGTCGTCGTAGGCGTTCCGCCCCTGCAGGGTGGGGTGAATGATGTAATTGCCTTTGGAGTCGAGGATGAAGGGGTAGCCCGTCCTGCCGACCTTGATCGCGATTATCTGGTCCCTGAAATCCTGGATGTCGACGAGGTCGTCGAACTCGGAGGTGTAGCTGGAGGCGAAGATGATGCTGTCCCAGGGCGCGAAATAGGTGACATAGGCTGCCTTCTCGCGCGGAGCCGCGTCCCCTTCATGCTGGAACTGGTAGGTGAAATAGCCGGTTTTTTGCTTCATGGCCTTCTGGACCGCGTCGACATAGCTTAAGTCCTTGCCCTGGGCGTAGGGGTGGATCACCGCGAGGCCCTTCGAGTCGAGGACCGCGAGATAGCCGGTCTGGCCGATCTTGCCGAAGGCCGGGTCGAGGATCGCCCGCGCGAAGCGGTTTTTCGCCTGCGCCAGGCTGAGCTCGCCCGACTTGTAGCGCTGGTAGTAGCTCTCCTCGAGCGCTTCGGCCTTCTCGGCGATGCCGCGCAGATAGTTGCGGACCGAGGCTTCGGTGCCCGAGGCCACCATATCCTTGATCAATTCGGTTTCATTCTTGAGATTCTGGACGGAGGAACCGTAGGTCAGCGCCTTCAGCATGGGATTGACGGCGACGAAAAAAAGCGCCATTCCGGCGGCGAAGGTGATGCCAAGACTGAGAAACATCTTGGTGCGGATGGAAAAGCTTCTCTTCATCGATACCGCCTCTCTTAGTTCCATGAATCCTAATTCCTGGCGCGCGCGACTGCAAGCGCAATGCTAACGGAGGCTCTCTCATAAAAACGCGGTATTCGCCCGTTTCCGTATCGAAAGAGATCGCGCGCTCCCCTTCACCCGGGGCGTCCGCGGAGAGTATCATTGACCCATGCAGAACACGCGCTCCGTGAAAGTTGGAAGTGTCATCATGGGAGGCGGCTTTCCCGTCTCGGTCCAGACGATGTGGAAGGAAAAACTCGCCGCCGTCGACGATGAGGTCATCGCCCGGATCGGCCGCCTGGAAGCCCTGGGCTGCGATGTGCTGCGCTTCGCCGTCCCCGACCTCGAGGCGGCCGAGACGCTCGGCGGCTTGGCCGCGCGCGTCCCGATGCCCCTCGTGGCGGACATCCATTTCGACTGGCGCATAGCGCTGCGGTGCCTCGACTTCCCGATCGCCAAGATCCGCATCAACCCCGGCAACATCGGCGCGCGGTGGAAGGTCGAGGAGCTGCTGACCAAGGCTCGCGACCGCGGCGTGCCCATTCGCATCGGCGTCAACGCGGGGTCCCTGCCCGAGGATCTGCGCGCCCGGCCGGATCGCGCCGCCGCCATCGTCGAGGCCGCCGAGCGGGAGCTGGCGGTTTTCGAGGACTTCGGTTTCGGCGAGGTCGTCGTCTCGATGAAGGCGAGCGACGTGCCGACGACCCTCGAGGTCAACAGGCTCTTCGCCGAGCGCCACGACTATCCCCTCCATCTCGGCGTCACCGAGGCCGGCCCCCTCATCGCCGGCGTGGTGAAGAACACGGCCGCCCTCGTGCCTCTCCTCCGGGAAGGCCTGGGCGCCACGATTCGCGTGTCGCTGTCGGACAGCATGGAGAGCGAGGTCCTGGCCGCCCGGGAGATACTCTCCTGCGCGGGCCTGGCCAGGCCCGGCATCAGCATCGTCTCCTGCCCGCGCTGCGGCCGGGCCTCCTTCGACACGCACGCTTTCACCGCGCGCTGGGCGGAACGCCTCTACTCCCTGGGCAAAACGGCCACGGTCGCGGTGATGGGCTGCGTGGTCAACGGCCCCGGCGAGGCCCGGCACGCCGACCTCGGCATCACCGGAGCGGGGGACAAGGTCGTCATTTTCCGCCGCGGCGAAATAGTGCGCACGATCGACCCGAAGGACGCCGATACTGTATTCGCGGAGGAACTCGAAAAACTCGAATGAGCAGCGCAGAGATTTTTCGCGCCGAGCATCGTCCCGACACCCCCGGGCGCCGCGGGAGCCTCGTCGCGTCCGCATTGCTCCTCGCGACGCTGTTGGCGATCTTCGCTCCGCCGCACTGCTCCGCCGCCGAGCCCGTTCCGGCCGATTGGCAGAGTTTCCAGAGCGGCCTGCGGCTCTTCAAGGAGCGAAGGCTCGGCGAGGCGCTCGACGCCTTCAAGGCGGCCGACCAACAGCGCGCGCAGGCCTTCGGCGACGCGCTACGCGACATCGATATCCAGATGAAGGACAAAGCCGCGGCCCGGGCGGGCGACTCGATCTGGTCGCTGATCCACCTGGTGGCGCCGCGGGACGTGATCAGCTACGACCTGGCGGGGATAGACCAGCGCTCGGGCGGCTCCCTGCTCGAGGAGATCCGGCTGCTTCTCGCCAAGAACCTCTCCTTCGATTTCGACAATTTCCTGAAGGCCGCCCGGCTCGTCCTCTCGACCCGCGGCGAAGCCCTCGTCGGCGACTCTCTCGCCAAGCTCAGGGAGAGCGCGTCGGCGCTGCGCTCCTATCCCGAGTCGGACTACTGGATCGGCAAGATATACCTGGCCGAAGGCGAGACCCGCCTGGCCGAGATGCAGTTCCGGCAGGCCTACGACGAGCGCGAGGCCTTCGATTCTCCCGATCAGGTCTATGTCCTGCTGGAGTCGCTCGCCCGGCTGTATCGGGACCAGGGGAAGATGAACGAGTACGAGAGTTCCCTGCTGTCGATCACGGGAGAGGCCGTCCTCTTCGCCAAGAAATCCGATTATCTCCGGCTCGCGATGGAGCGGACACTCTCGACCCGAGGCATAGACACCTTCCTGTCGCTCTACCGTCTCGACGAGGCTTTCCCGCTCCGCGCCTACTCCGAACTCGGGGCGTTCTATCTCGAGAACGGCAGGTCCCCCGCCGTCATCTATCTCGCGGCCGCGGTCGACACCGAGCTCAGCCGCTGCATTTCGTCGATCAAGGAGTACGAGCCCGCCTACCAGTTCGGCGGCCTTGCGGAGCTCATGGGGCGGATACGCGACGACCACGATCTGTCCTCGTACGCGGCCGCATCGGGGCTGTACCGGGATCTCGAACGCTTGGGCGAGGCGCTTTCGGCCGAGGGCTACCGCGACAGCGCCCGCGGCATCTGGCGAGTCCTGGCCGAGGAGCGGGGAATAGCTCCCTGGAACTCGCGCTCGGCGGAGGCTCTCTCCCGTCCGGCCGAAGCGGCCTCGGGCTATCCTCGCACCTCGCCCTGACCGGGCGCCCGGACTGCGGCTCTTTGGTATCCCGTCCTAGGAGAGGCCGCCGCGAATGGCCTTGAGGACGAGAGCCTCGTCGACGGTCTCGTAGCTCACCGAACAGGATTCGCGCGGGACGACCAGCCTGATGCCGCTCGCCCCCGATTTCTTGTCGAGGCGCATCGCGGCGAGCACCGCCTCGGGGTCGACGCCGGGATAGCGCATCGTGAAACCGTAGTCCTCGAGGAGAGCGCGCGACGAGGCCGCGAAATCCGGATCGGTCAGGCCGAGCTCGAGCCCGGCGTCGAGGGCGCGCCCTATGCCCCAGGCCACGGCCTCCCCGTGCAGGATATCGTGCCGCACCGCCTCCAGGCCGTGGCCGAAGCTGTGGCCGAGGTTCAAGGACTGGCGCGGCCCCTTGTCGTAGGGATCGCGCTCGGCGAGCGAGGCCTTCGCGGCGACACAGCGCCGAATCGTATCCTCGAGCAGCGAGCCGTCCCTGGCCAGGAAGGCCTCGCGGGACTTCCGCATGAGATCCTCGACCTTGGGCGCCGCGATCAGGGCGGTCCGCAGCACCTCGGCGAGGCCGGACCGGTACTCCCGCTCGGGGAGGCTCGAGAGAAAGGGCCTGTGGATGCGCACTTCGTCGGCCGCGTAGACCGTGCCGGCGAGGTTGCGCACTCCGGCCATGTCCACCGCGGCCTTGCCGCCCACCGCCGCGTCGACCATGGCCACGAGGGTCGTGGGAACGAGCACGAGACCGGTCCCGCGCATGTACAGGGCCGCGGCGAAGGCCGCCAAGTCGCAGACCACCCCTCCGCCTATGCCCGCTATGGTCGAGTCCCTGCGCAAGCCGAGGCCGGCCGCCTTTTCGAGGATCTTGCCGACGATGTCCCAGCGCTTCGAGCCCTCGCCCGGTTCGACGACGAATGACCGTTCCTCGCTCAGGTGCGCCAGCTGGGCGCTGTTCGCGTCGGCGATGACGAAATGGACCCCGTCCAGCACGGAGCCGGCCTCGTTGTAGGAGCGGACGCGGCATTTCCTGCCGCCGACGTCGAGTTCCACCACGGGGGAGGTCACGGTCAGACCTTCAGGTTCATGTCGTGCTCGCGCAGGATCTTCGCGACGATGTCCTTGATGAAGGGATCGACGATGGAGTAGACGCGCCGGGTTTTCTGCACTTCCGCCGAGACGACGCCGTTTTCCTTGAGGATCGCGAGGTGCTGGGAAATGACGGGCTGGGGCTGGTTGAGGCAGCGCCAGAGGTCGGTGACACAGGGATCGGCCTCGCGGGCTATGAGACAGAGCAGCCTGAGCCGAATCGGATGCCCGACCGCCTTGAGCTTTCGCGAGTACTCTTTGATAAAAGTCTCGTCGCAGGTGGACACATCGTCTGACATGTCGTAGTGGTACACGATTTTCAAGTATTTTTCAATATCTAGTCATTCTTTGATATTGAGGATTTTCCCTCAATCGGAGGCTTTGCCCCTTCCGAGCAGGGCGCGCATCTCGCGTTCGGGACAGGATTCGAGATAATCCTCCAGATAGCCCCGGTCCGCTTCCGCGATATCGGCTATCGACAGCCCGAGCACCCGGTCCGACCTCACCACCGCGCAGGCGAGCGACAGGATCCGATCCCCGGCCCTGAGCGAGCAATCCTCGATGAGCCGCCCGACCTCGAGATCGGCGACCAGGGCGGGGCTGTCGGGGATGAACGAAATTCCGGCGAGCGAGACGGTCTCGAGATGTCCGGCCACGGGCGAGTAGCTGGAGGGATGGGAGAATATGAAGTCCAGCCGGTCCCAGGCGGAGGGAGCGACGCGCTCGGCGCTGCGCGACTCGTCGACGGTCACGTAGCGCTTGAGCAGGTGCTGGAAGTGCGCCTGTTCGTGCCGATCGTCGAGATTGTCGCGGGCGACGCCGTTTACGCCGATATGTACCGCCTTGGCCGCCTCCTCGAAGGGGAATAGATCGCCCTTGAGGAGGACGATCACGCAGGCGTCCTTGTTCCATCGCGCGCGCGCCACCTGGGTGATTATCTTCCAATGGCGCGGAAAGTCGCGCGCGCTCACGACGATGGCGTTGGGCTCGATCTCGTCGAGATTGTCCAGGGCCTTGAGCGGATTGCGGTATCGGACGGCCTCGAAGCCCAGCGGCCGGAGATAGAAGCGGGCTATGTCGGCGATGCGGTCGTTCTCGATGATGAGGAGGGCTTTCATTCGGCGCCCTTGTTGAGGACGGTATAGCCGACGATGTACCAGACGCCGTCGCGGCGTTCGAGCAGATAGGTGTATTCCTTGACGAGGCGAAGCTGGTGATCCTGGAATTTCTCCAGCACGCGCACAGTGCCTTTGTACGGCGAGTATTTCGTCTCGAGAATCTCGAAATAATAGGGCTGGACCACGATGTCCTTGTCCACGACGTTGGACTCCAGCTCGTCCCTGAAGCGCGCCAGCATGCGTCGTCTTCCTTCGTCCGACTGCCGCTCGTAGATGGTCCGCCGATCCTGATTCCGGGTGAGCAGGGCCTGGAGATCGAGGTAGAGGAAGAACTGGTTCCACAGGCCCTTCTGCCGAGCCACGATGGTGCGCCGAACGACCTCGTCGGGGGGCAGGGCCTCGGCCTTGAGCACCTCTCCCGTTTCCTGGCTGATCATGTCGAGGGCCGGGGGCAGTCCCGGCGAGGGCCTGACCGAGAGCAGGAGGACGTTGGAGAGCACGGCCGGGGGCGTCTCGGAGCCGACCAGGGCCGGGTAGAAGCTCGCGCGCACCGTGTAGCTGCCCGGTCCGTCGATGTGAACGTAGCGCTCGAGCCGCTCGATGAAGGAGTATTCCTCACCGGGTTTGATCGCCAGCTCGCGATAGAGCACCGGTCTCGAATCCCCGAGAGCCAGCTTGTAGGAATCGCTCGAGTCGAGCTGGCGGTTGGTCGGGGTCCGGACATCGAAGGTCAGGCTGTACAGCTTGTCGTCGGCCAGCCTGAACCTATAGGTGGAATCGCCGTTGTTCGCTATCGTCACCTTGATGGGTATTTCACTCTCTGGGAAGTAAATACGTTTGTCGAAAAAGCGGATCTCCAGCGTCGCGCCCGAGGCTCCGGTCGTCGTCGCGTCGGGGGCGGCCGACTCGGCGCCGCTCGCCGGGAGCGGCGCGGCGCTCGGATAGCCGGGAGCCGACACTTGCGCGAGCGCGGCGAATGCGCAGGTCACGGAGTAGAGGATCGCGAAGGCCGCCAGGGCGGATTTCCTGCGATCGAAACCGAAGGCTGACTTCGTGCGCATGGCGCTGCTTGAACTCCCCTCGTCTGGAACAAAAGCCCGGGTCCGGCATATACTGCCGACCTTGGATTCCATCTCTCGATTGTCGGAATGTTATGATGAATACCTTACACCCGCAAGCGGTTCTGGAGAGTCTTAAGTCCTTCGCCCCGCTCGCCGAGCTTTCGCGGCGTCTCGAATCGGGCCCCTTTCCCCTGGATCTCTCCGAGACGGAAGGGCCTTTCGCCGCCGTCATGGTGGCCGAGCTGGCCGAACGGATCCGGGGGCCGATACTCGTCGTCGTGCCCACCGACCAGGAGGCCGAGGCCCTGGCAAGCGATCTCGAGCTCTTCGGCGTGGAAGCCGAGGGCCTGCCCTGGTGGCGCATGGCCGCCTACCGCGCCGCCTCGCCGCGGGCCCATGTCTTCGGCGAGCGCGCCGCCTGCCTCGCCCGTCTCTGCCTCGGCGTGTCGAAGGTCGTCGTCGCCAGTCAGCGAGCCTTCGTCACCCCCGTCCCTCCGCGCGAGTCCTTCGCCCCCCTCGTCTTCGGCCTCGAAGAGGGGGGGAGGATCGATCCCTCGACCTTGGGCGAGCGCCTGGCCTCCTACGGCTATCTTCGCGTGCCGCGGGTCTCCCTGCCCGGAGAGTTCGCCCTGCGCGGCGAGGTTTTCGATGTCTTCATGCCGGGCGAATCCGAGGCCGTCCGCGTCGTCTTTGAATACGACCGGATAGAGCGCATCTCCACCTTCGATCCGGTGGCCCAGTCGGCGACCTCCCGGCCGGGCAAGGTGGCGCTGCGGCCCATGAAGGAACTCGTCTGGGACGAGGGGCTAGTCGCCCGCCTCGCCGAGCTTCTGCCGAGCCTTCCCGGCTGCGCCGGCAGGGAGGGCCCTCTTCTCGAAGAGCTCAGGGAAAAGGGAGAGGCCAAGGGCGAGGAGCTCTGGTATCCGCTGGTCCACGATCAAGGCTCAGGAGGAAGGCCGGGGGCCATCCTCGATTACCTAGGTCCCGAGGGCATGGTCGTCCTCCTGGACCGTGAGCGGCTCCTGGCCCAGGAGGAGGCCGCCCGCAAGGAATACGCCGGCCTCTACCGGCGGGCGCTCCAGGAAGGGCCCGTGCCTCCGCCCGAGCGCTGCCTGCTCTCCTTCTCGGCCCTCGAATCCGAGGCCACCGGCCGCGCGGCGGACGAAGGCCCCCCTCTCCTCCGGACCTTCGCCCTGAAGGACGTGGAAGGCGGTCAGCGGCTCCGCATGGAGGTCGAGCAGCCCCGCTCCTTCTTCGGCAACGTCCAGTACTTCAAGGAAGAGTTGTCGACACTCATCAAGTCGGGGTACCGGGTCTTCATCTTCGCCGAGACCGACATCCAGGCCGAGCGCATCGCGAGCCTCCTCAAGGAGTTTCCCGTCCTCGTCGGCGTCGGCGGGCTCTCGGCCGGTTTCATCATCCCGAGCCTCAAGCTGATCGTCGTCCAGGAAAACGAGATTTTCGGCCGCCGCAAGCGGGTGCCCAAGTCCCTGAAGAGCGCGCGCTCGGTGGCCATCGACACCTTCGTGGAGCTCTCGCCCGGCGACTACGTGGTCCACGTGAACTACGGCATCGGGCGCTTCGCGGCCATCGAGCGGATGAAGGTGCTCGGCCTCGAGCGCGACTACATCAAGGTCGACTACGCCGACGACGAGGTGGTTTTCGTCCCCATCGAGCAGGCCAACCTGGTCCAGCGCTACATCGGCAACGAGGGCGAGGATCCGCGGCTGGACAAGCTGGGCTCCAAGTCCTGGGAGAGCCGCAAGGCCAAGGTACGCGCCTCGGTCGAGCAGCTCGCCGAGCGCCTCATCCGCATCTACGCGCGCAGGCGCACGGCGCGCGGCTTCGCCTTCCCTCCCGACGGCGAGTGGCAGCTCGCCTTCGAGGCGGCCTTCCCCTACGATGAGACCGTCGACCAGCTCCGCTGCATCCAGGAAGTCAAGTCGGACATGGAGAGCGACAAGCCGATGGACCGGCTCGTCTGCGGCGACGTCGGCTACGGGAAGACCGAAATTGCCATGCGCGCCATCTTCAAGGCGGCGGCGGCCGGCAAGCAGGTGGCCTTCCTCGCGCCTACGACGATTCTGGTCGAGCAGCACTTCGAGAACCTGCGCGACCGGATCGGCGAGTTTCCCGTCCGGATGTCCATGCTCTCGCGCCTGGTCGAGCGCAAGGAGCAGCGCAAGACCCTGGCCGGCCTCAAGGAGGGCCAGGTGGATATCGTGGTCGGCACCCACCGCCTCCTGCAGAAGGACATCGAGTTCAAGGACCTCGGGCTGCTCGTCATCGACGAGGAACAGCGCTTCGGCGTCAAGGACAAGGAGCGTCTCAAGGAGATCAAGGCGAGCGTCGACTGCCTGACCCTCACCGCCACCCCGATTCCGCGGACCCTCCACATGTCGCTCCTCAAGATCCGGGACATGTCGGTGCTCAACACCCCGCCCGTGAACCGTCACCCCATCGAGACGGTCGTCGAGGAGTTCAACCCCGAGCTCATCGCCGAGGCCATCCGCAAGGAGGTGACTCGCGGCGGGCAGGTCTTCTACCTCCACAACCGCGTCGAGAGCCTCGAGGAGGTGCGGGTCTTCCTGCAGAACATCGTGCCGGAGATCCTCGTGGACACGGCGCACGGCCAGATGGACAGCACGGAGATCGAGGACATCATGCACCGCTTCATCCACGGCGGTTTCCACGTCCTCGTGTCGACCACGATCATCGAGAACGGGATCGACATCCCGAACGTGAACACGATCATCATCGACCGGGCCGACATGTACGGCATCTCCCAGCTCTACCAGCTCCGCGGGCGGGTGGGGCGCTCCGACCGGCTCGCCTACGCCTACCTCTTCTACCCCGACCGCCGCGCCCTGAACGAGCTCGCCATGAAGCGCCTCCAGATCATCTCGGACTTCACCGAGCTGGGCTCGGGCTTCAAGATCGCCATGAAGGACCTCGAGGTCCGCGGCGCTGGCAACCTCCTGGGGCGCGAGCAGTCGGGCGACATCTACGCGGTGGGCTTCGACCTCTACTTGAAGCTCCTCGACGACGCGGTCCAGCGCCTCTCCGACGCGAACTACGTCGCCGAGGAGGAGCCCTACCTCGAACTCGAGTACGCCGGCTACATCCCGGATGACTACGTCTCGCAGCCGACCCTCAAGATGGAGGTGTACAAGAAGATCGCCGGCATCCTCACCCAGGCCGATCTCGACACCCTGTACCAGGAGCTGGCGGACCGCTTCGGACCCCTGCCCGACGAGGTGCAGTCGCTCTTGTCCCTGGCCGAGATCCGGGTGATCTGCCGCCGCCTCTCGATCGCCAACCTGAAGGAGCGGGGCGGGAGCGTCACGGTCGAGTTCTCCAAGGTGGCCAAGGTCTCGGTGGAGCGCCTGGTGCGGCTCATCCGCGAGGGCGGGGGGCGGATCAAGCTCGACCCGAAGCGACCCAACGTCCTCGTCATCCACACGGGCGCCATCGGCCTGCGCGAGAAGAGCGAGTTCATCCGCGAGCGCCTGGCCAGCCTCATCGCCTAGACACTATGAATCGGACGGCACACTGACGGCCGGAGAAGGACATGGCACTCTATAGAATCAACCAGATTTCCCTGCCGCTCGGCGCCTCGGAATCGGCCCTGGAGCGCCGCGTCGCGGAGATCCTCCGGCTGAGGCCGGGCGACCTGGCGGGCCTGAGGATCGAGCGCAGGTCGGTGGACGCGCGCGACAAGCGCGACCTGCGGCTCGTCTACGGGGTGATCGCCGAGACCAAGGAGGGGGCGCGGCAGCCGGAGCCGCGGGGCTCCGCGCAGAAGGTCGAGGCGGGCGCGGGCTACGCCTTCTCGGCCCGCGGCGCCGAGCTCGACCACCGGCCCG
>JAJXZP010000178.1 GCA_021779995.1 bacterium | reverse complement strand
CCTTGTAGGCCCGCACGATCCGCGAAAAGCGGCGGGCGGTTTCGGGATCGCCCGAGGCGTCGGGGTGGTAGCGCAGGGCGAGGCGGCGATAGGCCCTGCGGATGTCCTCCGATCCGGCTCCGGGGGCCAGGCCGAGCACGGCCAGACAGGCGCCGTTGGAGGCCGAAGCGCCGCTTCCGCTCACCTTCCGGCCTCGGCCGCCGGGGCGATCGCGCGGCGTTCGGCCTTCCGGGCCAGGAGCTCGCCCACGAGAGCCTCGAGCTCGGTCCTCAGCGGCCTGAACTCGGACTCGTCGGCGCCGGCTCCCGCCGCCGCCGCCCTGGCGCAGGTCTCGTCGATCTCGGACTCAAGGCCGCGCTCCAGGCGCAGGCCCGAGCGGAGCGCGGCGAGCCGGCCGGCGAGAAGCCGGATGGAGGCGCGCAATTCGTCCGGGCTCTCGGAGTGGGAACTCTCGATATCGACGATGCTTAGCTCCTGCAGGGCTCCCGTATCGAGGTCCGCGGCCGAGACGTGGAGCATGTCCGACTCGTCGATGGAAAAGCTGACCTCGATCCGCGGCTCTCCACGCTTGGCCTCGCGCACTCCCGACAGGAGAAAGCGGCCGAGCGAGACATTCTCGGCCGCCTCGGGGCTCTCACCCTGGAGGACGTGAATCTCCACCGCCTCCTGGTCGTCGGAGACCGTCGTGAACACTCTGCGGCTCTCGGCCGGCACGGGGATGTTCTTGCGGATGAGGGGGACGAAGCGGCCGCCGTCGATCTCGACGCCGTAGCTCCGGGAGACGACGTCGCGGATGCGCAGGCGGCCCGGCTGGTCGTCGACGAGGGACCAGACGGCGGCCCCGAGGGCGACTATCTCCTCGGGGTTGACGCCTCCCTGGGGTTTGAGGCCCAGCCGCTGCGCGAGAAGAGCGCGCACCAGGGGCATCCGGCTCGAGCCGCCGGAGAGCACGAGGCGGTCGACTCGCCCCGCGCCCAGGCCCGCATCGGCGAGCACCCGCTCGGTCAGCTCGAGGCTGCGCTCGACATAGGGGCCGGCGAGCTCCTCGAAGCGGCCGCGCGTCAGGGTCCAGAGGGGATGCACCACCCGGCCGCCCGCCACGGCGAAGGGGATGCCGACGGCCGATTCCTCCCGATCGGAGAGTTCCATTTTCGCCAGCTCGGAGGCCTCGGCGAGCTGCTGGGCGAGGAAGCGGTCGGCCTCGACGTCGAGGCCGTATTCCTCCCGGAAGGCCGCGGCGGCCCGGCGGTAGAGCTCGCGGTCGATATCCGCGCCGCCGAGGCGGCCGTCGCCGCGCGACGCGAGCACCTCGCAGGCGCGTCCCTTCTGCTCAAGGAGGGTGACATCGAAGGTGCCGCCGCCGAAGTCGTAGACAAGGACGAGGGATTTTTCGCCGTCGCCCGGGCGCGAAGAGGAGGCGGCCCAGGCGTGGGCCACCGCGGCCGCGGTGGGTTCGTTGACGACGCGAAGAACCTCGAGGCCCGCGAGCCTCCCGGCCTCCACGATGCCGCGCCGCTGCCGGTCGGAAAAATTGGCGGGAACGGTGACGACGGCCCGCTCTATGTCCGTCCCGAGGTGGGACTCCGCGTCGAGCCGCAGCGAGGACAGGATCAGGGCGGCCAGTTCCTCGGGGCGCCACGACCGGCCGCCCAGGCTCACGAGGCCGCCCGACCCGACCTGCCGCTTGATGCCGGCCACCGTGTTCTCGGGATTGACCAGGGCCTGGTTCTTGGCCGACTCGCCCACGAGAATCTCGCCCTTGGCGGTCGCGGCCACGACGCTCGGCGTGATCCGTCCTCCGCGCCGGTTGTGGATGAGCGCGGGGCGATCGCCGTCCATCCAGGCGCAGAGCGAATTGGTCGTCCCGAAATCCATGCCTATGATCGCGCCCATCATCTAAGCTCCGGAACGCCGCTCCTCGATTTCCACGAGGAGCTCGATCTCGGCCACGGTCGCGCCGAGTCGCGCGGCGATGATGTCGGCGGAGAACCCTTTCCGGTAGAGCCCGACCGCCTCCTCGCGCAGGCCGGGTCCCAGCGCGACGCTTTCGTCGGCTACGCGAAGCTCGGGCGCCCGGCGCCGCTCGGGGCCGCGCGGGGACTCGAAGTCCGGCGCCTGTCCGGAGGAGGCCTGGCCGCCGGCCCGCGCTTCGCCGCGCGACCCCTCGGCGTCGGCCTCCGCGGCCCGGGGGGGCTCCGGGCGAAGGCTGAGCGCGATGGGGCCGTCGGCGCCGGAGCCGGGGAGCGCCTCAGGCTCGGCAGTCCGCCGCGGTTCGCGGATCGCGGCCTGGAGCGGAATCTCGTGGTCGCGGGGAACTATCGGCCGGCGCTGCGCGAGCTTGGCGTAGACCTCGCGCTCGACGGCCCGCTTCTCGAGCTCGCGCCTCGCCAGGCCCATCCGGCGGTCCACTTCGTCGAGGAGTTCGTGGAGCGACTTGATCCGGTCCTCGACGAGGCTCACGCTGCGGTCCGCGCTCTCGTTGAGCTCTATGACGAGGGCGCGGCTCTCGTCGCGCACTCCCTCCAGAAGATTGTCCAGCTCGAGAAAGCGCCGGATCCGAGCGCGGAGGAGAAACCAGAGCAGGAAGAATCCGGCGACCGTGAGCGCCGCCTCGAAGAGGAGCTGCAGGAAGAACGTCATCCGCTCAGGTCGACGCGGTTGCCGAGATCGGGATCCCGCACGACCTCCTCCTGGGCCTCTTCGGAAGGCTGTTCCGGCCCGGCCTCCGCTTCCTTTCGCTGACCCGCCCCGGCGCCCGCGCCGCCGCCTGCGCCTTCCTTGACGGGCGCGGGACCTTCCTTGGGCTGCTCGGCCTTGGTGATCTCGTCCTTGGCCTCCACGAGCTTCTTCTGCGCCGCGGCGCCCTGGACTGCCTGGGCGAGCCGGGCCCCGTCCTTTTCGATGGACTGCTCGCGAGCGACCTCGCTCTGCTGCATGAAAAGAACCTGCAGGTCAATCGGTCTTATAGGCATCGGGCGGCCCCCGTCTGAGTATCTCGTCCTCGGGCTCCTCGTACTTGGTGGTGCGGAGCATCTGATTCTCGAGATAGAACGTCAGCGCCTTCTGCTCGTTTTTCACGCTCTCGCGGATATCCTTGATGGCGAGCACGACGCCGGGATAGATGCGGCTCGAGGCGCTGATCCGCCCGCGGGTCTTGAGGCCGTTCAGGTAGGTCTGGATCGACTCAATCTCCTTCCCGAGCGAGCGCAGCTCGACGATGAAATCCTCGCGCCGCATGAGATTGTCCTGGAGTATGGCTTCCTTGTCCTCCGGCAGGCTCTTGCGCTGCTTCTTGATGGCGTTGAGCGTGGCGACGTTCTTGTCGACTTCCTCGACCTGGCGCTTTATCTGGTAGGCCTGGGCCTGGAGCTGATCCGCCTTTTCCTTGGCCTTGGGGTCGTAGCCGACCTCGATGATGGTTTCGGCGCCGCCGACGGGCGAACCGAGGGTCTTGGCGTTGATCTCCTCGCAGGCGCGGTAGACCCCGCCGAGGATGGCGGCGCGCTTGCCCTGGCAGATGATCTTCCGGTTCGCCGTCACGCTGCAGTTGATGAGACCGTCGGAGACGATGACATTCTCGCCGGCCTCGACGGTGGCGTTCTCGATGAACTTGGCCCAGACGCTCTTGCCGGCATTGATGACGCAGCCGGATTTTCCGGTGACTCCCTGGTGGACCACGATGTCGCCCTCGGCCACGACTTCGCTCTTGCCGACCCCGCCCTTGACTTCGATGTTGCCCGAGGCCTTGACGACGAAGCCGTCGTCCACGTTGCCCTGGACGATCACGGTGCCGAGGAACATGATGTTGCCGGTCTTGAGATTGACGTCGCCGGGGACCGTGAAGATTTCCTCGACATTGATGCGGCCGGCGATGTAGGTGACCTGGCCGTTGATGTCGGCGATGATGGTGGCGCCGTCCTCGGCCACGTGCACGTTGCGCCCGAGGGGCACGGGCATGTCCTTGCCGTTGCGGGCGGGTATGACCTTGCCGGTCACCGTCCGACCGGTCTTGCCGATCTCGGGCGGCACCTTGCGCGCCAGCGGCTGTCCGGCCACGACGTTCTGGATGAGGCCGAGCTCCTTGAAGTTGACCTTGCCGTCGGCGGCCTCCTTGAGCCGGTAGGTGGACTTGTCCGTCTCGAAGTTGAACTGCACGTAGGCGTCCCGGCCGTTCTGCGGCTTGGCGCCTTCGGCGACGAGCACGGCCTCGCGGTAGCGCGGGCGATCCTCGACATCCTGAAGCGCGTCCTCGTCCACCCCGAAGACGATGCGGTTGTTGCGCAGGAACGAAAGGAGCGTCGCCTTGGACAGGTCGCAGCCGCCCGGCCCGGGCGGGGTGAGGGTGATGTAGGCCTTCATCTCCTGGTCGGCGATGTCGACGGTCATGAGGGCGTCGTTCGCGGGGTTCGTGATGAAGTCGCCCACGCGGACATAGTCGCCCGAGGCTTGCCGGACAACCTCGCGGAGCATCTCCTCGTCGAACTGCCTCACCGCGCGGGCCTCGAGCTTCTCGACGGCGGACTTGTCCGAGACGCGCTTGCCGCGTCCGAGCGGCGAAGTGACCTTGAGCAGGGCGCCGTCCGGCGAAAGGCGGACGAAGCACTCCCCGTCGCGGTCCTTGGAAAGGGCCGCGACCTGGCTCAGGTCCTCGGCGTCGGCGTCGGCGACCTCGACGGGCAGTTCGACGCTCTTCCTTTCGGCGGCCACGTAGGCTCGGATGCGCCAGTTGCGCCGGCCCGCCCCCAGCAGGCCGGGGGAGCCCCGCTCGAGGACCTCGAACTCGATGCGCCTGACGTCCACGCCGAGCTGCGTCGCCGCGTCGGCGACCGCCTCCTCGACGCTCTTCCCCTCCACCACGAGGGACTTCTTGGCCGTGTCCTCCTCGAGGTATCGCCGCATGAGCTCGGCGATCTGCGGAATGCCGAGGGTCGCGGCCATGGCGCTAGATTATGCCTCGCCGCAGGTTCGTGAGCTTGGCCCGCAGCCTGAGAATGGCCTTCGTGTGGAGCTGGCTCACGCGCGACTCCGTCACTTCGAGCACCTGGCCGATCTCTTTCAAGGTCAGATCCTCGTAATAATACAGCACGAGAACCTTCTTCTCCTTCTCGGGAAGATCGTTGATCGCCTGGACGATGACGCGCTTGATCTCCTCCCGCTCGACGGTCGAATCGGGATTCATGCTCGCCGGAGACTCGATGCTCTCGCCTATGGAGATCTTGTCGGACTCATCGCCCGAATACCAGACATCGCTGAGCGAGAGGACGGAGGTGCTGGAAATCTTGAGCATGGTCTTGAGGAAATCGTCCTCGGAGACGCCGAGGGAGGAGGCGATCTCCAGGTCGGTGACGGGGCGGCCGAACTTGGCCTCCAGATTGACGATGGCGTCCTCGATCTCCTTGGTCTTCTGGCGGACCGAGCGCGGCACCCAGTCTATGGACCGCAGCTCGTCGAAGATGGCGCCGCGGATTCGGGTCACGGCGTAGGTCTTGAACTTGACGTTCTTGTCGGGATCGAATTTCTCGATGGCGTCGAGAAGGCCGAAGACGCCGAACCCGACGAGATCCTCGAATTCCACGGTATTGGGCATGCTGGCGGCGACCTTGCCGGCGACGTACTTCACGAGCGGCGCATATTGCCGGATGAAGGCGTCGCGGATGGCTGGGTCCCGATTCGTCTTGTACCGGGACCAGAGCTCGTCCTCGGTTATCGGCTGCAGCGAGTTCTCGGCCATGTTGCCCTACCCCTTCCTGTCTTTTTTAAGGATCGTCCGCACCGCCTGGGCCAGCGTGGCCGGATCGAGATCCGAGACACCTGAACTCCTGCCGGATGCCGCCCGTCCGGCGGGAACGGGACCTTGATTATCCGACGCCGATTCCATCACGCCGTACTCGCTGGCCGCGAAACTGTCGGTAAAGCCCTCGAGGTCGGGAAGAACATCGAGATCGTTGAACCCCTCGGCCCCGCCGGGCAGAGGGGAGGAAGAGACGTCCGCGACCCGGGCACGGCTATCCGGCACCTCGTCGAGCAGGCTTTCCGCCTCGCCGATGTCGTCTTCTTCGTAGTCGGCGAAGGCCCGAGCGGCCGCGGAACGGGACGCGGAGCTCGATCGAACCGGGGCCGGCGAACGGGGTGCCGCCCCGGGCTTGCGAGCCGGGAGACCCTGTTCGGAAGCCTCGAACTCGGCAGGCGAACCGTTCGGCTCGCCCTCCGCCGAAGCGAATGCCGAGCCGGCGCTCCGAGGAGCGGCCTCGACGACAGGCAGGACATCCTCCGGACTTTCCCCGCCCTCCTCCTCCATCGATTCCAGGTCCAGGCCGGAGGTCCCGGCGCCGAAGGAGCCCGGCATCTCTTCCGGAAGGACGATATCGAGGTTGTGTCCGCGCTGCTCCGGCATCTCGGCGTCTCCCGAGGCTTCGGGGACGAGGAGCAGGGCGCGGAACAGGCGGATGGCTCCGTACACGATCGCGCCTATGAGGAGGCCTCCCAGCACGGCCCTGCCGATCAGCGCGAGGAACGCGACCCTGGCGAACAAGCCCACGAGGGCGGAGAGCGCGAACGCGGCGCCGGCCGCAGCGAGCGAAGCGCGCAGATCAGAATCCACCGTCTTCGTGCCCTCCCTTCCCGTAAGAGTAGGCCGAAATCCGGACCCGCGTCAAGTTCAGTCCTTTCCGAAGAGTTTTTTGATGAAGCGACCGAGGCCTTTGTCGTCGGCGAAATCGGTCTTTTCGATCCTGGTCACGAGATGCGCGATGGAGATCGAGGCCTTGGATTTCTGGTCCTGCGTGAAGAAAGGCCGCTGCCTGAGCACGGAAGCCGGTACGATCGGGTCGTCGTAGATGCAGCCCAGGTACTCCACCTTGAGATTGAGAAACTGCCCCGAGATGTTGATGATCCGCTCGGCGACCCGCCTGCCCTCGGTGACCGTCTTGACCCGGTTGACCACCAGCTTGAGGCCTATGTTGAGGTTCTCGATCTCGGTGGCGATGATCTTGATGATGCCGTAGGCGTCGGTGATGGCGGTCGGCTCTGGCGTCGTCACGATGATGGCGTCGTCGGCGGCGGCCACGAAGGCGAGCACGTTGTTGGACACGCCCGCGGCCGTGTCGATGATGACGATGTCCGCCTGCGAGAGCGTGTACAGCTCGCCGATGAAGGCCTGCCGCTCCTCCTCGGTGAGATTGGCTATCTTGGAGAAGCCGGAGGCGCCTGCGACGATCTGGATGCCGTACTCGGTGTCCAGGATGATCTCCCGCATGGTCTTCTGCTTGCGGATCACGTGATATAGGTTGTACTTGGGAATCATGTTGAGCATGACGTTGACGTTCGCGAGCCCGAGGTCGGCGTCCATGACGATCACGCGCTTGCCCATCTTGGCGTAGGCGATCGCCATGTTGACCGACAGGTTGGTCTTGCCCACGCCGCCCTTCCCGGACGCGACCGCGATGATCCGCGTCTTCTTCCCCGAGGGAGAAGGAGGCCGCTCCGAAGCCCGTCTTTCACCCGAAGAAGCCTGTGCGCCCTCCCTCTTTCCCATCAGCTCGCGCAATGCCTGGGCCTGATCTTCCATGTCAACTCCGATCGGCGCCGAGCTGCCGCTCGGCCAGTGGTGTCGATTGATGCTCGCCGTAAGCCCGGGGGCTCCGCCGTCCTCGCGCCTCCTGGGGCGCGCTCTCCTCCTCGGAGACTTCGTTGTAGCGTTCCTCGAATCTTGCCCGGTCCACGCGGAAGCCCTCGAGGTTCATGAGCAGCCGCGTCACGCGCGCGCGTTCGATGTCCTGGGGGACGCGCTGCCCCGTCGTGATGTACGACAGGCTCTTGCGCCGCTCCGCCAGGGCCGAGACGGCGTTGCCGAGCCGGTTGGTCTCGTCGACCTTGGTGAGCACGACCGCCTTGTAGTCGAAGGGCTCGAACTGCCTGAGCGCCTGGACCATGTCGCTGGCCTTGGTGGTGGCGGCCAGGGCGAGGTGCGTCTCCGCTCCCGTGCCGCAGGCCGCCAAGATGCGCTGCATCTCCGCGAGCTTGACGGCGTCGCGGGGACTCTTGCCCACCGTGTCGACGAGGATGAGGTCGGCGTCGGAGTGGAAGGCGATGGTCTTGCGCAGGTCATCCGCGGTCTCGACGCAGGAAACGGGCACCCCCATGATGTTGCCGTAGGTCTCGATCTGCTGCCGGGCCCCGATACGGTAATTGTCGATCGTGATCATGCGCACCGAGCGCGGCCGCTCGGCGCCCATGCCCACGGCGTAGATCGCGGCGAGCTTGGCGATCGTGGTGGTCTTGCCGACTCCCGTCGGACCCACGAGGGCGAGAACGCGCGGGCGCTTCGCCTCGGTCTCCTTCCAGACCTGGATGGAGTCGCCGATCCATTCCAGGACGGCGTCCTCCACCTCCTCGGCGTTTTCCAGTCCCTCTATCGAGAAGTCCCGCCTGAGCCGCGCGAGGGTCTCCCGCCGGAAGGGCTCGGAGAAGTCGTTGAGCGCGAGCAGGGCGTCCATGCGCCTGAGGGTCTCGTGATCGTCCGCCTCGGCCGCGGCGGCGGGCCGCTGGTCGAGGCGGTCCCGGAGACCTTGAATCTCGGCGAGGACCTGCTGGAGGGCCTGGTCGGACCTGGCCTGGGCGCCCGTCATGGCGCCCGTCAGGGTGAGGATCTTGCGCTTCTCCTCTTCGAGGTCCTGCGGCGGCGGCGCCTTGGCCGCCTTCGCCTCGGGCCTCAGATAGCCCGTCACCTCGACTCCCTCGCGCGCGAACAGCCCCATGAATCCGCCCATGCGGATGCTCCGATGCGAGAGGATCTGCGCCGCCTCGCCGTACTTCGCGCGGACCAGCTCGAGCGCCTCCCGGTGGGAGGGCGCCTGTTCGGTGAAATACTGCATCGCCTAACCTTCCGTTTTTATTTCGCCCACCGCTTCGACGCGGGCGTCGGCCACGATTTCCGGAACCGAGAGGACCACGAGATCCGGCAGCTCGCGCTCGGTGCTGGCCTTCACGAGGGCGCGCGCGCCCTCGGAGCAGAGCACGACCGGCAGCCAGCCCTTCTGCTGCACCGCCGCCACCGCCCGCGTGAGCGCCTTGATCCACTGCCGCTGCAGGGCGGGCTCGAGCGCCGACACGACGCCCGAGGGAGTGTCCACCCGGGAGTCGATGATCTTCTGCTCCAGGCCGGGGTCGATGGTGAGGACCTTGAGATTGCGGTCCTGGTCGGCGTACTGGAGGCAGATCTGCCGTCCGAGGGCCTGCCTGGTCTTCTCGACGAGGAAGCCCACGTCCTTGGTCACGCCCGCGTAGTCGGCCAGGGTCTCGAGAATGGCCACCATGTTGCGGACGGACACCTGCTCCCGCAGCAGCCCCTGCAGGACCTTCTGGATCTCGCCGAGCGACAGGCGCTTCGAGGTGTCCTCGACGACGGCCGGGTAGTCCTTCTTGAGGGCGTCCAGGATCGACTGGACCTCCTGCCGCCCCAGGATCTCCGCGGCGTGGCGCTTGATGACGTCGGTGAGATGGGTGGCGATGATGCTCGGGGCGTCCACGACGGTGTAGCCGGCGCGCTCCGCCCGGTCGCGCTGCTCCTCGGCGATCCAGAGGGCGGGCAGGCCGAAGGTCGGATCGCGGGTCTTCTCGCCGGGGATCTCCTCGCTCACGCCGCCGGGATTGATGGCGAGATAGTAGCCGAGCCGGATGATGCCCCGTCCCACCTGCACGCCCTTGATCTTGAAAGAGTACTCCGACGGCTCGAGCCGCATGTTGTCGATGATCCTGATGCGCGGGACGACGAGCCCCATGTCCAGGGCGCTCTCCTTGCGGATGCGCGTTATGCGTTCGAGAAGATCGGCTCCCTTGTCCTTGTCGACCAGCGGAATGAGGCCGTAGCCCAGCTCGAGGCTGATGGGATCGAGGGGGACGACGGGCGACAGCTCCGCCGGAGCCTCGGCCTTCCGGGCGGCGCCGGCGGCCGCGAGGGCGGCCTTGTCGGCGTCGGCGGCCTGCTTGCGCGCCAGACTCACGCCCAGATAGGCGAGGACGGCCGCCATGGGCAGGAGGACGTACCAGGGGAAGCCGGGCAGGAAGGCCAGGAGGGCGAGCACCACCGCGGCCACCAGGTAGATCTTGGCGTTCTGGGCGAACTGGAAGGTCACGTCCGAGCCGAAGGTGCAGGCCGAGTTGGCGCGCGTCACGATGATGCCCGTGGCCGTCGACACGAGGAGGGCGGGCAGCTGGGACAGGAGGCCCTCGCCGATCGTCAGCGTCGTGTAGGTCTGGATGGCGACCGTGAAGCTCTCCTTGTGGAGCACCATCCCGATGATGAAACCGCCGACCAGGTTGATGATCGAGATGAAGATGCCGACCTTGACGTTGCCCGAGATGAATTTCGTGGCGCCGTCCATCTGGCCGTAGAAGTCCACCTCGCGCTGGACCTCGCTCTTGCGCCGCAGCGCCTCGTCCTCGGAGATGGAGCCCGAATTGTATTCCGCGTCTATCGACATCTGCTTGCCGGGCAGACCGTCGAGGGTGAAGCGCGCGGCGACCTCGGCTATGCGGGTGGCGCCCTTCGTGATGACGATGGCCTGCACGGCGATGATGATGATGAAGATGATGAAGCCGATGACGAGGCCGTCGGTGCCGCCCGCCCCGACCACGAAGGAGGCGAAGGCGCGGATGATCCGGACGTCGAAGTTCGCGCCCTTGGAGAGGATGAGCCTCGTGGTCGAGATGTTCAGGGCGAGTCCGAAGACGGTGGTCACGAGGAGCATCGTCGGGAAGATCGAGAACTCCGTGGCCTTCTTGGTGTACAGCACGATGAGCAGGATGAGCAGCCCGACGGTCAGGTTGAAGGTGAGCAGGACGTCGAGAAGGACCGCGGGAACGGGTATGACGATCATGAGGACGACGCTCACGGCCCCCACGGCGACCGCGATATCGGAGGGATTGGCGAGAATAGTGTCGCGCACCAGGCGCTGGGTATCAGCCATGGGCCACTTCCTTTAATCTATGCATCGCCGACCGCATACGCGGCCTCCGACTCGTCCTTCGACTCCGCCGCGGCGTAGACGTGGGCGAGCACCGTGGCGATGGCCTGATAGTATTTTTCGGGAATCGCGTCGCCGATCTCGACGTCGGCGTACAGGGCCCGGGCGAGGGGCCTGTTCTCGACGACCGGGACGCCGTTCTCCTCGGCGATGCGGCGGATGCGGAGCGCCACCTCGTCCTGGCCCTTGGCGGTGACCAGGGGGGCGGCCATCCTGTCGCGGTCCCACTCGAGCGCCACCGCGAAGTGGGTCGGGTTCGTGATCACCACGTCGGCCTTGGGCACGTTGGCCGCCATATTGCGCGACAGCAGCTCCCGCATCCTCTGCCGGAGCCGGCTCCGCACGAGGGGATCTCCCTCCTGCTGCTTGCGCTCCTCCTTGACCTCCTCCTTCGTCATCTTCAGGGATTCCATGTACTGGTGCCGCTGGAAGAGATAGTCGGGCACGGCCAGGATCAGCGTGGCGATGGCGACCTGGATGATGAGCCTGATGGCGAGGGAGCCGATGAACATGACCGATTGCCCGAGCGGAGCCGTGAAGAGAGTCACGATGCGGTCGAGCTGGTTGCGGACACTCATGTACGCCACCACGCCGATGACGGCGATCTTGACCACCGACTTGACGAGGCCGAAAAGGGCCTGCGTCGAGAACACGGTCTTGCGCAGATATTCGCCGAAGCGAGGCACGATCTTCGAGAAATCCGGCGTGATGGGCTTGGCCGAGAAGATGAATCCGACCTGGAGGATATTGGAGAAAAGCGCCGACACCACGGCCACCGCCGCGAGCGGGGCCGAGAGCCTCACGAAGAACGAGAAGAACGAGGCCGCCAGCGCTCCGCCGTCGCGCGAAATGTCGGCCTCGGCCGCGCGGGAAAAATAGAACTGGACCATCTCCCGCATCGTGCGCGCCAGGTAGGGAGCCAGGAGCGCGAGGGCGAGCGCGGGCAGGAGAAGCCCCACGGCGGCGACGAGCTCCTGGCTCTTCGCCACCCTTCCTTCCTCGCGGGCCTTGCGGAGCTTGTACTCCGAGGGCTCCTCGGTGCGTCCCTCGTCCTCGGCGGCGAACCACTGCAGGTCGATGACCGGAGGCTTTCCGGCGACCGGGTTCGCCGCCTCGGCGAACCACTGCAGGTCGATGACCGGCCGCTCGGGCGCGCGGTTCATCGCTTGCCTCCCACGAGGATGCCGAGATCGTTGAAACTCGATCCGAGGATGCGGGAAAAGGCCTCCATCATGAAGGGCAGGGAAACGATCATGAGGATGTAGGTCACCATCAGCGAAATGGGGAAGCCCTCGGTGAGGAGGTTCATCTGCGGGGCGGCCTTCGAAAGCAGGCCCATGGCCACCGAGACGATGAAGAGCGTGCCCATCACGGGCATGGAGATGACCAGCGACTGCTCGAACAGGGCGCCGACCGCGTGCAGCAGAAACTGGATCATATCGTTCCGCCGCGCCACGAGATCGTAGGCCCGGATGGCCATGAAGGAGCCCTTCACGCCGATGAGGAAAAGCTGCTGGAAGCCGTCGGTGACCAAGAAAATGAACATCGCGATCAGATTCAGGAACTGACCCATGATGGGGATTTCGACCTCGGCGAGGGGATCGTAGGTCTCCATGGCGCTGAAACCCATGTTCTGCGCGAAGAACTGCCCCGCCGTGAGGAAGGCGGAGTAGACGATCGAGAGGAAAAAACCCATCGAGAGTCCGATCATCGCCTCGCCCACGACGAGGAGGGCGTAGGAGGCGCCGTCCGCGGGAATCGGATAGCCCGCGGCCTTCACGGCCGGAAAGATCGCCGCCGCCGCGAAGCCGGCCAGTCCGAGCTTGGCGACCTGCGGCACCCCGCTGCCCGAAAGCAGCGGCGCGACCTCGATCATGGCGAGGATGCGCACCGCCACGAGGAGGAAGAGGTTCCAGTCGTTGAAGGGCCAGCCCATCGCGGTACGGCCTACCTCGCCATCTGCGGGATCATGGCGAAGAGCTCGCGCGTGTACTGGCCGAGGCTGCCGAACATCCAACTGCCCAGCAGCGCCAGCACGAGCATGATCGCGGCGATCTTCGGCACGAAGGTCAGGGTCTGCTCCTGTATCTGCGTCGTCGCCTGCAGGATGGAAATCACGAGGCCGATCACCATCGCCACGATCAGGACGGGCGCCGAGAGTATGAGCGTCTCGATGATCCCGCCCCTCATGATCGTTACGGCTTCTCCGACACTCATCGACGCTCTCCTTTAATGAAATGACCTGACGAGCTGCATCGTCAAAAGGTTCCAGCCGTCGACCAGCACGAACAGGATTATCTTGAACGGCATCGAAATCATGACCGGCGGCAGCATGATCATGCCCATCGACATCAGGATCGAGGCGACCACCATGTCGATGATGATGAAGGGTATGAACAGCAGGATTCCTATCTTGAAGGCTATGGTCATTTCGTTGAGGACGAAGGCGGGCACCAGCACGTACGTGGGCACGTCGGCGAGGGTCCTCGGCTTGGGCAGGCCGCGCATCGACATGAAGAGGCGGATGTTCTCCGGATTGGAGGCCATCTGATCGTACATGAAAATCCGGAAGGGCTTTTCCGTCGCGTAGTAGGCCTGCTGGACGCTGATCTTGCCGTCGGAGAGCGGCTTGATGCCGTCGTCGTACGCGGTCTGGAAGGTCGGCCACATGATGAACAGGGTGAGGAAGAAGGAAATGCCGAGCATCACCTGGTTGGGCGGAGCCTGC
Source organism: bacterium (assembly GCA_021779995.1). Classification (GTDB taxonomy): domain Bacteria; phylum Spirochaetota; class Spirochaetia; order Treponematales; family Rectinemataceae; genus JAJXZP01. Next base: position 4,316 of record JAJXZP010000178.1, on the reverse strand, counting down.
TGGAGCGAGAGCGAGCGCTTGACGAAATCCAGCACGATCGAAATTCTGAGAAAGCTCGTGACGAGGATGAGGAGGCTGGGCGCCAGGGACAGCACGGTGAGCAGGAGCAGCAGCTGGACCGAAAAGGCCACCTCCCTGCCGGAGGTGGGATTGCGCACGCGCAGATCGACGAGGGGGACGGCGGGGATCAGGCCGGACAGCCCGGTATTGCCGCTCGCGCTTCCGCCGGGGAAGCCCGAATTGGCCCTTCTCGCCGCAGGCGGCGGGGTCGGGACCTCCACGGCCGAGCTGTTGGACTTGACCGGAGACGCCGCCTGCGCCGCGAGCGCGAGCGAAGAAAGCTGAAAAAGGACGAGGCAGAGGAAAACGATCCGTCGGGTGCGCATGGCCGCGTCCTCTTAAAACTTTCGCAGCCGCTCGCGCTGGCGAGCGACATAGTCGCCTCGGCCCCCGCCGGCCTCGCGCCGCGCCGCGGAGGACCTCGGCCTGGCGCGGCCGAGCAGGGAGCCGAGCAGATCGGAGAAGTCGGCGCGGCGCGCGGCCTTCTCGGGCGAGAGCGCGGCCTTGAGCGTCAGGGCGTCGACGAACTCCTTGTCCTGGACCTCCGCGATGAGCGAAACCGAGGCCTCCGTGACGCCGATGAGGTAGGCTTTCTCGCCGAGTCCCACGACGTGCAGCTTCTTGCCCGGCCCGAGACCGGTCGACGCGAGTATCTTGACCGCGGAATCCTCGGCTTCCTGGGGGTGCGCCATCCGGCGCATGAGCCGATAGACGAGGTAGATGGCCCCGAGCACCAGGGCCAGGACGACGATCATGCGGATGAAGTATGCGAACGTGTTAGGACCTGCGGATGCCTGACCCGCGGGCACGGTGGCGGCCTTGTCGCCGATGACGAGTGTCGTCTCATCCACCGTCTGGGCCGTCCCCACGGCCCCGGCGGCGTCGGTGCGCGGCACGGTCGTGCTTTGCGCTCCGGCGACGACACCCATCCCCAGCGCCAAGACGGCGCACAGGACGAGCGCTTTGCGTTTCAAAAGATCCCCTCCCGATACCCCTCTATTTTATGGCATCGGGAGACGAAACGCAAGAACTATTTCGTCAAAGGGTAAAAATTTAGCCCATATCTCCCATTCTCTCCATGGGAGAGACGATCTCCGTGACGCGGACGCCGAAGTTCTCGTCGATGACCACGACCTCGCCCTTGGCTATGAGCTTGTGGTTGACGAGGATGTCCACCGGCTCGCCGGCGAGCTTGTCCAGCTCGATTATGGTGCCCTCGCCCATGCCGAGGATTTCCTTGATGGCCTTGCGGGTGCGGCCGAGCTCGACCGTCATCTCCATGTAGACATCCATGATGAGGCCGATGTTCCCGGATTCGGGGGAGGCCTGCTGCATCTGGAGACTGGCGAACTGCACGGGCTGGACGTTAGGCGGGTTCATGCCCGTCGGGGCCATCCCGCCGCCCGGGTAGCCGCCCATGCCGTAGCCGCCCTGGCCCTGCATGCCCAGCATCCCGGTCTGGCTCATCATGCCGCCGGGGAAGGCGCCCTGGGGCGAGCCGCCCTGGGCGCCGCCGCCCGTGGCGGCGAGCAGGTCGCGCACGAAGGAGAGGGCGAAGAGCTCGGTGAGCCGCTCGGGGACCGCGTCGCCTATCTGGACCTGGAAGGAGGCGCGGACGAAATCGCCCGTCGGCACCCTGGCCATGGCCTTGGGTCCGAACTTCCCCTCGGCGACGCTCGACTGGATGTTCCTGTTGCCCGTCTTCTCGGCTATCACGGTGATCTCGGTGCCGGCGAGGGTGGACACGCATTCCTGGACCGCGGACATGGCCATGTCGTCGAGCTCGGTGAGTCCCTCGTCCTTGTTGGCCAGAGCGGCTATCCTGGCCGCCAGCTCCTTGGACATGACGAAGACGTGATCCCCCGGGATGGAGCCGCCGAAGGGGACGGTGACCGCCACCACTTCCTCGGGCACGTCGCGCAGGAAGCCGTCGCGCGTGACCGCGTCGACCGCCGGGTTCTGCACCGTGACGGGAAGGCCGGTGATCATGGAAAGGTTCTGCGATTGCGCGCCGGTGATGGAATCCAGTATCGTCTTGAAAGCCTGGGCGTCCTGGGGGGAAAGCGCCGAGGAAGCGCGGCCCCCCGGCGCCGCCGCGGCCGGCGCCGAACCGCCGTCGAGTCCCGCGAGCAGGGAGTCTATCTCGTCCTGGGAGAGGGCGCCGTCACTCATAGTTCTCTTCTCCTTCAGATGCCAATTCTTCGAATTCTTCCTGCCCTACGTCCTCGAGTTTCTTGATGATCTGCACGGCCATCTTCTTGCCGATGACGCCGGGCCGGCAGAGGAACTTCTTCTTGTTGCCGACATTGAGGGTCATGGGGTCGTCGACCCGGACCGAGTAGAGCCGGATGATGTCGCCCCGCCTGAGCGCCAGGACGTCCCGCACCGAGATGTCGATCTTGCCCACCTCGGCGATCACCGGGATCTCGACGGTGGACAGCTTTTCCTTGAGGATGTTGAGGTTCTCGGTCGTGGCGCCGCGGCGCACGGAGGAGTACCAGTACTGCGCCGAGAGCTTCGATACGATGGGCTCGATCGTGAGGTAGGGGATGCAGAGGTTCATCATGCCCTCGACCTCCCCCACCTTGGTCTCGAGGGTCACGAGGACGACCATCTCCGTCGGGGGGACGATCTGCGCGAACTGGGGGTTGGTCTCGATCTGGGACAATCGGGGCCGCAGGTCGATGACCTGGGTCCAGGCCTCGCGCATGTTGCCCAGGATGCGCACGATGATGCCCTCCATGACGGAGTGCTCGATGTCGGTGAGCTCCCGGTTGAGCTTGGCGCCCTCGCCGGAGCCGCCGAAGAGGCGGTCGATGATGGTGAAGGTGACCGAAGGGTCGATCTCCAGGATGGCCTGGCCCTTCAAGGGATCCATGCTGACGACCGCGAGGGTGGTCGGCGTGGGGATGGAGCGGATGAACTCCTCGTAGGTGAGCTGGTCGACCGAGGCCACGTGGACATGCACGAGGGCGCGCATGGACGCCGAGAGGCTCGTCGTGGTGAGGCGCGCGAAGGTCTCGTGCATGATCTGCACGGTGCGGATCTGCTCCTTGGAGAATTTGTCCGGCCGCTTGAAGTCGTAGATCTTGATCTTGCGGGTGTCGGCCGTCGGCTTGATGGCCTCGAGCTCGGTCTCGCCCGCGTTGATCGCCGTGAGGAGCTGGTCTATCTCATCCTGGGACAGGACTTCGGTCATGCCGCCTCCCGGTGGAAATCACATTTTTATAACGTCAAAACGCTCGAAGAGGACTTCGCGGATCGTCGGCTTGGGCAGCATCCGGTTGAGGTTTTCCTTGATCTCTTCCTTGATCATCTGCTCCTTGTCCGGCGTGAGGTCGTCGGCCGACTTCAGGCTGAAGTAGCTGCGCAGCCAGTCGCGGATGCGCGGGAGCATGTCGGTGACGTCCTTGGACTCTTCCTTGTCGTTCATGTCGAAGCCCAGGCTGATGCGCACGATGACCGAGGCCGGCTCGGGATCGTTGGTGCGGGCGCGGATCTCGCCGATCGTGCTGTTGTACTGGTAGACCGGCGGCTCCGCCTGGTAGGCCTCGCTCACGGGCACCACGTTGGCGGGCTTGCCCTGGCCGTTGATGATCCCGACCGTGATGACGACGACGGTCACGATGAAAATGACCGCTCCGAGCCCGATGCCGACGAACATGAGGAGCCGGGCCAGTCCCGGTCCGGCGCCTTTCGCCTTGGGAGCGGCCGCCGACTCGGTCTCGCCCGTATCGGAGAAGTTCACATCCTGGTCGTCGACATTGTCGGACATCGCGATCCTCCTCGGCCGCCGGGGCGGCGGAAACTCCCTCGACGCGAGGCCGGGGAACCGCCTTCATACAGATTATCGGAAATCCGCGCGCGAGGATTAGTATACATGACGGGGCGAAGACTGAAAAGCTCCGCGGCGCTCCGCCGAAGGCGATACGGCGCCGCGCCGGTCGGAAACGGCGGCCCTAGGGCTCGTCGGCGAAGTTCCCGATGCGGCGGCGGTAGGCCACGATGCGCTCCACGAGGGTCGGAATGTCCTCCAGGATGACGATGCGCTTGCCCGAGACCATCGTGATGGTCGTGTCGGGATTCGCCTCGGCCGCCTCCAGCTGGTGAGGACTGAGCCATATCGTCTTGCCGGACAGCAAGGTCACTTCTATCACGCCGCCTCCCCGTCAAAGGCTCGAAGACCTCCGCGCCGCGCCCGAAGACGCCCGCCGCCGTCCGGCCGCGAACCGCCCGGCGACGCGCCGCCGTCCGGC
>JAJXZP010000056.1 GCA_021779995.1 bacterium | reverse complement strand
CGCCAGAAATTTCTGGTCCTGCCCGAGGACGACCGCCCGCTCGATGTACTCGCTCTCCATGAGCTTCTGCTCGATGGGCACGGGCTCGACGTTCTCGCCGCCCCGCAGGACGATCGTGTCCTTGGCCCGACCCGTGATCCTGAGCTCGCCCTGGTGGCTGAGCATGCCGAGGTCTCCCGTGTCGAACCAGCGATCGGCGCCTATCGCCTTCGCCGTCAGGTCGTCCCGCCGATAGTAGCCCATCATCACCGAGGGCCCCCGCGTGAGGATGAGCCCCTTGCGGCCGGCGCCGAGCGTCTTCCCCTTCTCGTCGACGATCTTTACCTCGGTGCCCGGGATGGGCCTGCCCACGGTGCCCAGGACAGGGTGGAGCTGCTCCCGCACGCCGATCACCGGCGCGGTCTCGGTGAGGCCGTAGCCCTCGAGGATGAGTATGCCGAGCGCGTCGAAGAAGCGGTCCACGGCCGGCGGCAGGGCCCCGCCGCCCGAGATGCCGGCGATGAAGCGGCCGCCGAGCTTCTCCTTGACCTTCGAGAAGACCAGAAGCTCGCCGAGGGCGCGCAGCGGGGCGAGGAGCAGGAAGGGCAGGACCGAGGCGAGGAGCTCGAGGAGGCGCGAGCGGGGCGTGAACTCGGGCATGCGGCGGCGCAGGTGGTTCCGGAAGTACGCGTAGCTCTCGCCGATGCCCAGGAAGAAGCCGAAGATCGCCATTTTCGCCTCGCCCTGGGCCTTGAGGTTGCGGTAGACCCCGTCGCGCACCGACTCCCATATCCGCGGCACCGAGGTCAGCCACTGCGGCTTCACCGACTGCAGATCGGCGAGCATCACCGAGCCGATCGGCTTGGAATAGGCTATGCCCGCTGCCGCGGCTATGATCATGTACTGCGCGATGCGCTCGAAACTGTGCCAGATGGGCAGCACGGAGAGGAAGATGTGCCCCGGCTTGATGAAGATGATGCTCGTCAGGTACTCGGTCTGGTGGAGGAAGTTGCCGTGGCTGAGCATGACCCCCTTGGGCTCGCCCGTCGTGCCCGAGGTGAAGATGATCGTGGCCAGCTCGTCGCGGCGGCCCTGGGCGGCTTCGGACTCGTAGGCGCCCGCCTCGGCTCCCGAGGCGATCCGCGCCGCGCCGGCGGCGAGGATCTCGGCGTAGCCGCGCAGCTCCAGCCCCGCCTCGCGCGCGGCCGCCGCGGTCGAGGCCTCGGGCGGGTCGAAGAGGACGAGGGTCCGCAGCCCCGGCATGAGCGCGCGCTGCGCCAGCACCTTGCGCAGCTGCTTGTCGTTTTCCAGGATGGCGAGCGCGCACTCGCTGAAGCCGAGGATGAAGCCGATCTCCTGCTCGGTGGAGTCGCAGCCGCGCGGCACGTCGGCGGCCCCCAGCCCCAGAATGGCCAGATCGGCCACGAGCCACTCCTTCCTATTATCGGAGATGAGGCCGACATGGCCGCCGCGCCGCACTCCCAGCTCCGCGAGGGCCGAGGCGAAGGCCGCCACCGCGTCGAAGAGCGCCGCGTAGCTGACGGCTTCGAATTTCTCCGAGCCGTTCTTGCTGTACTGGGCCGGAAGTTCGGGATAGCTTCTTACCTTCTCCAGAAACAGCTGGGGAATAGTGTCGGCCATGCGTCCTCCTCGTTCTGAGTTTTACATATTAAACGAAAGTGTAAATATTCGCAAGTTTGAGTGTGACAGCGGCGGTCATCGACCCGGTCGCCCGGCTCGATGACCGCCGCGCGGCGCGGCTAGTCGCTGAAAGTCTTCTTGCGGTCTCCGGGGACCTCGGCGAGGTAGGACTTCAGGGAGGCGCGCATCGCGCCCAGGTCCGGGGCGTTCTGGAGCCGCCATTTTATGTGGTGGGCGAAGGTGAAATTGTCCGAGTAGTACGCGAAGAAGCGCCGCGCCCGCTCCAGACGGTGCTTCGGTGGAATATGCTCCTCGAGCAGGTCGAGCATGCGCTCGGCCGTCGCCAGGAGGTCGATCTCCAGGGAGAAATCCGCCCTGGCCTCGCGCCCGCGGATGAGGGCGAAGATCCAGGGTCGCCGCGCCGCCTCGCGGCCGATCATGATGCCCGCGGGTGAATAGTTCTCGACGCGCTCGCGATAGTCGGCGTAGCTCCGCACGTCGCCGTTGCCGACCACCGGCACGCTCAGATCCGCGGCCAGCTTGGCCACGAAGTCCCAGCGGCTCTTCCGTCGGAACTTTTCGTCCGACAGCCGGGGATGGAGGCTCAGGAAATCCAGGCCGGCGTCGACGAGGCCGAGGCAGAAGTCGCGCAGCCGGGGATAGTCCTCCTCGGTTCCGATGCGCAGCTTGGCCGAGAGCAGCTTGGGCCAGACGCGGCGCGCCTCGGCGACGAGACTCCAGGCCCCCGAGGGGTCCTCGAGCCAGGCCACGCCGCCGCCCGCCCGGCTGATGCGGGGCGCCGCGCAGCCGAAGTTGATGTCCGCGCCCATGACGCCCAGGTCGGCGCAGCGCTCGAGCGCCTCAAGAAGGGGCCCGGTCCTGCCCCGCATCGTGTAGAACTGGAGCATGGTGCGCTCCGGCTCGGGCTCCGGATCGAGGTACCACAGCTCGTCGGCCGAGCCGGAGAGGAAAAGACTCGCGCTCGCCATCTCGGTGCAGGCTATGTCGAGGCCGCCGAACTCGCGGGCGAGAATGCGCAAGGGCTTGTGGCTCAGCTCGACCATGGGCGCGAGGAAGAGGCTGCGAGGGGGAAAGGGGCGTTCCATCGCGGATGAGTCTACACCGGCCGGGGGGCGTCGCGGCTACGCCGCTCCTGCACCAGTAGTCCTCGACCCTGCCGACCCAAGCGCGCGCATTGACCAAGGCCGGCGGCGCGGTGTATAAACTCCGAACACCCCGCTCCGGGCCCCCCGTCCGGGGATGTATCGAGCCTAGGTTCGATGTGTCGTAAGGGCGGGCCCAACCGCAGAGTGAAAACTCAGGAGGACAGGAATGAGCGTCAAGATCCGACTCAAGCGCTTCGGCGCCAAGATGCGCCCCTTCTATCGCATCGTCGTCATGGATACCCGCAAGCCGCGCGACGGCCGCACCCTCGAGGAGATCGGCATCTACCATCCGATCGAGGTCGAGGCCAAGCAGCTCGTCATCGACGAGGCGAAGGCGAAGGAATGGCTCGCCAAGGGCGCTCTGCCCTCGGACACGGTCAGGGGCCTGCTCAACAAGAAGGGCATCACCGTAAAATAGTTTTTAAGGAGACGATCGTGGAACGCGATCTCGTCGAATACATCGCCAAATCCCTCGTCGACGATCCCGCGGCGGTCAACGTCGCGGTGGTCGAGGGCGACAAGTCAACCATCCTCGAGCTTCGCGTGGCGGAGGAGGACATCGGAAAGGTGATAGGAAAGCACGGCCGCATCGCCAAGGCCATCCGCACCATCCTTTCCGCCTCCTCGACCGCGGCATCGAAGCGCATCATCCTCGAAATCCTCGACTGAGCGTGGATAAACGGTCCGACGGGCGGCTGGCGATCGGCCGCCTCGGCACTCCCCACGGCGTCCGCGGCGATCTCAAGGTTTTGTCGTACTCCGGAGAGTTCACTCACTTCCTCGGCCTCGCCGAGGTCGACCTCGAGCCGGCCTCTGGCGAGGTCTCGGCTGCCATGGGCGGCGCCGCCGCCCTGCGCCGCGCTGCGGCAGCGGGCGGCCCGGCAGCAATTGGCGACGTTACGACAGCGGGCGGCCCGGCAGCAATTGGCGGCGTTACGGCAGCGGGCGGCCCGGGCGCCGCCGCCTCGCACGGCGCCGCCGCCTCGCGCCGCGCGCCGTTGCGCGACGCTTCCGGTCGGCGCAACCTGCACCTGCGGGTCCGGCGCGTGGAGGAGGGCCTGGGCGGCCTCGTCATGGCCTTCGCGGGCTACGACAGCCCCGAGGCGGCCAGGGCCCTCACCGGCATGGAGATCGTCGTGAGCCGCGACAAGGCCGCGCCCCTGGGGCCGAACGAGTGGTACGTGACCGACCTCGTGGGCCTCGAACTCGTCAGCGAGGGGCAGGCCCTCGCCCGCGTGGTTTCGGTGCTCGAGGGCGGAAGCGACCCCTGGCTCGAGGCCGAGCTGCCCGAGGGGCGCCGCGCCCTCGTGCCCTTCCGCAAGGAGTTCGTCGGCGCCGTCGACATCCCGGCGGGCAGGATCGAGCTCCTCGCTCCCTGGCTCCTCGAGTCATGAACATCACCGTCCTGAGCCTCTTCCCCGGCATGCTGCGGGGCTTCTTCGAGAGTTCCATCATGGCCCGGGCCGTGAAGCGCGGCCTCGTGTCCTACGAGCTCGTCGACATCCGCGACTACGCCACCGACAGGCACCGAAAGTGCGACGACGAGGTCTTCGGCGGCGGAGCGGGCATGCTCATGCTGCCCGGCCCCCTCGGCGCGGCCCTCGAGGCGGCCGGCTCCCCGGCCAAGCGCACCGTCTTCCTGACCCCCTCGGGGCGGCTCTTCAACCAGGCCATGGCGCGCGACTTCGCCGCCGAGCGGGACCTGGTGCTGGTCTGCGGGCACTACGAGGGCATAGACCAGCGGGTCATCGACACGTACGTGACGGACGAGGTCTCCATCGGCGACTATGTCCTGTCTTCGGGCGAGGTGGCCGCCCTCGTCCTGGTCGACGCGGTCTACCGCCTCGTCGACGGCGTCATAACGGGAGAGTCGCTCGCCGAGGAGAGCTTCGGCCTGGGGCTTCCGGAGGGCTCGGACGGCCGGAAGTCCGCCTCGCTGCTCGAGTATCCCCAGTATACACGTCCGGCCGATTATGCTAGTATGCCAGTCCCCGAGGTTTTGACCTCGGGGCATCATGCGAACATAGCCCGATGGCGCCTCAGGGAAAGCGTGCGGAAGACCCTGGCGTACCGTCCGGAGCTCCTCGCCGCCGCCGGACTGCCCGAAGAAGTCAGGCGGCTGCTGCGCGAGATAGTCATCGAAGGGGGAAGCCGTGAACCTGATACAGAAGATCCAGGCCGAGCAAATTAGGGCCGACGTCGCGCCGTTCAACGTGGGCGACACGGTCAAGGTCCATTTCAAGATCGTCGAAGGCAAGACCGAGCGCATCCAGATCTACGAGGGTCTCGTCATCGCCATGAAGAACGCCGGCATCGGCAGGACCTTCATGGTTCGCAAGATTTCCTACGGGGTCGGGGTGGAGCGCGTCTTTCCCCTCAACTCACCGCGCATCGACAAGGTCGAGGTCGTCCGCCCCGGCAAGGTGCGCCGCTCCAAGCTCTACTACATCCGCACGAAGATCGGCAAGAAATCCAAGGTCAAGATCCTTCTTCCTTCCAGGAAGGAAGAGGTCGAGGCCCAGCAGAACTAGGTCCGGCGCTTCGGCCCGGACCCGATGCAGGCATCCGGCGTGCAAGCCGTAGGTCCGATCGAGGCGAGGCTCATCGTCAGCGGCGCCGGTCCAGGGATTCGTCTCCGGGCCGGCGCCGTCGTATCCGTCGACGTTCTCGAGCGCCTGGAGCCCGGGCTCTTCCGCGTGGCCGTGGGAGGGCTCGTCCTCAAGGCGAGGGCCCAGTCCGCTCTCGTTCCGGGCTCGGTCTTCCAGGCGAGGGTCGCGCGGGAGGGAAACGTCTTCGTGCTTCAGGCTCTCGGCGGACGCGAGGATGCCTTGAGGGCGCTTCTCCTGAGCGCCGGTCTGCCCGACGACGCGCTTTCCCGCCTCGCCCTGGCGGCCCTGCTCCGCGAAGGCGTGGCCCCCGAGCCGCGCGCCGCGATGCGCGTCCGCCGCGCCGCCGCCGAGGCCCGCGACGAACTCGACGCCGCCGATCGCCGGGCCGTCGCCGCCCGCCTCGAGGCCAAGGGCCTGGCCGCCGAAAGCTCCTTCGTGGACGCCGCCTCGGCCCGCGGCGGCGATTATCGCGGCGGCGGCCGGGACGGCGGCCAGCGCGGCAAAGGCGGTCCCGGCGGCGAGGAGCGCGAGGGCGCCGCGGGGGCGAAAAACCGCGTCGAAGCTCCCGCTTCCCCGGGCGCCGGAACCCTCGACCCGGAAACCTCGCCTGACACTCCCGCCTTCGACCTCGAGGGCGGCTTCGAGCGCCTCCTTCCCCCCGAGAAGCTGCCCTCCGCCCTCGCCTCGCTCCTCCGCTCCCTGACCCTGCGATCGGGCGGGGAAGGGGACCTGCTCTCGCTCTTCAACCACCTGCGGGGCCCCGAAGGATCGTGGATTCACGTCCCCTTCGCCTTCGATCTGGACTCGATTGCATTCTCGGGAAGCTTTCGGATAAAATTACCCTACGCCTTCGGCGGTCCCGGCAGGATGGAGGCGCGCTTCGAGACCTCGCGCCGCGGCGAGGAGGGGAAGCGGGAGTGGCGGCTGTCCCTCGGCTTCGGCGGCGGCCGGCATCCTGAGCTCAGGCTCGCCGTGGACGACGCGGATTCCCTCGCCGCGGCCCGGCGGCTGCTAGCCGGTCTCGAAGAGGAGCTCTCCGCCTTTGAGTGTTCGGTCTCGTTTGCCGATCCTTATGAGGAGATGGAGGCCGGGGGACTCGATGTCGATGCGTGATCCCACGGCGGCCGTCGGGCCGCGGGCCGACAAGGCGGTGGCCCTGCGCTACTGGCCCGGCCTGCCGGCGCCCTTCGTCGCGGCCAAGGCTTCCGGCCTGGCCGCGGCCCGGCTCCTGGCCATCGCCGAGGAGGCCGGAGTTCCGGTCGTGGAGGACGGCGCTCTCGCGCAGGCGCTCTTTCCGCTCGATTTCGGGGATTGGGTGCCCGAGGAGTATTACGGGATTGTAGCGAGGGTCTTCGCCTTCGTGAAATCGATAGAGGAAACATGAAGAAGAGAATCGCCCTGGATCAGATCAAGGCCGGCACGCGTTTCAGCGAGGATGTTTTCGTCGACGACAAGAATCTCCTCGTGCCCGCGAGGATCGCGGTCAAGCAAAAGGACCTGGACGTCCTCAAGCGCTGGGGCGTCTCCTTCGTGCTGACCGAGGGCGGCCTGGTCGAGGACGAGGCCCCCGCCAAGCCCGAGCGCGGCCAGGCTCTCGCGGCGAAGCCTCAGGGCTTCGCCGGCAGCAAGGAACTCTACCTGCGCTACACCGAGCTCGTGGACCGGCTCACGCAGGTGCATGCCCGGATCAGGAAGAACGAGCCGATCGAATCCAAGGCCGTGGACCAGATATCCCAGGGCGTGCTGGCCTTGGTGCGCGAGGAACGGGACGAGGCCATCTCGGCCATTCTCGGCTCGGAGACGAGCGGCTCCAGCTTCTCCCGCGCCGGCGTGAACACGGCCATCATCTCCTGCGTCGTCGGGGGGACGCTCAAGCTCCCTCCCTACCGCCTTTCCTATCTGTCCACCGGAGCCCTCCTGCACGACATCGGCATGCTGCGCATACCCGACTCCATCGTCAAGAAGCAGGGCGGCCTGACCGAGGACGAGGCGCAGAAGATCAGGGCCCACCCCCTCTTGTCCTACCGCATCGTCACGAAGGAGTTCCTGTATCCCGACGACGTTGGCGTCATCGGGCTCCAGCACCACGAGCGCTGGGACGGGGAGGGCTACCCCCGGCGCACCGCGGGCAAGGAGATCGATGTCCTCGCGCGCATCGTCTCGGTGGCGGACGCCTTCGAGGCCATGGTCAGCGACAAGCCCTACCGCAATTCCATGATCGGCTACGCGGCCATGAAGGCCCTGCTTTCCGACAACTCGCGGCGCTTCGATCCCGAGATCATCAAGGCGCTCATCAGAAGCATGGGCATCTATCCCCTGGGCTCCACCGTGCTCCTGAACAACGCCGCGATCGCCCGGGTCGTCGAGACCCATCCCGACGCGCCGCTGCGACCCAAGCTGCGCGTCATCGTGGACGAGTTCGGCAAGCGCTACGATCAGGAGGAGGGCGACCTCGTCGACCTGCTCGCCGAGAAGACGCTCTTCGTCGCGAAGGCCATAGACCCGAAGGAGCACGTAGGAACGTGAGCGGACTCGGCGGCTCGGCCTCCGCCTCTTCGGCCGGCAGAAGCGGCGAGGAAGAGGCCGCCGCCTCCCTTCTCGCCGAGGGCTGGCTCGTCGTGGCGCGCAACTTTCGCGCGGGTCCGGGGGAGATAGACATAGTGGCCGCCAAGGACGGCATACTGTGCTTCGTAGAGGTGAAAAGCTGGGAGCGGCTCGGAGCGGCGGAGCTATCCGACTCCATAAACGCGGCCAAGCGCCGAAGGATCGTGGAAACGGCTAAAATCTTCCTCGCTCTGCATCGAGAATATACTAGCTGGCGGATCCGTTTCGATGTGCTGCTCCTGCGGGGAGGCGGCGTCGCGGAACGTTACGAGTCCGCGTTTACGGGAGAACTATGACCGGCAAGGGTTTGTCACCTGCATGCGATGCCGCCCGAACGGCCCGCGCCTCACCGGGCACCGAACGCCCCGGGCCGAGTGACGGCCTTGCCGCACCGGGCGAGGAGCGTTCCAGGCCGGGCGCGGAGCGCTCGGCGCGGATATTGGAGCTCAAGGCGAAGCTGGGCGACGAAGATTACATGGCCGGGGCGATCTTGAGAATCGCCACAGTGCTGAGCGCGCGGCTCACGGAAGGATATTTCGATGGCGGACGAGCGAAGAGATGACAGATCACCTCCTCCCGAGCGCGGTAAGGGCGGCTCGGAGCGGGGCGAGAAGGAAGGCGGACACGAGGACGGCCGCAGGCACTTCGGGCGCCGGAGATCCTTCCACGGCAGGGGCGGCGGCCAGGGCGGGCGCCGCCAAGGCGGCCCCGTCGACCAGAGTCGTCCCGAGGAGAAGCGCGAGGCTAGCGCCTGTCCGCTCTGCGGAAAGCCCGTCTACGACCTCGCGACGGCTCTCTGCGCCAACAAGGAAGGCGGCGAGCCCGCCCACTTCGATTGCGTGCTCGAGCGCGTGGCCGCGGCGGAGAGCATCTCGCCGCAGGAGCGCCTCGTGTACCTGGGCTCGGGCAACTTCGGGGTCATCGAATTCAAGGACAAGAGCGAAAGCGCCTTCGTCGTCAAGCGAAAGATCCCCTGGGAATCCGAGAGCGAGAAGAAAGACTGGCGCAAAAGTCTCTCTTCGCGGATCACCAACCTCTAGAGCGTGTCGGCCTCGATGCGGGATCCCGGCTTTCTGTCGCTCTTCGCCAACCGCGCGCTCATGGCCGCCCTGGCGGCGATGGCGAGTTCCCAGCTCGTGAAGGTCCTCGCGCCTCTCGCCCGCGGCCGCGCTCCCGACCTGCGGCGCCTCGGCGACTACGGCGGCTTCCCCTCGGCCCACTCCGCCTTCATCTCGGCCTGCGCCTTCGAGATCGGCCTCGTGGACGGCTTCGGCTCGGGGATCTTCGCGCTCGCCGCCGTGTCCGCCGCCATCATCATCTCCGACATCCTCAGGCTGCGGAGCACCGTCGAGCGCTCCAAGGCCGACATCGAGGTCCTGTTCGAGCGGACGGGCCTGGCCCGGCCCGGAGCCTCGCCGCAGTTCCGCTCGCACAGCCCTCTGGAGGTCCTCGCCGGGATCCTCTGGGGCTGCCTCTGCGCGTTGGGGATATATATCGTATAAACCGATTTCCGAAATCGGTCGCGAGTCTTCAGAATCGTGCGGATGCCGCAACCGGCAGGGACCGGCTCGCGTTTCGCTCTACCGTGGAAACCCGAGCTGCCTCATCCCCGGCTTCGTGGTGGCCTGGCATCCGCAAAATGGATTGGTATGATTGGAGAAAAGTTGACGATTTGGATAAAGCAAGTATACAATCTTGTATGGCACTAAATAACGATCCGAGCGGCGAATCCGAGAGCGATCTTTCGTCCCTGATGACGGAGCGCCTGGGCGCCTTCTCGGCTTTTCACCTGAAGTTATCGGGATTCTTGCACGACCTCAGACAGGTTTCCGATCTCAATTCCTTCTTCATAAATAAGATACTCGATTCGGGGAGCGCGAATGAGCGCTCGCTCGGCGATGTCGCCTCCGAACTCGAGCGGATCGGCAAGAGCTCGCTCCAGGTGCTCTCGGACCTGGAGACGGCGGACAAGGTCGTCGCGGAGTCCCGCTCCGAGGCCGACGAGAGCGTCCAGGCCATGGGCAAGGCCAGCTCCTCCATCGACGCGATGGAGGAAACCTTCAAGGGCGTCATCAGCCTTTTCCACAGCATTCGCACGGAAGCCGCCTCGATCCTGGAGCAGATCGCCGACATCGTCGACATTTCCGAGCTGACCAATCTGCTCGCGCTCAACGCCGCGATCCAGGCCGCCAGGGCCGGGGAGCACGGGAAGGGCTTCGCCGTGGTCGCGAAGGAGGTGCGGAATCTCGCCGAGCGGACCAAGCACATCACCGACGAGCTGTCGCACCGCGTGGGAGCCCTGCAGGCCAGCCTCGCCGATTCCGAGGACTCGCTCGAACGCTACCGCTCGATCAAGAGCGAGGCCGTCTCCGACGTCAAGCTCTCGGCCGATCGGCTGAGCGCCTCGTCCAAGGCCCTCTCCTCCGCCGCCTCCCGCATGGCGCGCGTCAGGGAGCTCTCGCGCGAGCAGGCCCAAAGCTCCGAGCACATCGCGCTCAAGGTCTCGACGCTGAACTCGGGGACGCGGTTCCTCAACTCGAGTTCCAGCCACATCAGGGCGAGCAGCGCCTCGCAGGCCGCCATTCTCGGCGACCTCGCCGGCCACATAGCCGAGGCCTCCCGGGACTGGGACCAGGCCGAGGCCGCGCTCGGCCGGCGTCTGGCCGCGGCCGGCGGGGCGCCCGCCTCCTCCGACCACCGGATCACCGTCGGCCACGACGTCACCTATCCTCCCTGGGTCTATCTGGAAAAAGGCGCATCGGCCGGCGTCAGCATCGAGGTCTTCCGCCGGATCTGCGCCCAGGCCAGGCTGCCCTACGTCCTCGTCGGCGACCAGTGGGACAGAATCCGCCGGGACTTCGAAGACGGGAAGATCGACGTGGTGCTGAATGCCGGCTGGCCGAACGCGGCCTTCCAGGGCTCCAAGGTCCTGCCCAGCCTGCCGTACGAGCGCTTCGAGGTGCGGGTCTTCGTCCACCAGTCCAAGGCTCCGGCGACGGGCGAGATCGCCGCGCAGGACCTGCGCGGCATGCGGATCGCCGTGCAGCAGGGGTCCTACGTCGACCAGGTGGTGAGGGCCACCGGCTGCGAACTCGTGTACATCGAGAACGACCTGCAGAGCATGGTCCAGCTCATCTGGGAGGACGTCGACGGTGTGGCCACCGAGTCCAGGGTCGGCGCCTACCTCTCGGACAGGTTCTTCGGCGGCAGCATCGTGCCGGCGACGGGCGTGCTCGGCACGATGGACGTCGTCATGCTCCTGAGACCCGGCTCGGAGAAGCTGCGCGACACGCTCAACGAGGCCATCCGCGCCTCCGCCGGGCGATCTAGGCCTTAAAGCCAGTAGCGCGCGACGATGTAGAGGATCATGGCGCCGGTCACCGCCAGGATGACCGCCCGCACGAAGGCCGCCCCTTTGCGGAGCACCAGGTGGCTGCCGGCCCAGGCCCCTCCGACCTCGGCCGCGCCCATGGCCATGCCGATCGGAAAGATGACCGTCCCCGCCGCGAGAAACACGCCGAGCGATACGAGGTTGCTCGTGAAGTTGGCCACCTTCGTGTGCGCCGTGGCGCCCTGCAGGTCGAGGCCGGCCAGGCCCACCAGGGCCATGGCCCAGAACGTGCCCGTGCCCGGTCCGAAAAAGCCGTCGTAGAAGCCGAGGGCGAGGCCTCCGATGATCCAGAAGGGCACCCATTCGACGCGTTTTTCCTCTTTCTGGAGCCCGAAGCGCGGCCTGAGCGCGAGGAATACGAGGATGGCGAAGAGGAGTATCGGAATGAAGAGCCGCAGGAAGGCGGCGTCCACCGCCCCTACGGCGAGGGCGCCCAGACCGGCTCCGGCGGCGGTGGCGGCTATGCCCACGATCAGGTCGCGGAAGCGCACGATGCCCGCCGCGCGGTAGCGGAGCGAGGCCGTGAGGCTGCCGAAGCTGGACTGCAGCTTGTTGGTGCCGAGGGCGAGGTGGGGCGGCAAGCCCGCCACGAGGAGGGCCGGCAGGGTGATGATGCCGCCGCCTCCGGCTATGCTGTCGACGAAGCCCGCGAGGCCTCCAGCCGCGACGAGGAGTACGAAGGCGAGAGGTGTGAGGGCGCTGTGCATGGGGTGGATTGTACAGAAAGCCTCCGGCTCTGGCCAGGACCGGCACGGAGCTATTGACCCCGGGCCCGCGGCGGCCTAGCCTCTTTCCGGAGGCTCGAAGCATGAACAGCGAGTATCAGCACCCGCGCGATCAGATCGCCGAGATCATGGAAAGGATCTACCGCTACGGCATGACCACGACCTCGGGCGGCAACCTCTCCATCCGCGACGGCAACGGCGAGGTCTGGATCAGCCCCGGCGGAACCGACAAAGGGGTCATGCGGCCCGAGGATGTGGTCCGCATCCGCGGCGGCGCGAGCGTCGACTCGCCGCACAAGCCCTCGAGCGAGCTGCCCTTCCACCGCGCGGTCTACGAGGCGCGGCCGGACGTCGGGGCCGTGCTCCACGCCCATCCGCCCGCCCTCGTCGCCTTCAGCGTCGCCGGAGCGGCGCCCGACACCCGCGTCATCCCCCAGGCCTTCGACGTCTGCGGCAAGGTGGGCTTCGCGCCCTACGCCGTGCCCGGCAGCGAGAGCCTGGGCCGCGCCATAGCCCAGAAGTTCGCCGAGCTCTGCGACGTCGTCGTCCTGGAGAACCACGGCGTCGTGGCGGCGGGGGCCACCCTCCTCGAAGCCTTCCAGCGCTTCGAGACCCTGGAGTTCTGCGCCAAGACGATCATCAACGCGTCGATCTTCGGAGGAGCCCGCTCGCTCTCGGACTCCCAGCTCGAGCTGTGGCGGCATCGGGCGGTCTCGTTCTCCGAGACCTTCGATCCCGGGGTCAGAAGCTCGCGCGAGCGGGAACTCAGGCGGAGCCTCGTGGAGTTCGTGCACCGCGCCTACGATCGCCGGCTCATGACCAGCACCGAGGGCTCCTTCTCCGCCCGCCTGGGCAACGACTCCTTCCTCATCACGCCCTACGGCATCGACCGCAGGAACCTCGAAGTCGGCGATATCGCCCTGGCCGTGGGAGACCGCCGCGAGATCGGCAGCGTGCCCTCGCGGGCCTCCTCGCTGCACCGGCTCATCTACGCCGACCACCCGGGCGTCGGCGCCATCGTCACCGCCCAGTGTCCCTACGTGACGGCCTTCATCGTGTCGGGTACGAGACTCGACTCGCGCACCATCCCCGAGTCCTACATCAACCTCCGGGACATGCCGGTTCTCCCGTATGAGACGCAGTTCTACGACGAGGGCCAGGTGAGCCAGGCGATCACCGAGCGCAATCCCGTGGTGCTGCTCGAAAACGACGCCGTGCTCTCCACGGGCCGTACGATTCTCGAAGCCTACGATCGGCTCGAGGTGGCCGAGGCCACGGCCAACGCCCTCATCGCCGCGCGCCGTCTGGGCGGCTTCCGGCCCATAGACGACGCCGCGGTGCGCGAGATCGAAGCGGCCTTCCACGTGCCGCCCAAATCGAGTTGAGGCAGGCCCCGGCCCCGAGGCCCATTCCTACAATTCCGTAGGCACGACCCGGGCTTGCTACGAAATTGTAGCCGAAATTCATGGCGGCTCGTTCAAAATGCGTCCCTATTTTGAACGAGCCTTGTTCGGCGTAGCGTTCCGAAAATAGTCGAAAATTGCCGCGACCCCGATAGACCCCGCCAGAGGCGGCTCAAACCTGGGCGGGGTCGTTGGCTTGGTCGTCCACATAGTTCGCAGCGCTCATGACATGGCACGACTTTTGCTACACGAACTGCGAGTTCTCACGGCCGCATCTCACGAACCGCGGAGCATCGCAAGGAGTCGTCCATGCCGAAGAGGTTGCTGATTTTGTTCGCTCTGGCTTTCAGTGTAGCTGCCGCATCCTCCGCCCAGGCCCTCGTCCCTCCGGCATCCCCGACCCTGAGCCTCGGCAATACCGCCTGGGTCCTGACGGCGACGGCCCTGGTCATGTTCATGACCGCTCCGGCTCTCGGCCTCTTTTACGGCGGCCTGGTGCGGAAGAAAAACGTCCTGAGCATTCTCATGCAGTGCTTCACCGCGCTCGCGATCGTCTCGGTCGTCTGGGTAGCCTGCGGGTACAGCCTGGCCTTCAGCGACACCGAGCTCATCCCCGGCGTGCTCGGAGACTTCAAGTGGGCTTTTTTCTCCGGCATATCCTCCGGCCAGCTGAGTCCCTACGCGATTTCCGAGCCGATGGCGCGGATACCGCATCTCGCCTTCGCGATGTTCCAGTGCATGTTCGCGGTGATCACGCCCGCCCTCATCACGGGGGCCTTCGCCGAGCGCATCAAGTTCTCGTCCTTCATCCTCTTCACGGTGCTCTGGGAGCTTCTGATCTACGTGCCGCTCGCCCACATGGTCTGGTCGACCAACGGCTGGCTCTACAAGCTCGGGGTGCTCGATTTCGCGGGAGGGACCGTGGTGCACGTCAACGCGGGCTTCGCGGCGCTCGCCGCCGTGCTCGTCATCGGAAAGCGCGCCAATCATCGCACCCTGCCGCCGCACAGCCTTCCCTTCACCATGATGGGCGCGGCCATGCTCTGGTTCGGCTGGTTCGGCTTCAACGCGGGCTCGGCCCTCGCCGCCGACGGCCTGGCCGCCAACGCCTTCATGACGACCAACACGGCCGCGGCGACCGCCGCCCTCGCCTGGCACCTTTTGGACTGGATCGTCAACCGCAAGCCGACCATGCTCGGCGCGGTGACCGGGGCGGTCGTGGGGCTCGTGGCCATCACGCCGGCCGCGGGATACGTGAACGCCGGCGGCGCGATGGCCATCGGCGTCATCGCGGCGGTCGTGTGCTTCTTCATGGTCAGCTTCGTCAAGGAACGGCTCGGCTACGACGACGCGCTCGACGCCTTCGGCTGCCACGGCGTCGGCGGTCTCGTGGGAGCCGTCCTCACCGGCGTCTTCGCCGACCCGGCCGTCTGGAAGGCCTTCGGCGGTTCCTACGCCGGCGCGTTATACGGCAGACCTTCCCAAGTCGGCATCCAGCTCGTCGGTGTCGGGGTGAGCGCGCTCCTGTCCTTCTTCGGGACCCTCGCGATCTTCAAGCTGACGGATCTCATCCTCGGCGCGCGCGTGGACCTCAAGGACGAGGCCATCGGCCTCGACATCACCCAGCACCATGAGCGCGCGTACACCGTGATCGACTGACAAGCGGAGGAAACGAGATGAAGATGATCGTGGCGATAATCCAGCCTCACCGGCTCGAGTACGTGAAGGAGGCGCTCTACGCCGCCGACGTCAAGCTCATGACCGTCTCCGAGGTGCTCGGGCACGGCCGGCAGGGCGGCACCGAGGAGGTCTACCGCGGCCTCAAGGAGACCGGCAACCTCCTGCGCAAGATCAGGCTCGAGATCGCGGTCAACGAGAGCTTCGTGCAGCCGACGATCGACGCGATCCTGCACGGGGGCCGCACGGGCGAGGTGGGCGACGGCAAGATCTTCGTCTACGATCTCGCGGAGGCGGTGCGGATCAGGACCGGCGAGCGGGGCGGGGAGGCGATCGGCTGAAGCTCGGGATCCAGGCGCCGCCGGCCGGGTTTCCGTCGGCGGCGATTCCGTCATCCCGATGCGCGCATCCTGGGCCGACGGCTTCGATCGGGCCGGCGGATCCGACGCCTCTCGTCCGCGGCACTACTTAATCGCCTAACTTCTACCGTAGATTCCGCCGGAGCGCAGCTTCGCGTAGAAGGGCAGGAGGAGGGCGGTTCCCCCCAGCTCGATGAAGAACGATATGAGATAGATGGTCGCGATCTTGACGTGGAGGCCCGAGTAGAGCCAGGTTCCGATGACCGGGCCTATCATGCCGCGCAGGCCGATCAGCGTGCTGTGGAAGCCGAAGTAGAGGCTGAGGCGCTCGCGGCGCGCGAACAGCATGAGCGAGAACATGGGGATGAGATCCCAGCCGGCGTTGGCGACGCCGTTCAGGAAGGCGCCCGGGATGAGCTGGAGGGGCGCGAGCGCCAAGGCGGTATTGATGAAGCGGGCCGAGGACAGGAGCGATGTGGCCATGAGCGCCACGAAGGGATTGATCCGGTCGGCGAGCTTGGCGTACGCGAAATAGCCGAGGAGGGCTCCCGCGAGGGGGATCGTGCCCTGGATGAGACCGGCCGCGGCGTAGTCCATCCTCAGCTCGTCGACGAAGCGGATGGGCTCGAGGGCCACGACGAGTTTGTCGGGGAAGCCGATGACGAAGTAGATGGCCATGTAGGCCATGAAGAGCTTATCCTTGGTCATGTCAGTGAAGGCCGAAAGGAATCCCTCGGCGACCGGGCCGTCACAGATCGTGGCTGTCCGCTCTGCGGCCGGAGCCGGGGTCGAAACGTCGGCCTTTCCGGTCAGCGACCCGGCCGCGGCCGGGACGGCCGCTGGGACGGCTGCCGGGACGGCTGCCGGGCGCACGCGGATCCGGCGGAAAAGGACGCTGCTCGCCACGCCGAAGGCCGCCGCTATCGGGAAGAGCACGCGGTCGACGCCGGGCAGGACCTGCATGAGCGCGCCCGCCAGGGCCGCCGAGACGGCGGTGCTGACCTGCACCGCTATGCGCACGTAGCCCATGAGCTCGCCGCGATACCGGTCGGAGTAGTTGGAGCGCATGATGCCCGTGTAGGCGGGGCCGCCCAGGTTCGCGAGGACGTTGTAGCCGGACATCACCGCGAGGTAGAGCCAGGGCGAGATGCGCACGAGGGCCGCGCTCACGGCGAAGCGCGAGACGACGGCCGGCCAGAACACCCAGGCTTCCTTGTGGCCCCGATCGGAGAGGTGCCCTATCCAGACGTTAAGGAAGAGCCCTACGAAGGCGCTGATCGACAGTATCGCGAGCATGTGGGAATCGAGGCCGATCTTCCGGCCGATGATGCCGACGAAGGTGATGGACAGGCCGTTGAAGACGCCGAAGCAGACCCCCGAGGGCGCATCGATGGAAAACGTCGCACGATCGCTCGGGGGATATCGCGAGAGGAAGGCCCTGAGGGATTTTGAACTGCGCACTGCGGAACCCGAGGCATTGTATCCGCCGAGGGGAGACTTCATCAAGCGACCCGGGACGGCTATACTGCCGCACCATGCCGAAGAGGACGCTTCCCCGCCGTCTCGAGACGCTGCTACGACCCTACCGCTCGCTGGGCATGTCGCTCTGGGCCATGTTCTTCGCCACCATGATCAACCGCTTCGGGGACTTCGTCGCGCCCTTCCTGGCTCTCTACCTCTCGCGGGGGCTCGGCTTCGATCCCGAGCGGACCGGGGTCCTCGTGGCCGTGACCTTCGGATCTTCGACCTTAGGCGCCCTCGTGTCCGGCCGTCTGGCCGACGCGCTCGGACGCAAGCGCAGCCTCCTCGCCTTCCAGACGGCCGCCGCGCTCTTCAATCTCGCCATGAGTTTCCTCTTCCGCGACGCCTGGGCTCCCTGGCTCATCGTGGCAGGCAGTTTCTTCAGGGGGGCTGCCCGGCCCCTCATCGGCGCGGTGCTCACCGATCTGTCTCCGGTCGGCAGGCGGAAGGAAGTCTTCGGGCTCCAGTACTGGTCCATCAACGTGGGCGTGGCCGTGGGGCCGCTCGTCGCGGCCTTCCTCTTCAATTCCTACCTGAGCTGGCTCTTCCGCGGCGACGCTCTGTCAACTCTCCTCTCCGTCGCGATGGTGGCCTGGGGCGTCCGCATGCCCCCGCGGCCGGCCTCGGCGGCGGCCGGCCTGGAACGGCACGACGACCGCGGGGCCCTGCGCGCCTTCTTCGCGCGGCCGATCCTGCTCGCCTTCTGCGCGGTGTCGCTTCTCAACAGCGTGACCTACTCCCAGACGGGCTTCGCCCTCCCGCTCACCCTCTCCGCGTCGATGGGGCAGAAGGGAACCACCTTTTTCGGGGCGCTCATGTCGCTCAACGCGGTGGTCGTCATCCTCCTCAGCATTCCCCTGGCGCGCCTTTTGCGGGAGCGCTCGCCGCTGTGGTGCATGGCCTTCTCGGGGCTCTTCTACGTGGCGGGCTTCGGCATGCTGGCGTTCCGGCTCGGGCCCTGGGGCTTCGCCGCCTCGACGGTGGTCTGGACGACGGGAGAGATCGTCGCCGCCACCAACGTCGGCGTCTTCGTCGCGAAGCATTCCCCGACCAATTGGCGCGGCTCCTTCCAGTCCTTCACGGGCGTTTTTTTCCAAGGGGGCTGGGCCCTGGGACCGCTGGTCGCCGGGCCGGTGCTGCAGGCCGGCGGCGCGGCCGTCCTTTGGCTGGCCGTGGCCGCGCTCTGCCTGCCCTGGGCC
>JAJXZP010000290.1 GCA_021779995.1 bacterium | reverse complement strand
GGCTACCTGCGGTACCGCTTCCTCGAGCTCTTCGACCTCTACCGCCGTGGCTTCTTCGAGCTCTTCGACCTCTACCGCCGTGGCTTCCTCAAGTTCCTCTACTGCTTCTTCCGACTCCACCGCCGCCTCTGGCGCGACGCGCGGGACGGGATGAGGCGCTTGGGCGGGTCGAGGTTCCGGCGTGGCGCCGGGGGCCGGTCTCGCGACAGCCGCGGACGCGGCGGCGGGCGCCGGTTTTGTGACAGCCGCAGACGCGGCGGCGGGGCTCGGCCCCTGGACCAGGGCCTCGGCGGGCAGGACGAATCGGCCGTTCTTGAAGGCCTCGGCCAGGAGGCGTTCGATATCCTTCAGATCGATGTTGCCCGAAGAGCCGGGGGAACCACGAGAGCCCTCCGCTCGTCCGCCGAGGACGGCGAGGATCTCGTCCCAGCTCTTGTCGATGAGCTCGTCTATCTCGGCCGTGCGGCCGGGCTTGATCCGGCCGACGCTCCGGCGAATCGCCGAGCGCACCTCCGAACGCCTGGCTTCGAGTTCGCGGCGCCAGCGGTCGAAGTCGATGTCGGACTTGCTGTCGACGTACTCCTCAAGGAGGGTGATCTGGAAGCGCTTGATCCGGTCCGAAAGGGCCGCCATCCCGTCTTGGCGCAGGTTCAGGAGCAGGAAGGCGAGCAGATAGGCCGTGGCGAAGAACGAGGCCAAAAGCAGCCATTTCAGGGCCGAGGGCAGGACGAAGGCGCTCGAAGGGACGAGGAAGCCGACATATCCGCCCGGGCCGGCGCTCTCGGTGAAGAGTACGAAGGAATCGCCGGAGCCGCTGACCGCGAGGGAGAGCGGCCGCTTGGCCGGGGCGCCGGCCCAGATCTCCGCCACGCGGGCGGCGATCTGATCGCGCCCGACCAGGGGCGCGCGGAAGAGGATTCCCCTCCCGCCCACCGGCAGGGGCGTGTCGCCCACGGCGTCGAGGCCGTCCTTGACGAGGGTCGATTCGAGGCCGTCGACGGCGACATAGAACAGGGCCGTGCCGCGATAGTCGCCGAAGCTGTCGACGAAGGGCAGGGAATAGATGAAGCCGGAGGAAGCCGCGTCGAGGCGGATCGAGGGGGCCGCTCCCTGGGGGGCCTCGACCGACGAGAAGGGCGGGTCGCCGGGGTCGCCGTAATTGCGGTAGACGAACTCCAGCCCGTTCCGATTGAGGACGTCGCCGGGGATGCTGCTGAACTGGATGCGACGCCCGCCGGAGTCGACGATGCGCAGGCCCGAGAGACCCGGGATGTCCTCCTGCAGCTTGCCGAAGGCGAAGGCGCGGTTCTGGGCGTCCTCGGCGCTGGAGTTGGGGAGGAAGCTGCGCTTCATCGCATCGGAGCCGAGGAGGGAGGAGAACTTGAGGAGGTTCGACTCGTGGTAGCTTTTCGAAGCCTCGGCGACCTTGGTCAGCGCCGACTCGAAGCCGCGGGAGAGGGAAGGGCTGAAGAAATCCGACTCGACGATGCTGAAAAGGCCGGAGAAAGCCGCCACAGTCAGGGCCGCGAAGAGGAGTACGGCGATGAGGAGGCTGAGACTGGCTTTCTGACCTACGGTCATATACGTAGTATACATATCGGCCGGGGAGATTTTCGTCTATACAGGAAAGCTCCCGCCGAAAAAACCCGACGCCGCGGCCGGCCAGGGCTATCGCGCTTCCCGGCCCCCCAAATGCCTTGAAGCCGCCCGGCCGGTCCGCCTATACTCCAACCTAGGCAGCATGTCGCAGACGAAGTTTGCGGGATGGTTCGCCATGCCAAGCCTCTCCGATCGTCGAAGGGTTTCGGGCAGCGAGGCGGCCCGCGAAGGAGCTATACAGTGCGCATCCGCGACGTCAGCCTGAAGGCCAAGGTACTGGTCATCACCCTCGCCAGCATCCTCCTCGTCAATTTCATCATCGCGCGGCTGTATATCACCGACATCACCAAACAGGCCGAGTTCGCCATCCTCGAAAAGAGCCGGGCCGTCGTCCTCACGGCCGAGGCCACGCGCGACGCCATGGCCGAGCGCATCCAGTCGGGGGTCATCACCGATCTTTCGGTGCTGGCGGCCCAGGGGAACCGGGCGAAGCTCCTCCAGGCCGTGCCCATCATCACCGCCATCGAGGTGGCCTCGGCCAACGCCAAGGCGGGCAACTACGAGTTCCGCGTGCCCAAGTTCCAGCCGCGCAACCCCGCCGACGAGCCGCGCGGCGTCGAGATCCCCATCCTCAAGAAGCTCGAGTCCGGCACCTTGTCGGAATACGTCTACAAGGAGCCCGACCGGATCCGCTATTTCCGCCCCATCAGGCTCACCCAGGACTGCCTGCTCTGCCACGGCGACCCCAAGGGCTCGGTCGACCCGGTGGGCGGCATCCGCGAGGGCTGGAAGGTCGGCGAGGTCCACGGCGCCTTCGAGATCATCTCCTCGCTCGCCGACGCGAAGCGCACCCAGGCGGCGGCCACCCTCAACATCGTCATCTTCACGGGCGTCCTCATGCTCCTCCTGGGGATAGGCCTGTTCTTCGTCATCCGCCTCGTCCTGCGGCCCTTGGGCGGCTACGTGCGGGCCTTCCAGCAGGCCGCGACCGGGGATCTCACCGTCCGCGCCAAGGTCGGGCAGAGCGACGAGGTCGGGCGGGTCGCCACGTTCTTCAACGACTTCATCGGCACGCTCGAGAGCATGGTGCACGAGGTCAAGAACGTCACCGAGGGGACCGACGCGGTCTCCCAGGAGCTGGCCGCCAGCTCGGAGGAGACCGCCGCCAGCCTCCACGAGATCCGCGCCAACACCGAGGGCATGAAGGACAAGATCGTCAGGCTCGACGCCGAGGTCTCGACGAGCGCCCGCTCGGCCAGCGAGGTCAAGGACTTCATCAGCCGCCTGGCCGGGCTCATCCAGGACCAGGCCTCGGCCATCAACGAGTCGAGCGCCAGCATCGAGGAGATGAGCGCCTCGATCCGGAACATCGCCCAGGCCGCCGAGGAGAAGCTCAAGATCGCCGACGAGCTCGAGGCGACCGCCCTGGACGGCCAGTCCGAGATGGAGGAGACCGAGCGCGGCATCAAGAAGGTGGCGGACTCGGCGAGCGTCATTCTGGAGATGATCCAGCTCATCAAGGACATCGCCGACCGCACCAACCTCCTCGCCATGAACGCCGCGATCGAGGCCGCGCACGCCGGCGAGTTCGGCAAGGGCTTCGCCGTGGTGGCCGACGAGATCCGCAACCTCGCCGAGTCCAGCTCGGAGAGCGCGAAGGCCGTCACCGAGTCGCTCGGCGAGGTCACCGAGTTCATCCAGGTCTCCGAGGCGAGCACCTCCAAGACCGGGGCGGTGTTCAGCCGCATCGTCGAGCAGATCAAGGGCGTCGCCTCCTCGATGTCCGAGATGAAGAACGCGACGAGCGAGCTTTCGGTGGGCGCGCAGCAGATCCTCGAGGCCCTCGGCTCCCTCGTCACCACGACCGAGGAGGTCCGCGGCTCCTCCCGCGACATGAGCGCGCGGGTGGGCTCGATCAGCGAGGCCATGGAGCGGGTCTCCGGCATCTCGCTCGACACCAGGAACGGCATGGAGGAAGTGACTCTGGGCATCACCGAGATCTACAAGGCCGCCCAGGACATCTCCGAGGCCGGAAGCCGCAACTCCGAGTCGGTGCGGCACCTGGGCGAGCTCATCGCGAGGTTCCGGGTGGAGGAGACGCCCCCCGAGGCATGAGCGCGCCCGCGGAGATGCCGTGACCGAAGCCGCCGATAGATTCACGAGCGAGGCGGCCGACCGCCTGCGCGAGGAGATAGCCGAGGCCGGCGGCAACGAGGTCTTCGCCGCGGGCCGGCTCGGCCAGGACGGCAGGATCGCCGAGCTCACGGTCGTGGCCCGCGGCTCGAAGAGCGCGGTGCCGGCCCTGGCCGCCTTCCTCGAGCGCGGCGACGTCATCATCCACAACCACCCCTCCGGCAGCCTGCGGCCGAGCGAGGCCGACGTCGACGTGGCCGCCGAGGCGGGCTCCGCCGGCGTGGGCTCCTACATCGTCGACAACGAGGTCAGGCGCGTCCACATCGTCGCCGAGCCCGCTCGCCGGCGGGCCTACGTCGAGCTCGACGAGGACGAGATCGCGGGCGTCCTGGAGGAGGGCGGCAAGCTCTCCACCCTCATTCCCAATTACGAGCCGAGGCGGAGCCAGGTGCGCCTGGCCCGCGACGTGACGAGTTCGCTCAACGTGGGGCAGGTGCTCGCCGCCGAGGCGGGCACGGGCGTCGGCAAGTCCTTCGCCTATCTCGTCCCCGCCTTCGCCTGGGCGATCAAGAACGAGGAGCGCGTCGTCGTGTCCACGGCGACGATCAACCTCCAGCGCCAGCTCGTCGACAAGGACATCCCCGTGGTCCAGAGGCTCTTCCGCAAGAAGACCAAGGCCGTCCTCGTCAAGGGCCGGGGCAACTATCTCTGCCGCACCAGGCTCCGCGAGGCTCTCGACGAGGAGGGCCTCTTCGCGGGCGAGGAGCATCCTCTGCGCCGCATCGCCGCC
>JAJXZP010000204.1 GCA_021779995.1 bacterium | reverse complement strand
GCCGCCGCCCGGGGACTCGGCCGCGCCGCCGGGGTCCGAAGCCGCCCGGCCCCACCGGGCGCGCAGGTCGTCGCCCTCGAGGGCTTCGGCGTCGAACTCCACGCGCAGCGCGCGCAACGCGCCGCCCGAGCGCTCCGGCCCTGGCACGGCGTCGACGAGCCAGTCGACGATGTAGGCGTTGTTCACGTGGCCGTTGTTGTCCAGGTGTCGCGGGCAGGCCCGGAGTGCGTACGACTCCTCCATCGCCCCGGCCTCGGGCACGGCGAAGGAGAAGTCGGCGACCGGATGAGGGTCCGGTCCCTTCGGGAACTCTGGGCCGAAGACGCGCTCGGGCCTCAGGGGCCGCCTGGCGGCGAGATCGACGATGAGGTAGGCGTACACCGCGCCGACGAGGAACTCGCCCTCGGGGCCGCGCATGACGAAGTCGCGCAACGCGAAGAGCCGCTCGACCCCGGCGGGCCACGTGGACACGGAGACCCGCTCGCCGCTCCGTGGCAGTCGGGCGACGCGCAGGTCGAGGCGCGAGAGCATCCAGGTGCGCCCCGCCGCCATGAGATCGTCGACGCCCCAGCCCAGGCGGTCGGCGTGCTCTCCCGCGGCCTCCTGGAGGAGGTTCATGAGGGGCAGCGTCTTCAGGGGACCGCCGTAGCCGCACTCGAAGCCGCGGATGGCGTACTCGAGGGAAAAGGGCTGGTGGATGGGGCCGGCTTCGGCGAAGGCCGAGGCAGATCGGCCGCCGTAGGGAGGCGCTTGCTCGGACATACGGCCTCAGGCTCCCGCGAGATAGCGGTGCGACTCCTCCAGCCGATCGGGAATCTCGATGTGCTGGGGACACTTGGGGAGGCACTGGCCGCAGCGCACGCACTGGTCGGCGCCGGACCCGCCCTTGACGAAGGAGGTCATGTACCAGGCCGAGGTCCCCGGCAAGGTATCGAACATCGAGGCCCCGTTGGCCTGGGCGAAGACGCCGGGGATGTCCACCCCGCTCGGGCAGGGCATGCAGTAGCCGCAGGTGGTGCAGGGCACGCGGAGCCGCGACAGGTAGATGCCCCTCGCCTCGCCGAGGATCTCGCGCTCCCGGCTCGTCAGGGCGTTGGGCCGGCCTGAGGAGGCCACGGCCGCGTTGTGCAGCACCTGTTCCACCGTCCCCATGCCCGAGAGCGTCGTCACCACTTCCTGGCGGTCGAGCGCGAAGCGCAGCGCCCACTCGGCGCCCGTGCGCGGCGTGGGATAGCCAGCGAAGAGATCGCGCACCGCCTGGGGCGGATCGGCGAGGGCGCCGCCGCGGAGCGGCTCCATGACCACGACGCCGATGCCGCGCTCGGCGGCGTAGGCGATGCCCTCCTCCCCGGCCTGGTAGGCGGTGTCCACGTAGTTGAACTGGACCTGGCAGAACTCCCAGTCGGGGAAGCCGTCGATGATCGTCTTGAAGGCGCCGAGCGAATCGTGGAAGGAGAAGCCGATGTGCCGGATGCGGCCGTCGGCCTTGGCCTTCTGGAGGGCCTCGAGGGCGCCCAGGCGGCGCACCAGGTCCCAGCGCTCGGCGCCGAGGGCGTGGAGGAGGTAGAAGTCGATGTGGTCCGAGCGCAGCCTCTTGAGCTGCTCGTCAAGGAAGCGGTCCCAGTCGCCTGAGTCCTTGGCGAGCCACACGGGGCTCTTCGTCGCGAGGGTGAAGCGGCCGCGTAGTCCCGTGCGGTCGAGGGCGGCGCCGATCGCGCCCTCGCTCAGGCCCTTGTGGTAGACGTAGGCCGAGTCGAGATAGGTGATGCCCGCCTCGGCCGCGGCGAGGAGCATGGCCTCGAAGGCGGCCTGGTCTATCGCGCCGGGATCGCCGCCGATGGTGGGCAGGCGCATGCAGCCGAGGCCCAGGGCCGAGACGTCCTGACCTTCGATCTTGGGGAATTGTCTATACAGCATGGAGTCGATTATAGCCTGGTCGGATCGAGACGGGAAGCGCCGGCGGGGTCCGGGCCAGGGGCGGCCCTCGGCGCAGGCGGCTTGAGCGGCCCCGCGCGGCCCTCGGCGCAGGTGGCTCGAGCGGCCCCTGGGGACCTCGCCGCCTAGACGGGCAGGCGGGCCTTCTGGTCGACCTTCCGCCGCATGAGTTCCAGCCGGAAGGCCTCCGCGTCGTTCCGGACGGCCTCGAGTATCTCGGCCACCTTGAGGAAGTCCAGCGAGCTGAAGGAGCCCACCGGCGGTCTCAGGTACAGCGCGACTCGCTTGTCCGCGGCCCGCTGCTCCATGATGATCTTGCCCATGATCGCATAGGCGCCGAGCAGGACCTCGATCCGGCCGGGGTCGTGCGGGCCGCCGGATTCGGCCGCCCCGGCGACCTCGATGCCGACGATGAAATCCGCGTCGCCCAGGAGGTCGAAGGGCACCGGATTCACGACCCCGCCGTCCACGAGCAGGCGGCCGCCGAGGGCGTAGGGCTCGAGCAATCCGGGAATCGAGATGCTCGCCCGGATGGCCGGGGCGAGCTCCCCCGACTCGAACACGACCTGCTCCCTGCGCCAGAAGTCGGTCGCCACGACGCGCAGCGGAATGCGCAGCTCCTCGAAACGCTTCACGGGCAGGTTGTCCGCCAGCCAATCCTCGATCTTGCGACCCTTGATGATCCCCGAATCCCGCAGTCCCGAGAAGTCGAGCAGCCTGGGAAGGTCCCGCAGGCCTATGCCCGCGGCGAGGTCGCGGATCTTCGCCGCGCTCATCCCGGCGGCGTAGAAGGCCCCGATGAGCGCCCCCATGCTCGAGCCCGAGATGCGCGCGACCCCGATGCGGAGCTGATCGAGCACTTCGAGATAGGCGATGTGGGCGATGCCCCTGGCGCCGCCCGAACCCAACGCGATTCCGACTTTCATCCGTTCCTCCGGCTAGACGAGCGTGAAGGCGGCCCCGATGGCGGTCCCGTAGTCCGCCAGCTCGGGGATCCAGAAACGGGTGCCGTAGAGCTCGGAGAGCCCCTCGAGGATGGCCTTGGCCATGGGCAGCTGCATGGACTTGCCCACCATGACGATGTCGCCGCAGCGCTCGGCGCGGGCCGCCATGATCGCGATCATGCCGACGGTCTGGAAGACGAGATTGACCACGCCCGCCGCGATGTCGGCGCGCTCGGCCCCGTCCAGGATCTTCCCGAAGTTGGAGGCGGTCGCGGAGGGCGGCAGGGAGCCGACGGTGGAGGCGGTGATGTCGCCTATCGTGAGATCGACCATCTCCAGCCGGCCCTCGCGCGAGACCTCGACGAGGCCGTCGAAATCCGACACGCCGGCCAGGCGCGAGCCGAGCCCGAGCAGGGTGCCGCCGCCCACGCCCGAGCCGCCGACGTGCCGCACCTCCTTGCCCTCGGCGTGGACGAAGGCCGTGCCCGTGCCGACCGAGACCACCAGGGCGGCCGGCAGGCCCGTGAGCCTGAGGCCGCCGAGCCCGATGGCCCTGAACTCGTCCACCGCGTGCGCCTCGATGCCGAGCACGTCCGGCCCCAGGAACGACGCGCCGACGCCGGTCACCGCCAGGCGCTCGATGTCCGAGATGCGCTTGCCCGAGGTCGCCAGGAACTTGCCTATCGCCCCCGCGGCCGAGGCGACGGGGTCGCTCGCCCGCACCGTCGCGCAGAGGGGCGAGCCGGGGCCCTCGACCCCGACGATCTTGGTGGTGCTGCCGCCTATGTCGATGCCGACGATCATCCTGCCTCCGCTGCCGCGAAAGACGCGGCCCTCCGCCCGTTCATGCCCTCAGCTCCCGGCGCCGCGGCCCAGCGACTCGGCCGCGAAGCGCTCGAGCACGGGACGGAGCGCGGGATTCGCGGCGGCGTCGCGCAGGATGGCTTCGAGATAGCCCGCGGGGTCGCCGGTGTCCAGGCGCTCGCCCTCGACGCGGGCGAAAGCCACGCGGCCGGCCGCGATCAGGCGGTCGAGGGCGTAGGTGTGGAAGTACTCGCCGCCCTTGTGCGCGCGCCAGCCCTCCTCCAGGAGCTCGAAGAAATCCGGCGTGTAGAGATAGCGGCCTATCGAGACCTCGTGGCTCGGCTCACGGCCCGCGGGCGGCTTCTCGACGAAGCCGCGGACCGAGACGCCGTCCGCATCCGGCTCCACGACCCCGTAGCGCGAGACCTCGCCCGGCTCGTGGACCGTGGCCATGACGCACTTGCCCGTGCGCTCGTGCAGCTCGGCGAGCTGGAGGGCCAGAGGCTTGGGGCCCACGACCAGGTCGTCGGGATAGGCGACGACGCAGGCCTCGTTTCCGACGAGGCCCTTGACCTGCAGGAGGGCGTGGCCGGTGCCGCGCATCTCGGTCTGGCGCACGAAGGACACGCGGGCCTCCGGCGGCGCGATGGAGGCGAGCCGGTCGAGCTTGCCCTCGCGGCGGAACAGCTCCTCGAGCTCGACCTCGCGGTCGAAGTAGTCCTCGAGGGCCTTCTTCCTCCGCGAGCTGATGACGATGATGTCGCTGATGCCCGAGGCGACGAACTCGTCGACGATGTACGCGATGGCCGGCTTCGTGCCCACGGGCAGAAGCTCCTTGGGCACGGTCTTCGTGACCGGCAGGAA
>JAJXZP010000309.1 GCA_021779995.1 bacterium | reverse complement strand
GGCGCTCGGCAGTCGCGGGCCCGGCGCGGGCCCAGCGCGGCGCTCGGCCGTCGGCACGGCGCTCGACCGCCGGTGCGGCCGCTTAGGGCCTGCAGAGGTACCAGGAGCTCTGCTTGCCCATGTCGATCACGCGCACCTCGCCGAAGACCGAGCGGAAGTCCTCCAGGCCGATCCTGATGAAGTTGAAGTAGTCGCCGCCCTCGAGCTTCTCCACGAGACTCGTCAGCGGCCGGCGCCGGGCGTTGTAGTCGTGGAAGAGCACGAGGCCGCGCGAGAGCCGGCGCGCCTCGGCGAGGAGGGCCAGGCGGTCCGGACGGCGAAGACCGTGGGCGACGTAGGCCGCGGTGACGAGATCGAAGGACTTGTCCGGAAAGCCGAGTCCGGCTATCGCGTCGCCCACCGAACAGGAGAGGCCGCGGCGGGCGCCCTGCCGGGCCATGGCCTCGGCCACGTCGACGCCGCGCACCTCCCAGCCCTCGCGCTCGAGCGCCCGCGTGAAGGCTCCGGTGCCGCAGCCGATGTCGAGGGCCTGCTTGCCGCGACTCTCGGGCAGCGCGTCGCGGCCGAGCTCGAAGCAGGCGGCGTAGTTGCGCGTCTGTCCCGCGAAGAACCAGGCGTAGGGCCGGGCTATGCGGTTGAAGAGCAGGGCGTGACGCTCGAAATGGGTCAGGGCCACGGCGCGCCTACCGCAGAAGCCCGGCGATGATGAGCTCCGTGGCGGCGTCCTCGGTGAGGCCGCGGCTCAGGAGGGTCTCGAGCTGCTTCGAGTCGACCGAGCCGATGGCCGCCTCGTGGGTGACGTGGGCGCGGTGGTCGTTGACCTGCACGATCGGCACCGCCCGCGCCCTGGCCTCGCCCTGGACTATCTCCTTGCAGTCCACGTGCCCGCGCGCGTAGGGCGCGTCCGCGACGATCTCGCTGTCGATCACGGCGCTGGCGCGGTCCTTGAGGGCGATGTGGCTCGTGAGCACGCCCACGGAGCCCTCGCCCCGGAGCATGGCCGCCTCGCGCACGTGGATCTCGTCGGCGCCGCGGCCGAAGATGCGGGTCTTCATGTCCACGACCGAATCCTTCCCGCAGACCGCCTCGTAGTCGAGCTCGATCCTGCCCGCCGCCCCCTTCACAAGCTCGAATTCGGTGGAGAAGCGCGCAGCCTCGGCCAGCGTGACGCGGGTCTTCGGCACGATCGTGACCCCGCCCTCGGGGCCGTGGACATGGCGCTCGAGGTAGCTCAGGCGGGCCCCCTCCCCGATCTCGAGCTCGGCGTCCATCACATGCAGCACCTTCACCGCGTTCGGGAAGGTGCAGTGCGCCAGGAACCGGGCACTCGCGCCGCGCTCGATCACGGTGTGCGACACGATCTTCTGCAGCCCGTCCTCGGGAATGATGCCGAAGCAGAAATGCACCGGATTCTTGAGGACCGCGCCCTCGCGCACGCGGATGAAGACCTCGACTCCCTGATCGAGCGAGCGCGAGCTCACCTCCAGCCCCTCGACGAGATGGGTGCCCAGGACCTGGTTGCCGTGGATCTCGATGTGCGCTATGTCGGGGCCGTACTTGTGCTCGTTGATGCTCGCCAGAAGCTCGGCGATGAGTCCGTTCTTCTCTTCCTGCGACAGTTCCTCAGACATTCGCGCCGTCCTCGCAGACCGCCTCTGCCTTGTCGGGCACGCCGACGTGCCGGCAGGGAACGCACTTCCCGTTGAAGTAGTCGAACATCGTGTCCATGGGGCCCTTGTCGACGAGCCGGCCTCCGCAGAGGAGGAAGGCGTGGTCGGCCTGCCTGAGCACCTCGGGGCTGTGCGTGATGAGAAGGATCGTCGAGCCCTCGCGCTTCAATTCCCTGATGATCTCGTAGATGTAGGGTATCGAGTCGATGTCGACGCCCGAGTCGGGCTCGTCCATGAGCACGAGTCGCGGCTTCATGGCCTGGATCGAGGCCAGCTCGATCCGCTTGCGCTCGCCGCCCGAAAGGGTCTTGTCCACCGCCCTCGCCTTGTACGTGGCAGGCTCCAGTCCCACCATCTCGAGCGCCCGGTCGAGGGTCCGTCCGGACTTGTCCTTGGCGCCGGCGAGGATGAACTCCGCCACGCCCAGGCCCTCGAAGCGGGCGGGCTCCTGGAAGACGAGGGTGAGGCCTAGCCGCGCCCGCTCGTCGACGCCGAGGGCTTTGATGGACGAGCCTTGGAAGAGGATGTCCCCCGCGATGTCGCGGTAGCCCGAGAGGCCCATGATCGTATTCGCGAGCGTGGACTTGCCGGCTCCGTTCGGGCCGATGATGGCGTGGACGTGGCCCTCCCAGACCTCCATCGAAAAGTCGTCGAGTAGGGTCTTGCCCTCCTTGGCGAGCGTGACCTGCCGTAACTCAAGGATGTTCAATCGGCCTACCCCCGCAAATGACACTGGTCTACAATGTACCGATTTTCGTCAGCCGGGGAAACTGCCGCCCGGGCCTTGCGGGATGGGCGGCACCGCCTAATCGGAGGCGCGGGGGCTGAGCGCGAGGCGAGCGCGCGGCGCCGCGAGGCGTGCGGAGCCGGCGGCGCGCTGAGTAGTCGCCGCGCGGCCGCCCTCCGCGATTTTCGCGGCGCCAGAAGGGCTAGGCCAGACGCAGGAAGTCTATCGCCGACCAGTCGATCTTGCCGTCGGGCCCGACCAGGTTGGAGTCGGCGTGGACGTACTCGATCTTCCCGACGAACATCTCATGCGAGCCGGTCCGGATCGAGTCCGTCACCCTGCATTCGATCGAGACGGGGCAGTCGAGGAGGATGGGCGCGTTCACCTTGACGCCCTCGCCGAGCTTGAGGCCGAGCTTCGCGAGCTTGTCCTCGTCGCGGCCCGAGTGGCTGCCCAGATAGTCGAAGGCTTCCTTCATCGAGGCGGGCACCAGGTTGGCCACGAAGACGCCGGTCTCCTTGATGATCGAGTACGAGTATCGCGTAGGCACGATGCCCACCATGACCATGGGCGGGTCGTAGCTGCAATTGCTGCAGTACACGACGACCAGGGCGTTGTTCCGCCCGTCCTTGCCCCGGCATGACACCAGGAGCGGCGTCCTGGGGTTGAGGGCGGAGCGGAAGGCCGCGGGTGATTTCTGCGACACGGGAAAACCTCCTACGTGGATTTCATGTCGACCGGGGGCCTGCTCCGCTCGGCCTCAGGCTTTCTTCTTGGCGGGGAAGAGGAGATCCTCGAGCGAGAGGATGGAACGCACGAGGACGGTGACCCACATGATGACCAGGAGGACCAGCAGAAGTATTCCGTACCAGTACACGACCTGGCTCTTGAGGAACACGGCGACCATGAAGGTGCTGATCGTGTAGGCGGCGAAGGGGAAGATGAAGGCCCACCAGGTCATCGAGAAGGGAATTCCCTCCTTCCAGTATCTGAGGGTAAGGACGATCGTCTGCAGGAAGGCCCAGAAACCGAAGCCCCAGAGGATCGTTCCGAGCAGCTTCAGGACGCCGGTGTCCGCTACGAGCCCGAGGCTCTGCGAGGTGTTGGCGATCGCGAAGAGGCTCACGACGCCCATGCCTATCGGTCCCAGCAGGATCCAGAAGGTGGGCGACACCTGAGCGTGGGGAAGCTTGTGGTTGATGAGCCGGTTGAAGACCACGGCGCCGATGTAGATGAACAGCATGAAGCCGATGCCGTAGAAGGCCATGTCGATCATATTGACGGTCATGGCGGCGCCGGGATCGAAGCTCAGGTAGTGGGCCGCGAGGGGGCCGCCCAGGACCGGGACCACGATATCGGCAACCGGGGTGATGAACCACGCGAAATTGATATGGTCCACGGAGAGGTCTTCGCGGGCGTAGGCGTTGTACATGACCACGAGCGTGAAAAGGAGGATGAGGACTGCGGCGAAGACAAAAAGAACGAGGCCGGTCGCGTCGATGAAATCGGGAGAGAACATGCTCGGCCCGATGAGATAGAAGTTCGCTCCCAGGATGAGCGCGCCCACGGGCATGGTCACGAAGAAGTTGCCCAGCATGGGGTGCCGCAGGTCCTCCGCCAGTCTATCGAAGTGCCAGATCCACCGAGCTGTCCAGGGGACGATGAAGATGACGAAGAGGACCATGTTGAGGCCCACGAGGACCTGCGCCACGCCTTCGAAAAAGGGAACTCTTCCCAAAAACAGATGCACCGCATTGGCCACCCCGCCCGTGCCCATTACCGACGCGTACCAAGCGGGATTGAAATGCCTGACGACCTCGTTTGTCCTGCTCATTCCTACGCTCCCATCATATTAATTTTTTCTAATATAGCAACAATGCTCCGACACGGCTAGCGGGCGAGGAAGAAAACCTCCCTGTCGGAACGGGCGACGACGGAGAAGGGCCGGCGCTCGGAAAGGATCGCTTGGCCTCGAGGCCGGCCCGGGCGGCGGCCCCGTTCCATCGCCTACTTTTCCCGGGCGTAGGGCCAGGCCATGATGCCGCCCTCCATCACCTTGACGTTCTTCCAGCCGTTGGCCTCGAGGATGATGGCCGCCTCGTAGCCCCGCAGCGAGATCTTGCAGTAGCAGACGATCTCCCGGTTCTTGTCCGTGGGCAGCTCGCCTAAGCGCTTGCGGACCGCCCCGAGCGGGACCAGGGTCTCGCCGACACCGAGCCGCATGGCCTCGTACTCGTCGGGTCCGCGCGCGTCGAGCAGGTAGGGTTTCTCGCCCGCGTCGAGCTTGGCCTTGACCTCGGCCGCGGAGATGCCCTTGAGCCGGTTCTTGAGCTTGTTCTGCATGAGATGGGCGCTCGCGATGAAGTGGTCGATGGCGAGGGAGAAGGGAGGGGCGTAGGGCAGGTCGGCGTTGACGAGATCCTCGACCTTCATGCCGCCCTGGATCGCCAGGGCCCACTGGGCTATCTGCTTGGCCACGTTGCCCGGCCCGACGACCTGGGCCCCGAGAATCTTGCCGGTTTTCCGGTCGGCCACCAGCTTCGACACGATGAGCTTGCCCTTCATGTACCCGGGGATGTCCGTGCTGGCGTTGACGACCGACACCGCCTCGGGATAGCCGTTCGCGCGCGCGGCCGCCTCGGAGAGTCCCGTCGATCCGGCGGCGAAATCGAAGACCTTGCAGATGCCCGTCTGGATCGTCCCGGGGAAGGTGACGGTGTCGCCTACCGCGGCGTTCTCGCCGGCGACCCGCCCCTCCAGGTTGGCCAGGTCGCCGTAGGGCGCGAAGACCTTCTTGCCGGTCATGCGGTGCGTGATCTCCACGCAGTCGCCGGCGGCGTAGATGTCCCTGTCGGAGGTGCGCATGTATTCGTCCACCGCGAGGCCGCCCGTGGCGCCGACGGCGAGGCCGGCCTTCCGGGCGAGCTCGACGTTGGGCACGACCCCGATGGCGACGACGGCCAGCTCGCAGTCGAGCTCGGTCCCGTTCTTGAGCTTGATGCCCGTGAGCACCCCGTCGCGCCCGAGGAACTCGGCGACGCCGTTGCCCGTGATGACGTTCACGCCCTTGGACTTGATGTGGTTCTCGACGAGCTTGGCCAGGTCCGGGTCGAGGAAAGTGAGGAGCTGGGGCAGGATCTCCACGACCGTGATCTCCATCCCCGCGAGGTGCAAGGCCTCGCAAGTCTCGATCCCGATGAGGCCTCCGCCCACGACCACGGCCTTCCTGATCTTCCCCTCGTCCCTGATGGCGCGCAACGCGTCGGCGTCCTTCATCGACTGGAGCGAGGTGATGCCCCTGAGGCCGATGCCGGGGACCGGCGGCATCTTCGCCGAGGCGCCCGTGGCCAGGATGAGCTTGTCGTAGCCGATCGCGCCCGTCTCGCCCGTGGCGAGGTTCTTGAACGACACCGTGTGGGCGGCTCTGTCGATGGCCGTCGCTTCGGTGCTGGTGCGGGCGTCGATGGCCTTGGCGTTGAGATAGAACTTGGGATCGCGCACGACGCCGGCGGCCGTGCACAGGAGCTGGTTCCGGTCGTCGAAGACGCCCCCGACATAATACGGGTAGCCGCAGGATGCCATGGAAAGATCGGCGCCTTTCTGCAGGATGATCACTTCGGCGCTCTCGTCGAGCCTGCGCGCCTTGGCGGCGGCCTTGGGGCCCGCGGCCGAGCCGCCGATGACTAGAATACGCTTTTTACCCATGCCCGTCCTCCAAACTGCGAATTATATTTCGACGGGGCGGCGGCCTCGGCCGTCGGCCCGCAGATATCGATGCCGATCTCGATCAACCGATCGGCCATCCGCCGCCGGCTTTGCAGGTTCCGGATCAATCGTAGGCGGCTCCGGTCCTTTCGTCCCTAGGGCTCGCCTACGGGCAATTTCTGTAGCGGTCGCAGATGATGATGCCTCCGCGCTGTTTGCCGCCCATGGGCCCTCCCCGAAACGTTTCGAGTATAAACCCCTGCGCGAGTAACTGTCAAATGCTCATTACTGAGAGAATCGATAAGGCAATCGGAGTGGCATCAATCGCGCGACAGGCGAGGCGCGGGAGGGGCTCATCGGGGCTCGTCGGGACTAGGAGAAGTGATGCGAAATGAATAAGCCCGACCGAGCCCAGGGCTCCGCGGATCGGGCTTACCATCGTGGCCGTCAGAGGCGGCAAGAATCGGGCGGCATCCTAGCCCTCTGCGGAAACCTCAGAGAACATGAAGGCCGTGGAGGACGTCATAGCCCATCTTGATCGCCACGACGTACAAGATGATTCCGATGACGACCTTGAGCTGGCGGCTGGAGATCTTTTTCTTCATCATCCAAGCGCCGAGCAGCGAACCTCCGGCGGCGGCCACGCCGGCGACCGTCAGGAATACGGGATCGAGCTTGGCTACCGTCATGTGACCGAGGAAACCCGAAAGCGAGGAAAAGAGCACGATCACCGCGGTCGTCGCCGCCGCCATCTTGGTTTCCATGCCGATGCCGTTAAGGACGGGTAGAATGAAATTGCCGCCACCTACGCCCAGCAGACCGCCCAGGAAACCCGCGACCGCGCCGACGCCCCCTCCGGCCGTGATTTCGACGGCGCGGCTCAACGGAGCCTTTTGGGCTTTCTGCCGGTAGAACAGCATCATGCTGGCCGCGAACAGCAAGAACAGCACGAACAGACTCAGCAAGACCGACTTATTGACATAGGGAGAGACCCTCGCGCCGACGGGCGACAAGATGACGGCGAGGATCAGCACCGGCAATCCGATTCTCCATTGGATCATCCCGGCGCGCCAGTAGGAGATCGCCGCGGCCAGCAGGCTGATGGCGTTGAGCAGCAGAGCCGCAGGCGTCGCCTGCTGCAACGGTATGCCCATGTAGTAAAACAGCGGCACGAACAGGAAAGCCGCCCCGAGCCCGGCCATGGACAGCAAACCTGAGAAGGCCAGGACAATCACGAAAATGACGATCAGAAGCCCGATGCTCATCTGGGATCCTCTTACTTAGCCGCGCAGTCTTGGCAGACTTTCTTGTCATGCTTGATGCGACCGTACTCCATGACCGTCATCTCCCCGCACTCCTCGCAGATGAAGCCGTTGAAGCTGTGCGGCTTATGGGAAAGCTTGTGCTGAAAGACTTCCGAGACGTTCAGGAGGGCGGAATCGGGAGCGTTCATGACTCCCTCGACCAGCGGATCGACGACGGAATCGGGAACCTGGCTGGCGGGGATGCCCTTCTCGCGGTAATCCTTGAAGAACGAGGTCTGCTTGTTCGCCAGCATCGCCTCGCCCTTGGGGGTGACCCGCACGGCGCGCTCGGTCTTGGTGTCGACGACGGTGACTGCCCACTTCCCCTTGTGCGTTTTCTTGAGGTTGCCCTTGCCGAAGGTGGCTCCGAGTATGACTTGCAGGCCGTCGGCGTAGCAGGTCGCGCAGTGGTCTTCGCCCAGGTCGACGAAGGCGACCAGTTGACCGTCCTTGGCGCGCTCGATCCCCAGTTTCTTCAAGGCCGCCGCCCCCACCCGCAGGCCCATCGGCATGGCGGGGCATTTGTGTCCATGGAATTTTTGCCCGAAGGCAAGCCACTCTTTGGGATCTTCCATCTTTCCTCTCCTTGGTACAGTCTTTCTTTTGCTGCGCCCTAAGCGCGCATTGCGGATCGACGATCCGCAGGGAATCGGCCGTCTCTCTATGAATCCTCTCGAACGAGCGTGACGGAGAGGACCGGGGAGTCCGCTCCCGCCCATCGGCGACGAGCAGGACAGAATTGCCGGAGAACCTCGCTTACCGTGATCATCCAGGATTCTTCGTATTCAACTTTCATAATATAGCAACTATTCCCCGACACGGCTAGTGGGTAGTCGACCGTACTCGGACGATGCGAGTGGCGCTGCGAACCGTGGCGATAGCGCCCTCTATGGCGGGTTGGAGAGGCCTCAACTGCCGAAGTCGCCGGAATCGACGGGGGGCGTCATCACGTTTCAGAACACCACCCTCGGAGTGGGGCCGGAACGAGGCAGATTTTCCCATCGCCGCGCCGCTTCCTCGCGGAGCGATTTTCCGACCGCGGAAATGACGACGAGGCCGCCGGGCCGGTCCCCCGCTTCGTCGCTCGCGGCGACTTCGGAGATCCTCACCTCCTGCCCGACGCAATCGACGAAACGCCGGCCCGCGGTGGTCTCGACGAAGCCCTTGATCCGGTAGCTTCGGGGCGCGACGGCGGCGAGAAAGGAGCGCAGCTCGTCTTCGGCGGGCGCGCGCCCGGAATCCAGCGTGAATGCGACGGGACGGCCGCCCTCCCCCCAGCCTGCGTAGCGCGGGTCCCGGGGCTTTACCGCCGGCGCCGGGTCGGCGGTCTCGAGCGCTCCTGAAGGCAGATTCCCGTGGTCCGTCGTCAGGACCGTGCAGCCGGGGTTGAGGGAGCGGACGGCCTCGGCGACGCGCGCGAGCTCGGCGGCGGAGACCAGGTCGGCCTTGTTGACGACGACGAAGCGCGAGTAAACGATCTGCTCCTCGACCGCGCGCAGGACCGAGGAAAGCGCGAGGAAGCGCGAGGCGTCGACGACGCAGACCATGCCGCGGAAGCCGAACTCGCCTCCCGCGCGGGCGGTTATTTCGCCCAACGTGTCGAGCAGGGCGGCGGGCTTGGCCAGGCCCGAGGCCTCCACCCAGAGCGCATCGAGCGCGGCGCCGGAGAACGAGGCCACGGCGTCGATGAAGGAGCCGGCCAGGCAGCTGCAGAAGAGCTGGCCGTTGCGGAGTTCCCGGATCGTCACGGCCGAAGCGCCGTCGGGACCGCGGCCGCCCGCGATCACGGCCGAATCGACGCAAACCGAGCCGAAGTCGTTGACGATGACACCGACGCGCTTGCCCTTCATGCCGGCGAGCAGCCGATTGAGGAGGGTCGTCTTCCCCGAACCGAGGAAACCGGTCACGATAGAGAAGGGAACACTCACGGCCATAATCCTCCTGCGGCCCTTCGACGCTAGCGGGGCGGGAGGATTTCGTCTTGTAAAATGCTGAGCTTTTTTGCAGAAGAGTCGTTCCGGGCAACGGACTGCCGCAGGCCGGGCCGCAGGCCGAGCCGCAGGCTCCCCCCCTTGCCAGACTCCGAGCCCTTCGCGCCTCTCTTCGCTCCGCTTTTCCGGCCCTAATCCCCCGCGGGGTTCTCCTCGGGCTGCCAGAAGCCGTTCTTCCAGTTGAAGCGGCTCGTGTCGGGAAGGACCTTGCCCTCCTCCGCCGCCTTCATCACCTGCCGGTAGAGCTGCTTCGTCAGCTCGACGTGGGAGAAGTCGAGGATGAACTTGCCGACGCCCTCCTTCCTGAGGAAGGGGATGCGGTCGACCATCGAGAAGGGCCGCGAGGGGATGACCACCGAATAGTCCTCGCCGGTCACCAGCTCGTAGCTCTCGCCGTCGCGGTCGGTAAAGTAGCGGAAGTCGTACTTCGGGCCGAGGTCGGCGCGGATGCGGAAGAGGGCGGGATACGCGAAGACGACCGGCATCCAGGAGGCCGAGGGCACGGTCTCGGAAAGCTTCTGGAAGTCCTGCTTGGAGATTTCGAGCGGCGGGACGATGAAGCGGGCCCCCTCCCCCAGGAAAAAGGCCGCCGACCAGCGGTTGAAGGCGTAGAGCCAGGGACCCGAGATGATCGTGAACTCGTCGTTCTTCGTAGGCGCTGGCCGCCGTTTGGCGGATCGCTCGTCGTCGAAGTCGTCGCCCGATCCGGAGGCGCCCGCCTTTTCGACGGCGCCCTCCCGGGCCGGGCCGCCGGAACCGGTCGAGCCGATCGTCCCCGCGAGCGTCCTCAGTAGCCCCAGGTGGCCGGGGTTGTTGGCCACGAAGATCCTCTGTCCGCGCGAGACCCAGTACTCGAGCTCGGGGACGAGCCAGGAGGCGTCGCCCTCGGGGAAGTAGGGATCGAGCCAGAAGACGAGGGTGTCGCGCTTGAAGGGCAGCTCCTTTTCGTGCTTGCGGAGGGCCTCGGCGTTCTTCCGGTCGAAGAGGATCATGGCCTTCGCGGGGCGGAAGGCGTTCAGGAGGAAGATGTCGGACACGCGGCTCACCAGGGCGTAGAGCCCATCGGGCAGGGCGCCCAGCTCGGCCTTGCCCAGGGCGGGATGCTCGGGCCGGGGAGCGAGCTCGCGGGTCGGGAACTTGTGGTAGCGGCCTATGTCCTTGGGCAGGACGGGAGCGTAGCGCCGTCCCGTCGAGGCCGTCTGCACGAGGTACACCTGATCGCTCTGGCGGAACTCCGCGTCGATGCGCACGAGCATGCCCGCGGGCACCGCCTTCACCTCGCGCACCTTGCCGGTGAGGCGGCCCGAGTCGTCCGAGCGGTGGATGCGCACGGAGTCGCCCTCGGCCAGGCCGTCGTGGGCATCGAGGAGGGCGTAGCGCCCCTCATCGAGGACGCGGATGTCGCGCACCTTGCCCAGGGGGATGCCGGTGCCGCCGCCCTGCTCGGGGTGCAGGAAGCCCGGCTCCACCCGCCCCGCGAAGTAGAAGGTCGTCTTGGGCCGGGCGAAGTCGGACTGGAGGATGGCCAGGGACTTGGCGAGGGCCCGCTCGCGATCGAGCTTCCAATTGTCGATCATGTGCCGATAAGCGGCGACCACCGAGCCGACGTACTCGGCGCTCTTCATCCTGCCCTCGATCTTGAAGCTCTCGACCCCGGCTTCCATGAGATCGGGCACGTAGTCGATGAGCTGCAGATCGTCGGGGGAGAAGAAGTAGCCCGACTCGGCGTCGGTGGCGTAGAG
This sequence comes from bacterium, assembly GCA_021779995.1. Classification (GTDB taxonomy): domain Bacteria; phylum Spirochaetota; class Spirochaetia; order Treponematales; family Rectinemataceae; genus JAJXZP01. Next base: position 7,276 of record JAJXZP010000309.1, on the reverse strand, counting down.
GCGGCGGCAGGCCTGGGCGCAGACCCCGCGGTTGGCGCTCTTGCCGCCCAGGTAGGAGGAGAAGAGGCAGAGGCCCGAGGCGCTGACGCAGAGGGCGCCGTGCACGAAGACCTCGAGCTCGAGGTTCGTGGCGGCGCTCACGGAGCGGATCTCCTCCAGCGAGAGCTCCCGGGCCAGCACCGCCCGCTTGAAGCCGAGCCGAGATAGGAAGTTCACGCCCTTGGCCGAGGCGACGTTCATCTGGGTCGAGGCGTGCAAGGGCAGCTTGGGAAAGTGCTCGCGCGCCATTTTGACGACCCCGAAATCCTGCACGATAATGCCGTCCGGCCCCACCCGCTCGAGGTACTGCAAGAGCTGCCACATGCGGTCGGCCTCGCGCTGCTCGAAGACGGTGTTGACGGTCACGTAGACTTTCTTGGCGTTCTTGCGGCAGACCTCGACGGTCGCCTCGAACTGGTTGAAGGCGAAGTTGGCGGAGCGCAGCCGGGCGTTGAAGCTCCGCAGGCCGAGGTAGACCGCGTCGGCCCCCTCGCCTATGGCGGCGTTGAGGGCTTCCGGATTGCCGGCGGGAGCGAGTAGTTCGACGGTGGACATGGGAAGGAGTGTAGCAGAAAGGGGCTATTCTGCAAAGCATGCGGGAAAGCGCATGCTTTGCAGGCTCTGCCCTAACTCGCCCCGGGCAGGCGTTCGCCGCCTGGGATGCGAAAAGCGCCCGCGGTCGTTCTCGATGCCATCCGCCCATTTTCGCGCCTACCTCCATGATTGAGGACCTACGCGCATGAACGACACAAGTACCGCCTTGACATTATTTCGTTGTTGAAATATTTTGAAACCGTTGTATATCCAAATCACTATATTGTGCGCAGCTTAGGTGACCCATTGGTCTTCCCAAGCTCGCTCGGCCCCGAGAGGCGGCAGCTGCGAAGGCTTCCACCTCGATATTCGACTACACCATCAGGAGGAATCGATGAAACGCAGTCTCGCCCTGGCTTTGGCTATCGCCGCGGCCCTCGTTATTCCGGTCTCGGCCTTCGCGCAATTGACGTTTAATGGGTACTATCGCGTCGGGGGCACCTATTGGGTGCCGTCGAGCGGGCCCAACGCCCTGCAGTACGGAGATCGATTGCGGCTCAACGTCTCGTACTCGGCGCCGGAAGATCTCTATGGCGTCAAATTCCGCCTTCAGGGCGACGGAACCCCGTTTTACGCGTCGCAAAAAGTGAGTCAATACGGAATCATCAACGCATTCAATGCCAACAATCCCAGCATGCTCCAGTATGGATACGCCTTCATCAAGCTTGCGGGCGGCATGGTCGGAGTGTCCGCGGGCAAGCTCGACGTCACCGACTATGAGGTCGAACAGCGCTATGTCGAGGATCAGTACCTGGCCAATACGGTTTTTTCAGATGAGCTTCGGCCTGGCGATCCTGAGCTCGGAGGGCAGCGAGGGAATACCACGGGGGTCATGCTGCAGACATTTCCCTTCGAAAACCTCAGTGTGGCGGCCTACGTTCATACGGATGGCTCTGACGCTTTCTCCGGCACTCACGATTTGGGCTTTTCCGCCTACTATCTGCTTCCAGGAATAGGCAAACTACTCTTCAACTCCTCCCTGGGACATTATTCTGTCGCGACCACGGGACCCGGCGCCGTCTCCGACGATCTGGGCAAATCGAGCGCCGATCTTGCGTTTTCCTTCACGGCTGCGCGGAATCTCACCGCCACCGCCGGGCTCCGCTACGACGGCGACACGGTCTACGGCTCGGCCTATGATGCCGCCACCAGCGCCGTCGCCATCGTCGACTACGACCTGTCCGAGCTGCTGCCCATGACCATCGATCTCGCGACGGACCTCGATTTCGCGAATGCGAACAGCTATGTCGAGGGCGAGGTCAACTACTCAATTTCGCCCCTGCTCAAGGCCCGCGCGTACGGCGAGTACGATTCCACGGCCTCCGTCGTAAAGATGCTCTTCGCGAATAAATGCAATACCTATCTGTTCGGTGGCGAGTTCGTTTTCCCGGTGATGAAGAAGGCGGAACTGATCGCCGGAGCGAACTACGGAGACCAGACCAGCCTCGCCTTCCCGCTGCTCGTGTGGGTCAACTTCTAGGCGAAGGGATGAAGACCGTCTGTTCCGTGCGGATTCCGTGCGGATTCCGGGCGGATTCCGTGCGGATGCCGGGCGGTCGGCGCGAGCTTTTGAGCTTCGTCGCCCTGACGGGAGGATGAAGCCGTTCCCCGGATCCGGGCTCGAACGGGTTGACGTCGGGATAGTGAATGTAGCCTCGGCGGCGGCCCTTTCGCCCGGCGTACGGCAGAGCTGTCGCTCCGGGAAGACGGATGGAGTTTTTGGATTTCGAATTGACATGGGGGGAATAATCGACACATAATTATTTCCCTTCGGCGTAATCAGTGGCGCACAACGGGCTGTGTTTCTACGTCGAAGAGCGCGGCTTTTTCAGGATGCGTCCGCATTCAGAAAAGGCCGCCCGGACCACGGCATCGATTTTTATCGTTCATAGTCAAAGGGAGGTAGCGATGAAAAAGGCCTACGTTCTCGCGTCAGTCATTTCGCTTCTCGCGTTGCTCTCCATGGGAGTCTTCGCCCAGTCCTCCGGCTTCCTCGCCGGCGAGGTCACCGATACCGGCGGCATCGACGACCGCTCCTTCAACGCCTCGGCCTGGCAGGGCCTGCAGGACGCGCAGAAGGCGACCGGCATGCAGATCCAGTATCTCCAGTCGACCAACGAGAGCGACTACGTGCCCAACATCCAGCAGTTCGTCCAGAAGAACGCCGGCATCATCGTCACGGTCGGCTTCCTCATGGGCGACGCCACCAAGGCCGCGGCCGCGCAGAACCCCAGCCAGCGCTTCGCCATCGTCGACTACAGCTACGATCCGCCGCTGCCCAACGTGCTCGGCCTGACCTTCCAGACCGACCAGGACGCCTTCCTCGGCGGCTACCTCGCCGCGGCCATGTCCAAGACCGGGAAGGTCGGAACCTTCGGCGGCATGAACATTCCGCCGGTCACCATCTACATGTACGGCTTCGTGGCCGGCGTGCGCTACTACAACCAGCAGACCGGCAAGCACGTGCAGGCGCTCGGATGGGACCCCGAGACCAAGCAGGGGACCTTCACGAACGACTTCACCAACCAGGCCAAGGGCAAGGCCGTCACCCAGGCCCTCATGAACCAGGGCGCCGACATCATCTTCCCGGTAGCCGGCTCGGTGGGCCTCGGCTCCGCGGCCGCCGTGCTCCAGCACAACCAGGCCAGCCCCGGCCGGCCCGTCTACATGGAGTGGGTCGACACCGACGGCTACGTCTCCGCGCCCCAGTACCGCAAGCTCTTCATCACGAGCGTCACCAAGGACATCGCGGTCTCCGTGCGCGACGCGGCCAAGATGGCCCAGTCGGGCACCTTCAAGGGCGGCAACTACCTCGGCACGCTGGCCAACGGCGGCGTGGCCCTCGCCCCCTACCACGACTTCCAGAACAAGATTCCCGCCGCCGTGAAGGCGACTATCGAGAAGATCAAGCAGGGCATCATCGACGGGACGATCTCCGTCGATCCCACCTCCTACCCGGCCAACTAAGCCGAGAGGCTCGATGCGTCTTCGTCTGAACGGCATAACCAAACGGTTCGGCGACCTCGTCGCCAACGACCGCATCGACCTCGTCGCCGAGGGGGGTGAGATTCACGCCCTCCTCGGCGAGAACGGCGCGGGCAAGACCACGCTCATGAACGTCCTCGACGGGCTCTACCAGCCCGACGAGGGCGCCATCACCCTCGACGACAAGCCGGTGCGCTTCTCCGATCCCGGCGACGCCATCCGCGCGGGCATCGGCATGGTGCACCAGAACTTCATGCTCATTCCGACCTTCACCGTGGCCGAGAACGTCATGCTCGGCTTCGAGCGCACGAGCCGCTTCGGCTTCCTCGACCGCCGCCGCGCCCGCTCGGAGATCGAGGAGCTCTCGAAGCGCTTCGGACTCGAGGTCGATCCCGACGCCATGGTGGGCGAGCTTTCGGTAGGGCAGCAGCAGCGCGTCGAGATCGTCAAGGCTCTCGCGCGCGACGCCCAGGTGCTCATCCTCGACGAGCCCACGGCGGTGCTCACTCCCCAGGAGACCGAGGAACTCTTCGCGGTCATGCGCAGTCTGCGCTCCTCGGGCCGCACCATCCTCTTCATCACGCACAAGCTCAAGGAAGTGCTCGCCATAGCGGACCGCATCACGGTCATCCGTCTCGGCAAGGTGATCGGCACGGCGCTTCCCGAGCAGACGGGCGAGCAGGAGCTCGCGGCCATGATGGTGGGCCGCGGCGTGGAGCTCCAGGTCGCCAAGACGCCGGCCAAGAGCGGCGAGGTGGTGCTCGAAGCCCGCGGCCTGACGGTCGTCGACGCCTCGGGCGCCCTGGCGGTGAGGGGCGTCTCCTTCGACGTGCGCTCGGGCGAGATCCTGGCCGTCGCCGGCGTCCAGGGCAACGGGCAGACCGAGCTGGCCGCCGCCGTCACGGGCCTCGCCGTGGACGTGGGCGGTACCGTGAAGATCCAGGGCCGGGACCTCACCGGAGAAGTCCCCAAGGCCTTCCTGCGCGCCGGAGTGGCGAACATCCCCGAAGACCGGATCAAGGATGGCCTGGTCGGCGACTTCTCCATAGCCGAAAACCTCATACTCGACGTCTACGACCGCCCTCCCTATTCGCGCGGCGGCGCCCTCGACTGGAAGACCATCCACGCCACGGCCGAGAAGCGCGTCGCGGAATTCGACATCCGCGCCGCGTCCATCCAGGTCAGCGCCAAAACGCTCTCGGGCGGAAACCAGCAGAAGGTCATCGTCGCGCGCGAGCTCTCGCGCGACATCAAGCTCATCGTCGCGGCCCAGCCCACGCGCGGCCTCGACGTCGGCTCGATCGAGTACGTGCACGGCCGGCTCGTCAGCGCCCGCGACGCGGGAGCGGCCGTCCTCCTCATCTCGGCCGAGCTGGACGAGGTCCTGGCCCTCGCCGACCGCATCGTCGTCATGTACCGCGGACGCCTGGTGGGGCCCTTCCCCGCCGGCTCGCTCACCCGCGAAGAGATCGGCCTCCTCATGGCCGGCATCCACGTAGAGCAAGTCGCGAAGGGAGTGGGACTGTGAGCGCACGTTCGACAGAGCGGGAGACGGGTCCGGCCTCGCGCCCTCCATTCCTGCGCAGCCTGGCCGGCATCTTCCTGACCGGCAACACCTTCGTCATCACGGTGCTGGCCTTCTTCAGCGCCCTCGTCATCGGGGCCGTCATCATCGTCTTCGCCACGCCGAGCGCCCTGCAGGCCTGGCACGGCTTCTTCGCCTCGCCGGGAGCGGCCCTGGGGCCGTCGTGGAAGGCCATAGCCGAGGCCTACGGCTCCCTGTTCGCCGGCTCCATCGGGAGCCCCACGGCCATCGCCAAGGCCTTCGCGACCGGCAGCCCCGCCGACCTGACCCGCGCCCTGACGCCCATTTCCGAGACCCTCGTGGCGGCCACGCCCCTCATGATGGCGGCTCTGGGCATAGCCCTGGCCTTCCGCGCCGGGCTCTTCGACATCGGCGGCCAGGGTCAGATGATCCTGGGAGCGGCCGGAGCCACGCTGGGCGGCTTCCTGTTCCCGAACCTGCCGGCGCCGCTCCATATCGCCTTCGCCCTCCTCGTCGGGGCGGCCTTCGGGGCGGCCTGGGGCTTCATACCCGGCATTCTCAAGGCCAAGACGGGTGCCCACGAGGTCATCACCTCGATGATGCTCAACTACGTGGCCCTCAACCTCCTCACCTACCTGCTCACGAGCGCCCTGTATCAGGCGCCTCCCCGGGTCGAGGCCATTTCGAAGGCCGTGGTTCCGGGCGCCCGGCTGCCCCCCCTCCTGGGCCATTCCCTGCGCGTCAACCTCGGATTCGTGATCGCGGTGCTCTGCGTGATCGGGGTCGCGTGGCTCCTCAAGCGCTCCAGCACGGGCTTCCGCTTCCGCATGCTCGGGCTCAACCGCGAGGCGGCCCGCGTGGCCGGCGTGAACATCGAGCTGCAGTACGTGCTCGCCATGACCCTGGCCGGCATGCTCGTCGGGCTCGGCGGGGCCCTCCTGGTCCAGGGGGTGGATTTTCGCATCTCCCCGCTCTACGGGGGGTCGATAGGATTCGACGGGATCACGGTGGCCATCCTCGGGCGGGGCAGCCCCCTCGGCGTGGCGCTCTCCTCGCTCCTCTTCGGCGCCTTCACCGCGGGCGGCCGCACCATGCAAGTCAACACGAGCATTCCCCTGCAGCTGGTGCAGGTGCTCCAGGCCGTCCTCGTCCTCTTCGTCGCGGCTCCGGGAGTCATCAGGACGATTTACAGGATCAAGGTGCTGCGCGGCGGCGGACGGATCTTCGGAGGATGGGCAGGATGAGCGCAGAGAAATCCGGCAAGCGTGCCGCGTTCGGGTCGGGAGCGCGGGAGGATTCGGCGGCGCCGATCCAGCCGCAGCTCAAGCGGAACATCGAGGAGACTCGGCGCCGCAGTTTCGGGATAGCCATCTTCGCGCTCGCGGTCATCGTGTTCTACTTCGCCGTGGGCAATCCGGCGGGCTCGACCACGATCTTCTCGCTCTCGGCGGGGCCGGCCATCGCCCTGCCCCTGATCCACCTACCTCTCGTCGGCACCGAGCTCGCGCTCGGCCTGGTGTGCATCCTGCTCGGCCTGGCCCAGCTCTTGTGGAAGGCGAATCGGCACATCTACCTCTTCCTCGGCCTCGCCCTGGCCCTGACCGGCGCGGCCTTCCTGGCCTGGGCCGGCAAGGGGCAGTCGGTCGACGTCGAGGGCCTCCTCATCACCAGCCTGATCGAGGCCGTGCCGCTGACCCTCGGCGCCCTCTCGGGGCTCCTGTGCGAGCGCGCGGGCGTGATCAACATCGCCATCGAGGGGCAGTTCCTCGTCTCGGCCTTCGTGGGCGCCCTGGTCGGGAGCGCCTCGGGCAATCTGTGGCTTGGGCTGGTATGCGGCGCCCTCGCCGGCGGCCTCATCGGCCTCATCCTCGCGGTCTTCGCCATCACCTACGCCGCCGACCAGATCATCGTGGGGGTGGTCCTGGACGCCTTCGCCGTGGGCCTCACGAGCTTCTTCCTCCAGAGTGTCCTCGTGCCCAATCAGGCCGCGCTCAACAGCCCCACGGTCTTCGACCCCATACCGATTCCCTTCCTCAATCGAATACCGATCGTGGGACCCCTCCTGTTCAACCAGAACATCTTCGTCTACCTGACGATCCTCATCCTCGCCGC
>JAJXZP010000291.1 GCA_021779995.1 bacterium | reverse complement strand
CTCGTGCAGCCCCACCGAAACGCCTCCGCCCATGTGCGCCACGATCAGCGTCGCCTCCTCGTACTCCCTCCCGTGCTCGCGGCACCAGCGGCGCGCGACCGCCTTCTGGTTGAGGGCATGGAAGATGGATCGGCGCTGGAACAGCCGGTGGCCCGAAACTCTGGCCACGTCGTCGAGTTCGTCGACGACCACCGGATCGGCGATGAACGCGGGAATGCCGATCTCCCGGGCGAGCCGGTCCGCGATCAGAGCGCCGAGATTCGAGGCGTGCTCGCCGTAGCGCGCCGTCTCGAGAGTCCGCTTCATGGCTTCGGTGACGCGATACACGCCGCCGGGGATGGGACGCAAAACCCCGCCCCGACCGACGATCACGGAAAGCCGATGCAGATCGAAGCTGCGATCGGCGAGGGCTTTCCGGACCTCGGCCTCTCTGAACTCATATTGAGACGCCATCGTCGGAAAGGTTGCGATCACCTCGCTGGAATGCGTCACATTTTGACTGAATACTTCCTTCTCGTCCTCGAAAACGCCGATTTTCGTCGAAGTCGAACCCGGATTAATCGTAAGAATCGTGTAGGGCATTGCGGTTCCTTCCCGGGGAGGTGAGGGGAATGCTCATGCCAGTATAGCATGATTTATCGCCTTGGCAAGATTTTTCGACAAAATACGAAAGATCGTTTCTCCTGTTGAAACGATCTGACTTCGAGATGGTATCGCAGGTTTCACGATTTTCAACAGAGTCTCGAGGGGCTTTCAAAACTCGATCTGCTTCGAAACGCCTCGCGCGCGCACGATGCGGACGGTTTTTGCATGAACTCCCCAAACCCTCCCGACGCGCTGTCGGTTTCTCGCGACTGCGGCTAGATCGACCGCGCGTCGGCCCCGATTACTTTCGCCATGTAGAGCTGGATATAAAGTTCGAGCGCCTGGTGGTTCTTGATTTTCCGGAGATTGGGGGAGTCGGCCAGTGTGGCGGCCAGATTCTTGACCCGTTCGGGGCTGAAGGTCTCGCCGTGCATGGTGCGCAGCACGCCGCGAAGGTAGTCCCGCGTGAGGCTATCGACATCCTCGCGGAGATTGGCCTTGGCCTCCGCGCCCAGCAGGGTGTTCCAGTGGCTCTCGAGCTCGCGCAGGTACTCGTCGAGGCTGTAGCCCGAAGGCAGGAGGGAGCGGGCGATCTTTCGCCCGGCCGCGGCGAACTCCGCCCGCCGCTGTGCGGACGTTTGGACCGTGGACGAAGCGGGCCGCGGCCGCGCCTCCTCCGGGCGCTCGGCCACGAGCTTGGCGGCCTTGCGCTCCGCGGACGTATCGCTCGGGCCCCGGCCGAGCCGCCTCATGAGACGCGCCAAGCCGGAGAGGAAGGGTACCGAGTACCAGAAGGGCAGGAGCATGCGGACATCCGCGGCGAGCGCCTTCCTCGTCAGGCCGAGAAGTTCCTCGAGCGGCACCAGGTCTCCCTTGTAGAAGAGCCTGTCCAGGTCGGAAGACAACTCGGCCTTGGCCTCCTGCTCGCCGTAGATCACCGGCAGAAGCCGGGAGGAGACGAGGGCCTCAAGGAGGGGAAACCGCGCCGAAATCTGGGCCTCAAGCTCCTTGCGGAAGGCGTCGTCGGCGCTCATGGAGGGTGTCGAACGGAAATCTTCCATGAGCCGCCGCCATTGCTCGATGATCCTGGCGCGGATATCGGCCCGAGCCTCGCCGAGAAGCCGCACCAGCAGGTGGAGCGCCCGGTCAGTCGCCAGATAGACACGCCGGCCGCCGGTCGAGAGGACGAGCAGTTCGGGCAGCGCGCCGTGTTCCGCTCGCGTCGTCTTGGCGTGGAGGCGGCCTTCGAGCTGCTCTCGGCCTATCTTGGCGACGATGGGTATGCCCTTGGCGTCGTGAAAAGCCTCGATCTCCTCTATCGTGAAACTATAGGGCGCCTTGCGGATCGAGGAGTCGAGAGCCTTCTGGGCGAGCTCCGCCTCCACGACGCGCTGCGCCTTGCCGCGGTAATGGCTCGCGTAGAACTCGCACAGGAAAGCGGCTTGCTGCACCGCCCGGTCCTCCGAGGTCCTGTCGCTCTTCTTCTCGATATCCTTCTTGATGCCGCTGGACAGATAGGCCCACAGCGGGTAGGTCAGCTCGGAGTTGGAGCGCTTGAGCCCGGCTGCCGCGTCGAAGGGTCGGGTGAGGATGGCCGCGAACGCGTCCTTGAGCTGCATCTCCTTTCCGGGGAAGGCGGAAAGAAGTTTGTTCAGCATGTAATCCTTGTTGGCTCCCCGCCTGAGGTATTGCCTGATCTTGAGCAGGGCGTATTCGAGCAGCTTGTCGGGGATGAAGGCCGAAGGTACCACCAGCGGACCGAGCCCCTCGGGAAAGGTTATGCGAGCGAGCGAGACTTCCTTCTCCCCGCCGGCATCGGAGGCGACCCCGAGGTCGGACTCGAGGGAGACGGTCCGGATCCACTCCGGCGGCACGAGGGTCTTGAGCGAGTCCTCGTCGGGGAAAGGAACATCGGGATTCTCGTCCATCCTGCGGTATTCCTGGAAGAAGACCTCGGTGTAATGTTCGGGGAGCAGGATGCTACCGATCTCGTTTCCGGAGGTCTGCAGCGAGATCTTCTTGTCTTTGGCGAGGAGAAAGAGCTTGGGGGCCAGAACCAGGTCGGGATTGAGGGCCAGGTCGCGGAAGACCGGCTCGGCCGGATCGGAGAGCCTGGCCTGGCGCTGGACCGCTTCGGCGAAGGCGCGATACCCGATCACGCTCAGGCGATTGCGGTGCGCGAACGCGCGAAGAAGCTGGTAAACATTTATTTCCCGCGCCATATGGTATTATGGTAACGGAAGCATGACAGGCTCGGCAAGTATGTCGATGGATTTGGACGGAAGGCCTATTTTTAACGCAAACCGCGCCGAACACGGAGACACGTGACCGGAAATCGAGGACGCTGTCGCATCCAATCATCCGGGCCGAGTGTCTCCGTGCTTCGGTGACCGACTGTACGGACGGCCATAAAGGCCCTCCGCAGATCGCGACGCACGCTATCGGGTCTTGTGCCGATTCTTTCTCTTCTTCTTCTTGCGCTTGTGCGTCGCTATCTTCTTGAGCTTTCTTTTCCTGCCGCAGGGCATCTCCGCTCTCCTTCGCGTGGCGCTCGGACCGGTCGTCGATCGGGTATGAGCCGAGTCGGACGCCGGGATAGCTTTTCGATTATGCACGGCGGGTATCCGCGCGTCAAGGCCGCCGCGGCTCGACCCGCGAGCGGCGAGCGGGGGAGCAGGCCGGCATCGGGCCGCGGCCTCGCTCATGACGGGTCTCACCGCCTGCCCGAGAAGATCGGCCTTGCAAAGCCTCGCGGCTTCTATTATAACCGTAACCGGAGACCGATGGTCCGGTGACGCTGCGCAATCCGGCCCGGGAAAAAGGAGCGTCGAAACGTATGATCGCTAAGTCCGACATGCCGAACATCAACGAAAAGCGCCCCGAAGGCGTCAAATCCGACGGTGCGCCCTATCGTGTACTCATCGTTGACGACTCCATGTTCATCGCCAAGCAGCTCGGCCAGATACTCACTTCCGAAGGGTTCGATGTCGTGGGGACGGCCGGAGACGGGCTGGCGGGCATAGAAAAGTACAAGGAACTGTGCCCGAACGTCGATCTTGTCACGATGGATATCACCATGCCCAAGATGGATGGAGTGACGGCTCTCGAGAAAATCCTCGAATTCGACAAGAACGCCTGCATCGTCATGGTGAGCGCGCTGGGCAAGGAAGACGTCGTCAAGAAGTCCCTTCTCCTCGGCGCCAAGAGCTACATCGTCAAACCCCTCGACCGCAAGAAGGTGCTCGAACGCATCCTCGCCGTGCTGAGACATTGAGAGCGGTTCGCGCGCGGCACCCTTCCTCCCCGCGCGCCTGCCGGTCCCCCTCTTCCTGAACATCCTCGTTCGCCGTCCGATTGGAAATGCGCAAGCCCGATCCGCCCCGCCGGGGCCGGGTCGGGCTTAGCTGCGTTCATGCGGGGCTTTTGCGGAATGCCGCGGTCGCGCGCCCTACCTCGGCTTCCCGACCCATCTAAGGGAGAAACAATCGAGGCAGGGCGCCGGAGCGGGCGATCAATTCTGCGGGAACGTGGCCACGAGCGCGTCCACCTTGGATCCGTAGCGGTCCGGGGCGGCCTGCTTGGCCAGCGCGAGGTACGAGCGCGCGTCGCTCAGGCGATTCTGGGCATAGGCGTTCACGCCGAGAGCGTAGTTCGTGATCGCGGGATCGCAGCCGAGCTTGAGCGCCGACTTGTAGCGCAGCTCCGCGGTCGAGTAGTCGTTCTTCGCGTAGGCGATGAGGCCGAGGTAGTACTGCGGAACATAGCTGTCCTTGTTGAGGTCGGCCGCGGCGCCGAAGTCCGCGGCGGCTTCGTCGAAGGCCTTGCCGGAATACGCCGTCACCCCCGCGGCCACGAGCTCGGCGAAGGTCTTGCGGCCCGCGAGGTAGGCCGCGAGGGCCGTGCCCGTCGTGTCGACGCCGTACCAGGTCGAGACGAGTGAGGCGACCGCAGCCTGGTTCTCCTCCAGGCTGGCGTCGCGCTTGAGGG
>JAJXZP010000318.1 GCA_021779995.1 bacterium | reverse complement strand
GTCCCGCTGGCGGGCGACGCGACGGCGGCCGTCAGCGAGGCCACAGCGCCCGCAGAGGCGACCGGCGCCTTCCTCTGCCGCGTCTTCGACCGCTGGCTGGCCGAGGATGTCGGACGCCTCGTGATCCAGACCTTCGACGAGGCCCTCCGGCCCATCCATGGGGCCGAGCATGCCCTGTGCGTGCACCGCGAGACCTGCGGCGACGTCGCCGTGCTCGAACGCGACGGGAGCTTCTACGCCTGCGACCACTTCGTCGATGCCGCGCATCGCGTCGGAAACGTGCGCGAACGCAGCCTCGCCGACCTCGCCGCCGATCCGCTCATGCGCAGCTTCGGCGAGGCGAAGCGAAGTTCCCTGCCCCGAATGTGCCGAGAGTGCGAGTTCCTGACGTTCTGCAACGGGGGCTGCCCCAAGGACCGCTTTTTGACGACGAGCGAAGGCGAGGGGGGCTTGAACTATCTCTGCCCCGCCTATCGCGCCTTCTTCGGCCATGCGGCCGGAGAGCTCGGGCGCCTTTCGGCGCACATGAAGGCGGGCCGGCGCCTGCGCGACTTCAGGCCGGCCGCCCGTTCCGTCTGCCGCGGCGCCCGCCCGTCCAAGCTGATCCGGCGCCTGCGGACGGAGCCCGGGACGAAGGCCCGCACCGCGGCGCGGGGCGCAGGCCAGGGAGGCGGTGAGGGACTGCGCCCGGCAGCGCGCTTCACCTCAGATGCGGCCGACGCTATACTATGGCCGCTTTCCACATGCACTTGTCGGAGGTCACGATGAGCGAAACATATTTCCGGAGAGGTCGCTACGAGAAGGTCACGCTCGGCGAGGGCAATCTTTCGCGGCGCTTGCTCGCGTACGGGGGCGGGCTCATGCTCACCGAGATGGAGTTCGAGGCCGGCTCCAGGAGCGTGGCGCACGCCCACGCCGAGGAGCAGCTCACCTATTGCCTTTCCGGGGAGTTCGAGAGCGTCGTGGGGGGTGTCAAGGGCAGCCTGCGTCCCGGCGATTCGTTCTACGCCGGTCCCGAGGTGGAGCACGGCGTCCTCTGCCTCGCCGACGGCAGGCTGTTGCATGTCTTCACTCCCCAGCGCGAGGAGTACAAGAAAGGCTGAGGCGCCGCGGCGGTTCGTCCCTGAGCGGCGCAGCCCTTCGGCCGGCAGGCCCCTTCGAATCCGCCACGGGAAGTCGTACCCCTGCCGCGTTCAGCCGGCGGCGCCGCTCCGTCCGAGAGCGGAACGAGCCGCGGTCCAGCCGCTCGCCGCCGCGGCTTCGTAGTCGGCCGCGGTGTCTATGTCCGCGAGCACCGACTCGTCCTCGAGGTCCAGGTAGACCGCGCCGGCCTCGGCGATGAGCTCCTTGAGGGTCTTGCCCTCGGGCAGCGCCCTGATGGCCGGGATGAGGGAGGAAGGGAGGAGCACGGGATGGCCGCTTCGTCCCCGGGCCCGGGGAATCACCGGAACTGCGGCGCCTAACGCGGCCATGGCGCGGTAGACGCCGCTTCCCACGAGGGGCATGTCGGCGGGGATGAAGAAGAAGCGCTCGGCCGAGACAAGACTCAGGGCCTCGCGCAGGGAGGAGAGCATGCCTCGCTCGGGATCGGGGTTGCGCACGATTTCGGCGTCCCGGGCGAGCAGCTCGGCCAGACGGTCGTCCTCGGGGCGCGCCACGACGATCACCCGGGCGCCGGCGCCGAGCGCATGGCCCACGGTCGTCTCGATCAGGGTCCGGCCGCCGAAGCTCAGGTAGAGCTTGGAGCGCCCCATCCGGCGCGAGGCGCCCGCCGCGAGCACGATGCAATCGAAGGATCCGGCTCCGTCCACCATTTCCGCCTTTCCCGGACACGCGGGCCGTGCGCGCGCCCCGCGCCGTCCCGGAACCCGGGTCGGAGTTTCGGGACGGCCGATTGGATGCCAGCCTGTCAGGGCGCAGCTGCCGAGTCGGGCGAGTGCCTTCTCGTCGCCGGGTCCGAGCGGCAGGAGCCCGAGGGCGTCTTCGTGATCCAGTTGTCGATGGGTTCCTTCCTCCGCAGGGCCCGCCACACGTCCTCGAAGCGAATGGGCATGTGCATGAGCTGGGCCCCCACCGCGTGCTGGATGGCGTTGCCGAGGGCCGGCGCCACCGAGATCATCGGATGCTCGCCCACGCCGCGCGCGCCGTAGGGACCGTCGAGCTGGGGCACCTCGACCGCGATGGTCTCGATCTCCTCGGGCAGGTCCTTGGCCGTGGGAATCTTGTTGTCGGTGAACGAGGGGTTGAGGAGGTGTCCCTGCTGGTCGTAGATGTAGCCCTCGCAGACCGCGGTGCCGAGGCCCTGGATCATGCCGCCCACCGCCTGGCCGCGCACGAGGTCGGGATTGATGACCTTGCCCACGTCGAAGGCCGAGGCCACCTTGATGATCCTGTACTCGCCCGTGTCGGGATCGACTTCGACGATGATGCCATGGGCGCCGTAGGTCCAGTCGAGGGCCGGCAGGCCCTGCCCCGTCTCCTTGTCGAGATTGGACAGTCCCTGCGCGACATAGCGCCCCACTCCGATGAGGGGACCGCCGATGGCGTTGCCGTTGGGAAAGGCGTAGCCGACGGAGATCTGCGCGAAGCTGACGAAACTCTCGGTCCGGTGCTTGACGAAAATCTTCTCCTCGTCGTGATCGAGATCGACGCTCTGCGCCCGCAGGACCTGGGCCGCCACCTCGTAGGCCTGGCGCAGGAGGTCGTCGCAGGCGAGGATCGTCGCGTTGCCGGAGAGGATGAGGCCCTTCGAGGCCACGGTCTGCCAGTCGTAGGGGTCGCGGTCGGTGTCCTTCTCGACGGTGACCTTGACCTTCGAAACCGGGAAGCGCAGGCGCTCCGCCGCGATCTGCGCGAGGGCGGTGGTGGAGCCCTGGCCGATCTCGGTGAGCCCCACGTTGACGTTGACCGTGCCGTCGGAGTTCATCTTGACGACCGCGGCCGTGGCGGTGAAGGAGGGCATGGCCGGAGCCTTGTGCAGGGCCGCGATGCCCTTGCCGATCGTGCGCCCCGTGCGCTTCTCGCGCTCGGCCTCCTCCTTGCTGAGGCTGCCGTAGCCGATGGCCTTGGCCACGGCTTCGAGGCACTTCTGCGGGCTCCCCGTGTGCTCCGCGATGAGCTCGCCGGTGATCGACCTCGAGCCGGGCCTGAGGAAGTTCTTCATCCTGAACTCGTAGGGGTCCATGCCGATGGCCTGGGCGACGAGATCCATGTGGCGTTCGAGGCCCCAGAAGAACTCGACATGGCCGAAGCCGCGGTAGGCGGTGCCGTAGGGCTTGTTGGTGTAGATGGTGTAGGCGTCGAGCCAGACGTTGGGTATCTCGTAGGGGCCCGCCCCCGAATACGAGGAGGCGCGGGTCACGTTGACCGCGTAGTCGGCGTAGGCGCCGGCGTCCCAGTAGAGCTCCAGCTTCTGGGCGAGGATCTTGCCGTCGGAGCGCACGCCGGTCTTGATCCTGTAGGTGAGGGCGCTCCGGCAGGGCAGGAGGCTGAACTCTTCCTCGCGCGAGGCCTGCATCTTCACGGGCCGGCCGCCGGCCTTGCGCGAGAGACAGGCGAGCAGGGGCTCGAGCATGATGCCGGCCTTGCCGCCGAAGCCGCCGCCGACGTTGGGGATGATGACGCGGACCTTGTTCAGGGGCAGCTTGAAGGTGTAGCAGAAGAGGTTGCGGACGGTGAAGGGCGACTGGGCGCTCGTCCAGATCGTGACGTTGTCGCCGTGCTTCCACTGCACGATGGCGACGTGGGTCTCCATGGGCACGTGCTGGACCGAGGGGTTGGTGTACTCGCGCTCGACGATCCACTCGGAGTCGGCGAAGCCCTTCTCGACGTCGCCCTTGCGGACCTTCGAGATGTTGGGGATGTTCGTCCCCGCCTGGGGACTGAAGACCGGCACGAAGTCGTACGTGCCCAGGTCGGGGTGGACGAGGGGCGCGTCGGGCTTCAGCGCGTCGATGTGGTTCAGGACCGGGGTGAGCACCTCGTAGTCCACCCGGATGAGCTCGACCGCCTCGCGGGCGATCTCGGGTGTGTCGGCGGCGACGGCGGCCACGGCCTCGCCGTAGTGCCGCACCTCGTGCTTGGCCAGGATGTCCTTGTCGACGACGTAGAGGCCGAGCTTGTAGTCGAGCTCGGCGCCGAGCAGCACCGCCCGGACGCCCGGCAGGGTCTCGGCCTTGGAGACGTCGATCTTCAGGATCTTCGCCCGCGCGTTCAGCCATTTCGCCAGCACCACCTTCTGCTGGTTGCCGCCGGAGAGGTTGAGGCACAGCGCGTCGATGCCCGGCGTGCGGATGCCGAGCCGCGCCACCCATTCCCGCGCGACGCGCGCCTCCTTCGCCGCGTCGAGCAGGGCGTGGCGCCGCAGCCGATCGAGGCTTGCCAGCGTGATGTTGGCGGCGACCGACAGGAACAGCACCAGACCCTCGGTGCGGCGTTCGCGCGGCAGGTAGCCGATGCCGCAATCCACCGCCTCCGCCGGCGTGGCGAAGCGGCGCTCCTGGCCGAACACCGTGAGCCGTCCGGCATCGTGCGGCAGGAAGCCGGCGATGCTGCGCGTCAGTTCCTCGCGCCCCGATCCGATGACGCCGGCGAT
>JAJXZP010000167.1 GCA_021779995.1 bacterium | reverse complement strand
CCCGGAATGTCCATGAACTGATCGGGTTGCGATCGCCGCAGGGAGCCATCACGGGATCAGGAAACTCGCCCTCAAGAAATATGACGCCTGAATGAGGCGGAGCCCCGCCCCTACAACCCAAAGGAGAGGAACATGGCGCTGACGAAGCTGGATGACATCACCGCCCTGGTCGTGATCGACCTTCAAAAGGGTATCGTAGCCATGCCGACGGCGCCCTACCTCGCCGTCGAGGTCATCGACCGGGCCGCCCGGCTCGCCCACGCTTTCCGCGAGCACGGCCTGCCGGTCGTGCTCGTCAACGTGGCCGGACGCGCTCCGGGACGCACCGACGCCGGTCCCAGCCGCTCCGCGCCTCCGGCCGATTGGGCCGAGCTCGTTCCCGAATTGGAACGCCAACTCGGCGATCACCTCGTCACCAAGCGACGAGTGGGCGCCTTCCTCGGCACGGGCCTGGACGACTACCTGCGCCGCAGCGGCGTGACTCAGGTCGTCCTGACCGGTGTCGCCACGGGCAGCGGCGTGGAATCGACGGCGCGCAACGCCTACGATCTGGGCTATAACGTGACGCTGGTCGTGGACGCGATGGCGGACCGCGAGGTCGACACGCACCGACACAGCGTCGAGAAGGTTTTCCCGCGGCTGGGCGAGACGACCACCACCGACGAGCTGCTGAAGCTCCTGCGTTCCGGCGACTGAGGCCATGAAAGACGGCGCCGGCCGGATTCGTCGTGCCGACTCAAACCGGCACGTCGAAATCGGCGCCGACATTTCTCGCGGCGCTCAGGAGAACAGCGTGACCGCTCCCGATTCGGGGCTCTCGTGGCTCAGGATGGACTCCTCCCAGAATCCATGCTCCTCGCGGAGGATCTCGTCAATGGTGCCCGTCCGGATGTAGCGCCGGAATACCTGGTGCGTGTCGGTGTGAAAATGGATGACGCGGCCCGACTCGCCTCCAAGGTCCTCCGACACGAGAGGTATGCCCTCCATGGCCAGATATTCCTTGACGAACCGCCGATTGACGTCACCCACGCAGAGGAAGTTGTCCGGGCATGAGGTGTCGAATAGATGCCCGCCCCCGAAGGCTTTCGCCTTCAATCGCGCCCGGCTCGCGCCGAGTTTCACCATGCTGTTGACGAGCAGCTCCATCGCGTGAATGCCGTAGCTCCCCGCTTCCGTCGTCGCGAGCGGCATGCTTTTCGCGTAGCGGCGGTTGGCGAGAAGAAAGTGGTTCATGCCGGAGACGCCCGCGCTCTCGTCGTAGAGGCAGACCGCGACGCAGGAGCCGAGGAGGGTGGAAATGACCGTCTTCTCCCGGGTCGCGAACTGCCCGCCGGGCGGGACGGTGATGCGGTCGTGGAGGGGTTTTACCGAGTAGCGCATGGCCCTCACTTTTTCCCTTGTATCGAAGGCGTAACTCCCTCCGCCTAGGGCTGTTCCGCGCGCGTCAATCGAGAGGTCCTTGCGGCGAGCTCGCGGATAGCTATTTTTTCCTTACCTCTGATGTAGGTTTCCAGGACGCCGCCGAGTGGCGCCGACCACTTCTCGGGCACGCCGCCCATGACGCCGAGCACGGTGCCGACGAGACCCGCGTTGCAGTCGACGTCCAGGCCCGCGTGGGCGAGGATGCGGAAGGACTCGGTGAAGTCCCCGCCGCCGTACCAGAGAGCGAGAATCACCGCGGCGATGTTCGGGTAGGCGTGGATCCAATTGTAGCGCTCGAAGCGCTTGTCCAGGACCTTCCAGGCGGCCTCGGCGCTCTCGTGTCCCTTCACCGTCCGGAAGCACTCGTCGAGCACGGAAGCGTACTCGCTTTCCGCGGGCACGAAGCGCGCGGCCTCGGCCGCCAGCTCGCGCGGCTCGCGGGCCGCGAAGGCGAGCGAACTGAGGACGGCCGCGTAGATATCGCCGTAGACGCCGTTCTCCGCGTGCGACACGACGCCGTCGAGGTGTGCGAGGCGCGCCGCCTCCAGGGGCCGGCCGGGCGAGAGCAGGCCGCAGACCATGCCGCGCATCTGCGCGCCGATCCAATTGGAGTAGGGATTGCGCCAGGATCCCGACTCGGGAGGGAGGATGCCGTGGGCCAGGTTGTGGAGGGCGATCCACTCGGCCGACCAGCCGAAGGGAATCTGCCGCAGCCACTCGAGCCCCAGCTCGCGCGAGTCCATGGCCCGGCGGCCTAGCCGCTCGAAGACGTCGAGGAACACCAGCTCGTAGACGACATCGTCGTTCACCGTCTCGGGCGCCGCGATGTAGGAGTCTATGCGGCCGTACACCTTCTCGATCTGCTCGGTGTGGTAGCCCTCGATGGCGGTGCCGAAGGCTCCGCCCGCGAGCTGGCCGGTCCAGCCCGCGTGTATGCGTTCCTCCAGGTCGCCGGGGACGGGGCGCGCGCGCTCGTCGCCCGAGGCGGGCATGGCGGCGCGAACCTCCTCCCAGAGCCGCGGGTGCCGGTAGCTCCAGTAGGGGTGGGCCGGGTCGGCTCGCGCGCCGTGGATCGCGGCGAGAAGCTCGGCGGTGAGCGCGCGCAGCTCGTCGCGCCGGCCCGAGCGGGCGAGATCCAGGCCCAGGGGCAGGAGCCGCTCGGCCTCGACGACATCGTAGCCCTTGTTGCCCATGGCCTGGACCATCTCGACATAGGGAATCTCGGGCGCCCCCGAGCCCGGCACCTTCGCGTCCCAGAAGAGGGCGACCAGCTCGTCGCCCGAGGGGAAGACCGTCTCGGTGGTGTACCAGGCGCTCGGATGCGTCCGGCGGTCGAGGGGCACGGCGGCGAGCCTGAGCTCGCGGTCGATCAGCCAGGCGGGTTTGGGCGCCAGCTCCGGCCCGCGAGGCGGCAGCTCCGGCCGGTCCTGTCGCGAGGTTTCGATCATATCTTCATCCCCTTGCGCCCGCGGCCGCGCCGGGCGTAGACGTAGAGCGCCCCGAGGGTCGCGAGGTACGGCACCATCGCCGTGAACTGGGGCGCCACGCGGTAATTCTGCAGGAAGAGTCCGAGCCCGTCGAAGAAGCCGAAAAGCAGGGAGATGATCGCGATGCCCACGGGGTGGCCGTCGACCAGGATGACCGCGGCGAGCGAGATCCACCCCCGCCCGGCGGTCATGTTCTCGGCGAAGAGGGTCACGTAGCCGAGCGAGAGGAAGGCGCCGCCGAGGCCGCAGAGCACTGCGCAGGCGAGGAGCGACTGCGCGCGGATCCTCGAGGTGAGCACCCCGCTCGAGTCGAGCGAGGCGGCGTTGTAGCCGGCGGCGCGCAATCGCAGGCCGTAGCGCGTCCGGAACACGAGGTAGGCGCAGACTATCGTCGCGAGCGCCGCGAGGTACACGATGAGGTTCCGCCCCGAGACGATCGGCCCGAGGAAGGGGATGTTCTCGACATAGGGGATATGGATCGCGGGGATGGGGACGAGGGCCTTGCTCGTGAACACGCCCTTGACCTTGAAGATCTGCCGCAGGAGATAGGTGGTGGTGCCGAGCGCGAAGAGGTTCAGGGCTATGCCGGTCACGAACTCGTCGGTCTTGAGCTTCACCGAGAAGAAGATGAAGATGGCCGCGAGCGCGAGCGAGCCCAGGATCGCGAAGGCCAGGCCCGCGAGCCAGGAGTGGAAAAGGAAGGAGCCGAGCACGGCGAAGAAGGCGGCCATCAGCATCATGCCCTCCATCGCGATGTTGAAGACTCCGGCATAGAAGGTCAGGGCGCCGCCCAGGGCCGCGAGGAGGATGGGCGTGGCCCCCGCGATCATGCCGGTGATGAGGCCGATGAGGACGTTCATGCCGACCTTCCCTTCGCCTGCCGGCGGGCCGCTCTCCGGTCCAGGAAAACATTCGCGGACTCGCGGGTGGCCACGATGACGAGGACCAGCACGGCTTCGAGCACCTGGGCTATCTCGCTGGGCACGTTCGTGATGAGCTCCATGCCGAGGGCCCCTGTCTGGATGGCCGCGATGAAGACGCCGTAGACCAGAGTGCCGACGATGCCGTTGTTCGCCATGATGGCGATCATGATGCCGTCCCAGGCGTAGTTGGCGCCGAGCCCCTTGATGAAGCGGTGCGGGCCTCCCATGACCACGAGAGCGCCCGCGAGGCCGGCGAGCGCTCCGGTGACGAGCATGATCGCCCAGAAGTTGCGGTCGATGTCGCAGCCGCCCAGGCGGGCGAACACCGAGTTCTGCCCCGTCATGCGCCACTCGTAGCCGGCCCGCCAGCGCCGGAACACGAACCAGACTATCGCCGCGGCGGCGAGCATCACGAGCACCGAGCCGCTTAAGGGGCCGAGGTCAGGCATCCAGCCGCCGCTCGCCAGGGGCAGGGTCATCGGGGAGAAGGCCTTGCGGTCCATGAAGGGATAGGCGATGGCCCAGGCGGTGAAGAAGTCGGCGATCATGTTGAGCATGAGGGTCACGATGAACTCGCTCATGCCGAAGGCCTGGCGCAGGAAGGCCGCCACGCCCGACCAGAGGGCCCCGCCGACCATGGCCGCGGCGAGGAGCAGCAGGGCGGCGAGGGCGGCGGGCAGCGGTAGATATATGCCGACTAACGTG
This sequence comes from bacterium, assembly GCA_021779995.1. Taxonomy (GTDB): domain Bacteria; phylum Spirochaetota; class Spirochaetia; order Treponematales; family Rectinemataceae; genus JAJXZP01. Next base: position 82 of record JAJXZP010000167.1, on the reverse strand, counting down.
GCCGCGAGGGCCCCGAACACCAGCTGCCCCGGCTGGCCCAGGTTGATCGGCCCCGAGGCGAAGGCCACCGAGGCGGAGAGCC
>JAJXZP010000055.1 GCA_021779995.1 bacterium | reverse complement strand
CGATACCGGTCCGGCGCCTCCCGGCAGGGCTTCGGCTAGGCGAGCGAGCTCAGGTCGAAGGGCGTCGTCTGGTAGACGGCGTAGTTGAGCCAGTTCGCGTACAAGAGGTGCGCGTGCGAGCGCCAGGTCATGAGGGGAGGCTTGCTCGGGTCGTCGCCGGGGAAGTAGTTGGCCGGCACGGCGATGGGCAGACCCTTGGCGACGTCGCGGTCGTACTCGGCCTTGAGGGTGAGCCTGTCGTACTCGGGGTGCCCGGTCACGAAGACCATGCGGCGGTCCTCGGTCGCGGCGATGTACAGCCCCGCCTCGTCCGAGACGCAGAGCAGCCTGAGCCCCGGCGTCTTTTCGATATCCTCGACGCGCACCTCGGTGTGGCGCGAGTGGGGCGCGAGGAAGACCTCGTCGAAGCCGCGCAGGAGGGGCTCGGAGAGGTCGAGGGCCCGGTGGTGGTAGAGGCCGAACATCTTCGCGCCGAGAGGATGCTTGGGTATCCCGAAATGGCGGTACAGCCCGGCCTGGGCTCCCCAGCAGATGTGCAAGGTGGACCAGACATGGGTCCGGCTCCAGTCCATGAGCCGCACGAGCTCGGGCCAGTAGTCGACTTCCTCGAAGGCCAGGGTCTCGACGGGCGCCCCCGTGATCACGAGGCCGTCGAAGCGCTCGTGCAGGATGCTCTCGAGCGGCTCGTAGAAGGCGTCGAGGTGCTCCGAGGGCGTGTTCTTCGATTCGTGGCTCCCCATGCGCACGAAGCTGATGTCCACCTGGAGCGGGGTGTTGCCCAGCAGCCGCAGGAGCTGGGTCTCGGTGACGATCTTGGTCGGCATCAGATTGAGGACGGCTATCTTGAGCGGCCGGATGTCCTGGTGCACCGCGCGGTCCGCGGTCATGACGAAAATGTTCTCCTCGGCCAGGACCTTCCTCGCGGGCAGGTCGTCGGGAATTCTCACGGGCATCGGGGCTCACCTCCTGGATGTTTCGAAGACTTCGCGTTCGATGGAACTTTCGATCGTCATTTCGCGGGGACTCGCCCGGGCTTCGCCCCCCTGCGGTCCGCGGCGGATTGCACGCTTTCGAGCAGCCGCGCGAACACCGGGCAGGCCCGGCAGGCGACCTCGCCGCCGGGCTCGGAAGCCGCGCAGAGCCTGCCGGTGAAAAACCAGCAGAAGCGCCCCTCCTTGGCGAGATAGGCGACGCAGTGTTCGCGGCTCGAGTCGGGGCAGTCCGTGGCCTCCCAGCAGGGGGGCTCCCGCGCGAGAGCCCCCTCGTTTAATTTGAAGAGGAGGAAGTAGAGGATCCGCTCTATGTTGGCCGGCACCCGGCGCCAGCCCTGCTCGTAGCTCTCGACCGTCTTGAGCGAAACCCCCAGAATGTCGGCGAGCTCGCGCTGGCTTCTGCCGAGCAGGGACCTGAGCCGCGAAAAAGTCTCGCTGTTCATCGCCATCTTGACAGGACTCCTCGTATACCACAAAGTAGTAGTGCCACATTGTGGTACAGCTTCGGGAAAATTGCAAGCGAGGAGGCTCGAAATGGCGAACCCGACGAGACGCTCATTCTCCACCAAGGCGGTGCATGCGGGGCAGATCCCCGATTCGAGCACCCTGTCGCGGGCGGTACCCGTGTATCGCACCAGCTCCTTCACCTTCAACAGCGCCGAGCACGCGGCCAACCTCTTCGCCCTCAAGGAGCCGGGCAACATCTACTCGCGGCTGGGCAATCCCACGAACGACATCCTGGAGGCGCGCGTCACTGAGCTCGAAGGCGGCGCGGCCTCGGTGTCGGTCGCCTCGGGCACGGCGGCCATCTTCTACACGGTCATCAACATAGCCCGCGCGGGCGACGAGATCGTCTCGGCCTCCAACCTCTACGGCGGCACCTACACCATGTTCGACGCCATTCTCCCCGAGCTCGGCATCGCCACCCGCTTCGTCGACGTCCGCGATCCCGCCAATTTCGAGCGGGCCATCACGCCCAAGACGCGGCTCGTGTACCTCGAGACGATCGGCAACCCGGCGCTCGACGTGGCCGACATCGAGGCGGTGTCGCGCATCGCGAAGAAGCACCGCCTCCCGCTCGTCGTCGACGCGACCTTCACGACGCCCTACCTGCTCCGCGCCATCGAGCTCGGCGCGGACATCGTCGTCAACTCGCTCACCAAGTGGCTCGGTGGGCACGGCACCGCGATAGGCGGCATCGTCACCGACGCGGGCAGCTTCGACTGGAGCGACCCGAAGTTCGACCTCTACGTCAAGCCGGACAAGAACCTCCACGGCCAGAGGTGGGCCTTCGACACCACGCCCGAGCTGCGCAAGGCCCTCTTCGCCCTGCGCTTCCGCCTGGTGCCCCTGCGCAACCTGGGCGCCTGCCTCTCGCCCGACAACGCCTGGCTCTTCCTCCAAGGCATCGAGACGCTCCACCTCCGCATGCCCCGCCACTGCGAGAACGCCCTCGCCGTGGCCCGCCACCTGGAGTCCCACCCCAAGGTCGCCTGGGTGCGCTATCCCGGCCTCGAGAAAGACCCCTCCCACGCGGTCGCGAGCCGCATGCTTTCCAAAGGATACGGCGGCATGGTCGTCTTCGGCGTGAAGGGCGGGAGGGAGGCCGGCGGCCGCTTCATAGAGTCGCTCGAGCTGTTCTCGCACGTGGCCAACGTCGGCGACGCCAAGTCCCTGGCGATCCACCCGGCCACGACGACCCACTCCCAGCTTTCCGACGCGGCGCTCGCGGAGGCCGGCGTGACCGCCGACCTCGTGCGTCTGTCCATCGGGATCGAGGAGATAGGCGACATCGTCGCGGACCTCGACCGGGCGCTAACCGCGATCGGCTAACTCCCCGCGGCGGCCGCGGGAGAGTGCGGCCGCCGCGGGAGAGCGCGGCCGCCGCGGCTTACTCGAAGAGCCAGGTCGAGAGGTAGCGCTCGCCCGAGTCGGGCAGGATCACGACGATCGTCTTGCCCTCGCTCTCGGGCCGCTTCGCCACCTCGACGGCGGCCCAGAGCGCGGCGCCCGAGGAGATGCCGACGAGGATACCCTCCTCGCGAGCGACCTTGCGCGCCGTCGCGCCGGCGTCCTCGTGGCGGACCTTCACGATCTCGTCGATGAGCTCGCGCCTCAGCACCGAAGGGACGAAGCCGGCGCCGATGCCCTGGATCTTGTGCGGCCCCGAGCGGCCCTCGCTCAGGACGGGCGAGTCGGCCGGCTCCACCGCGACGATCCGGACGCCGCTCTTCCGCTCCTTGAGCACACCGCCTATTCCCGTGATGCTGCCGCCGGTGCCCACGCCCGCCACGAGTATGTCGACGGCTCCGTCCGTATCCCGCCAGATCTCCTCGGCGGTGCCGCGCCGATGCGCTTCCGGGTTGGCCGGATTGTCGAACTGCTGGGGGATGAAGGATCCGGGCATGGAGGCGGCGAGCTCTTCGGCCTTGGCTATGGCGCCTTTCATGCCCTTGGCTCCGTCGGTGAGCACGAGCTCGGCGCCGTAGGCCGCGAGCAGCTTGCGCCGTTCGAGGCTCATGGTTTCGGGCATCGTGAGGATGATCCGGTAGCCCTTGGTGGCGGCGACCGCCGCGAGGGCGACGCCGGTGTTCCCGCTCGTCGGCTCGACGATGACCGAGCCGGGGCCGAGAAGGCCGCGGCGCTCCGCGTCCTCGACCATCGCCAGCCCTATGCGGTCCTTGACGCTCGAGAAGGGATTGAAACTCTCGAGCTTGCCCAGGATGAGGGCCCGGGAGCCCGAACCCTCGGCCCTGATCCTGACCAGCGGCGTATCGCCGACAAGATCGGTTATCCGTTCAGCGTATTTCATCTTTTCCCCTTTCCGGCGGGTCTTCTCGCAGTCGCGCAGGCCGGCATCCATCATTTCGTATTTACGACTATTTTAGTCATACTAAATCGACGCATCCCCCGTCAAGCCGAGGGCCGAAGCGCCTCGAACGGCGAACGCGCCGCAGAACGGCCTCCACGCTCAGCCGCCCGAGACCAGGTGGTAGACCTCGACCTCGTCGCCGTCGGAGACAGGCGCACGGGAGTAGGCGCCGCGCTCCACGAGGCTGCCGTTCACGCGGACGATGAGCAGCGGAAAGGAATAGCGCACCTCGTCGAGGAGGGCGCGGACGGTCGCCGTCCCGTCGGGGAGCTCGCGGAGCTCGCCGTTGACCTTCACCTTCATGCGGGCAATCGGGCGCGCAGGAGGCTCAGCGCCTTCTGCCGAACCTGGCCCTTCCCCAGCAGGAGATCGCGCGCCGGGCGGACGAGGTCCTCCGGCAGAGAGGCGGGCTCCGGCGGCGGTTCCGCGCCGACGATCGCGGCATCGAGGCCCGCCTCCAGGGCGAGCTCGAGACAGACCGCCTCCACGGCCGGTCGCGCCGATTCGGGAAGGCCGGAGGAGGCGGCCCGGAGGTCGAGCAGGACGGGGGCGCCGGGACAGGCCGCCTTGAGGGCCGCGATCCACGTTAGGCGGTCGACGAAGGCGCCCTCGGCTCCGTCCGCGGCCGGGACGACGGGCAGCTCGAGGAAGAGCGACTCGGCGCCGAGGCCGTGCTCGCGGGTCGCGGTCAGGTACAGGGCCGAGCAGAGGCCGGCGCCCTCGGCGGCCGACCGGGCCGACGCGCCGCCCCCCCCGGCC
>JAJXZP010000036.1 GCA_021779995.1 bacterium | reverse complement strand
CCCGTCTCCGGCTGCGTCGGCGGCTCCCGCGCCTGTCGCTGCCGCCACAGCTGCCGCGTCCGCGCCGTCCGCCCCCGCGCCTGCCGCCGTTTCGGCGCAGGCGCCGTCCCCCGCCTTCTCCGATACCCCGACCCGGTTGATTTCCCGCTTCGCGGGTGTGCAGCCGACCCAGAAGGCGGCCTACCAGATCCTCTTGGAGGACGAATCGATCGTGTTCGGCGCGAAGGGCTCCTACTCCGTCGCGACGCACGAGGTCGTCCGCGTGCTCACCACCGAGGGCGTCGACCAGTGGTCGGTCCTCAATGCCGAGTGGCAGCCCTGGCGCGAGTCGAGGCCCGAGCTCAGGGCCAGGGTCGTCCGGCCCTCCGGAGCCGAATCCACGCTCTCCGCGGCGAACGTGGTGGAGTCCAGCGCGCAGGACGGCGACTACAATCTGCGCAGCGACTCCAAGCGACTGTCGGCGCCTCTGCCCAATCTCGAGCCCGGCGCCCTCATCGAGTTCGAGCTCGACGAGACGGGCAAGGAGGCCATGGCCGGCACGGGCTTCTCCCGCAGGATCTACCTCGCCGGCCGTGGCCCCGTCGAAGAGCGCGTCGTCCGCGTCGAGTATCCCGACTCGCTGCCGTTCCGCTATTCGATCGCCGGCATGGCGGCCATCGAGCCCGAGCGCGGCGTCTCGAACGGCAGGGTGACGCTGGTCTTCCGCTTTCCCAAGTTCTCGGGCTACACGAAATTCGACCAGCTCCTTCCCTACGACGTCCCTCCCGTCCCGACCCTGACCCTGGGGACGGCCGAGTCCTGGAAGGCGGTGGCCGCCGCCTACTCGGGCGCGACCGAGCCCCTGCTCGACCCCGCGCCGCTGCGCGCCTACGCCCTGGCGGCCCTCGCGGGGCTCGATCCCGCCCGCGACCCCGTCGGGGCGGCGAGACTCGTGGCGGACAGGCTCAGGCACGATGTTCGCTACACGGGCATCTACTTCGGCGAGAACGCCATTCTCCCCCACGCCCCGGCCGCCACCCTGGCGACCGGCTACGGCGACTGCAAGGACCAGGCGAGCCTCCTCGTCGCCTGCCTGCGCGCGGTCGGGATCGACGCGGACCTCGCCTTGCTCAAGGCCGGGCTCGGCTACGACGTCGACCCGGCGGTGCCCGGGCTCGAGCTCTTCAACCACGCGATCGTCTACCTGCCCAAGCTGGGGATGTGGATCGATCCCACCGACATCTACTGCCCGGCGGGCAGCCTTCCCTACAGCGATCAAGGGCGCCGCTCGCTCGTCATCGGGCCTGAGACGAGCGCCCTGACGACGATTCCCGCGGCCGGGGCCGCCGCCAACTGGTATCGCATCGTCCGCGACGTGGCGCTCTCCGAGTCGGGCAAGGCCGGCAGCGTCGTGGAGACGGTCTCGGCGGGCGGAACCCTCGAAGAGCGCCTGCGGGCCCACCTCGACAGCGCTCCCCGCAAGGACCGGCTCGACGGACTCGTCAAGGCCGGCAAGTCCGACTTCAAGTCCGACGAGGTCGTGGCGGACTTCGGCGATCCCCTCGACCTTTCCAAGCCCTTCACGACCGTGGTCACCGCGCGCGGCTCGGCGAGCGGCTGGACCGGCGACGACAGCGCCGATTTCCTGATGCGCGGCGGCGACGTCTTCGGCGAGCTGCCCCGCGAGCTCGAGCTCGGCGCCGCCGAGCACGAGAGCCGCGGTTCCGACGTGTACCTTCCCGAGGCCATGACCGTGACGGTCGAGTACCTCGTCTCGGCTCCCGACGGCTTCCACCTCAACACGGTCCCCGACGCCTACAGCGTCGACATGGGGCCCGTCCGGCTCGACGTGAGCTTCGCCTCTCCGGACCCCCGGCACATCAAGGCCGATTTCGTCATGACCACGATCAAGGACCGCTTCTCTCCCGCCGAGCTCGACAAGCTGCGGACCGCGGCCAAGACCTTCTTCGACTCGCAGGCGGCGGTGGCCTCGTTCTACAATGTCGGGAGGGAGCTCCTGAACGCCGGCCGCTACCGCGACGCCCTGGCCGAGTTCCGGAGACTCCAGACGCTCTATCCCGCCGAGGCCCTGCACCACGTCCAGGCCTCTCTGGCCCTGCTCAACGCCGGCTTTTCCCAGGACGCCCTCGTCGAGGCCCGGCAGGCCGTCGTCCTCGAGCCGAAATCCGCGCCGGCCCACAAGAATCTCGCCTTCATCCTGCTCTACGACCCCTTCGGCAGGCAGTTCGGTCCCGGCAGCGATCCCGGCGCGGCCGGGGCCGAGTACGCCGCGGCCTTCAAGCTCGACCCGACCGACTACCAGAGCCTCTTCAACCAGGCGGTGCTCGACGAGTTCGGCTCCGACGGCAGCTACCGGGGGAAGGGATCCCGGCTCGCCGACGCCGTCGCGATCTACGGGAAGGCGCCCGACCAGATCGAAGGCTACGGCATGGCCGAGCGCTACCTCGGCGATCTCTTCTTCCTCGGCCGCTACGACGAGGTGATCAAGGCGAGCGCCTCCTTCAAGGACCGCGCGAACGGCGCGCACTTCCTCTTCGCCGCCACGGCGATGAAGAGCGGCGCCGACGCGGCGGTCAGGCTGGCCGGCGGGATCGTCGCCGACCTCGACAAGCGGCGCTCGGCGCTGAACCAGGCCGGCCTCGACCTCCTCGCGGCCCGGCGCTTCGCCCCGGCGGCCGAGCTCTTCCTCGCCTCGGCGCGCGGCACCTCGAACTTCGCCACGACCGCCGACTTCGCGCGCCGCATCCGCGACGTCAAGCCCTACGATCCCGCGGCCCAGAGCGCGAGTCCCCTCGGGCCCTTCCTGGGCGTGTTGGAGACGGTGCTGAACTCGGGCCCCGCCGCTCCGGCGGTTTCCGCGATAGCCGCGGACTTCGTGCCCGCGGCGCGGGCCGCTCTGGGCTCGGAGTACGCGAAGTCCGATGTCGCGGCCCGGCTGGCGCAGGTCAGGGGCACGCTGGACCGGATCGGCCTGCCCGACGACGCGCTCATGGATCTGCTCGCCTCGAAGCTGTCGGTGGTCATCGCCGCGCAGGGCCGAGCCGTCCTGGCGGTGGCCTCGCTTCCCGATTTCGGCACGGACCGCCTGGTCAATCTCATGCTCGAGCGGAAGGGCGAGGGCTACCTCCTCGTCGACGCGAACGAGTCGGCCGGCGTCGGGGCCCAGATGCTGTCGCTCATCGCGGCCGGCGACCTCCGGGGCGCCGGCGACTGGCTCAAGGCCATGCGCGACTCGAAGACGCTGCTGCCCGCCTTCGGCGACGCCGTCCCCGAGAACCTGCGCCTCCTCCTGCCTTCCGGCGACGCCGATGCCGCCGCCCTTTCGCTCGCCGCCGCGGCCCTGAGCCGAGGCTGCTCCGACCCGGCTCAGGCGCGAGCCTGCCTGAAGATCGCCGCCGAGGCCGGGGCCGCGGCGAAAGATCCCAAGACGCGGCTCGCCTGCCTCGACCTGGCCCTCGGCTTCGCCGCCACGGTGAAGGACCCCGGGGTCGCGGAGCTCGCGTCCCTGCAGGCGGCCTGCCCCGGCGCCGACGCCGCCTCCGCCGCGCTGCGGATCCGGGCGCTCGACACGGCGGGGCTCCACGCCCAGGCGGTCGCGGCCGGCCTGGCCGCGCTCGCCTCCTACCCCGGAAACCTCGAGGTCCTCCGCGGCCTCAGATATTCGCTGGCCATGGACGGCCGCCACGAGGAGGCGCTGAAAATCGGCGAGGCGACCATCGCCGACCCAGCGGCCGACGCCTCGGATTACAACAACACCGCCTGGGAGATGCTCTTTCAGGCCAGGCCGGACTTCGGAATCATCGACTCGTGGGAGTTGCCCCAGCGGCTCGGAGGGACGACCTACTCGCTTCACACCCTGTGCTGCCTCTACGGGGCGGCGGGCAGATACGACGAGGCCCGCGCCGCCTTCGAAAAATACCTCTCGAGCAATGACCTGAAGACGGTCGATTCCTCGCTCTGGCTGGCCCACGGGCTCCTGGCGAGAAGCTTCGGGCTTCCGGGCAGGGCCGAGGCCTCCCTGGCCCAGGCCGTGGCGACGGGGCATCCCGACGACGCAACCGACCCCGCCGCCCTGGCCGCTCTGTGGGCGGCCAGGCCCTGAACGGTTACAAGCTCCTCAAAGGATCCCCCGCCGCCCTGGCCGTTCTGTGGGCGGCCAGGCCCTGAGGGGCCCGAAAGTTCGGTGCGGGAAGCCGCGGCTCTTGCCGCGGCTCCTTTTTCCGCGCCATAATGCGTCTATGATTCCGCGCTTCCGCAGTTCCTCGCGCACCCTCCTCATCGTCGTCGCGATAGTCGCTTCCGCACGGCTCGCGCTCCCCCAGACGCCCGCCCAGCCCGAGGCGGCTCCGGCCGCCGTCGCCCCCGCAGCTTCGGTCGCTCCTGCCGCGCCGGCCGCCATTGCCGCGCCGGAAAAACCCGACGCCCTCCTCCTCTACATGCAGGGACGCGACCTCGAATCGGCGGGCAAGACCGCCGAGGCCCAGGCCAAGTACACCCAGTCGGTCGCCGTCTGCAACCAGGAGCTGGCCCAGAATCCCAATCGCATCGAGTCGTACGTGGTAAAGTGCTGGAGCCTCCTACGGCTCGGCAAGTACGGCGACGTGATCTCGAACGGACAGACCGCGCTCAAGATTCAGTTCGACGCGCGGATCTCCGAGGTCATGGGCGAGGCCTATTTCTTCCTGGATCAGATGGACGATTCGCTCAAGGCCCTGCAGCGCTACGTGAGCACGGTGGGCGAGGGCGGCGACCGCTTCTCCTCCGCGTATTTCTTCATGGGCGAGGCCTATCTCCGGCTCAAGCAGTACAATCACGCGGACATGGCCTACAGCATGGCCGTTCACGTGGACCCGGGCCTGCCGCGTTGGTGGTATCGTCTCGGCATGGCCTGCGAGTCCCTCGGCGACTATAAGCGCGCCTACTCGGCCTACGCCAAGGCGGTGGCCCTGAGGCCGAGCTTCCAGGAAGCGCTCGATGCGCTCAACCGGGTCAAGCCCAAGGCGGGTCAGTAGCGGTCCTCTGGGGGGCTTCACCCGCCCGGCCCCCGCGGCCCCGACTTCCGAGGCCCCGACTTCCGGGGCCTCCATCCGAAACTGGACCGCCTAGTTTCCGCGGGCTGTCGCCGCCTGAGCCGGTGAGCCCGCGGCCGCCTGAGCCGCCGCGGCCAGCTCGCGGCGCATAGCCTCCTTCGGGTCTCCCCCCGCCTTCACGATACGCCCCACCTTCCGCACGAAGATACTGAGCGAGGATCCGCAAATTTTTTCGTAGTAATCCCTGTAGAGTTCCGGCTCTCCCTCGTACAGCCGGTACAGGTCGAGATAGGCGTTGTTGATCTTCTCCATCGGGAAGTTCCGATAGCCCTCGTCGTGGAATATCGTGGCGTAGCTTTTGTAGGCGATCGCTCTCTGCGCGATGATCCGCACCTTGCGCGCGAGCTTCTCCGCCGGCGGCAGCGAGGAGGTGTAGACCGTCTGGAGTTCGGCCGCCGTGCCGCGCAGCCAGGCGGCGAAGGCGTCCTCGTCGGCGCGCTCCTCCCGGGCCTTTTTTTCCTCGGACGAGCCGGGTCCGTGGACCGAGGCGAGGTAGATGAGCGAGCCCTCGCCGCCGATGAAGGTGGCCAGCTCTTCGTTGAACCGATCGTGTCCATGCGACCAGATGGTGGCATGGGTCATTTCATGGATGATCGTGTCGGCGACGTCGGCCTCGCTGTAGGACGCCATGAAGGAAAAGAGCGGATCGGAGAGCCAGCCCAGGGTCGAGAAGGCGTCCACCGATCGCGTGATCACGTCCAGGCCCTTCTTGCGCAGGCGCGCGGCCTCGGCCGCGGCCTCCTTGGGATCGAAGTAGCCGCGGTAGGGCAGCTTGCCGACCAGGGGATAGCTCCACTCGTAGGTGTCGAAGGCCAGGGGGGCGCAGGCCGATACGACCGTGGCCAGGCGGTCCGAGTCGAGGGTGACGATCGACGTGTAGTTTTTCGTCTGCTTGAGGCCGAACTGGGACACGGCAAAGGCCTTGATCCGTCGAACTCGTTCGAGGAAAGTCCTGACCGCGGGGCTCGTGTGCGGATCGGCCAGGGCCTTGTCCACGGGCACCGCTCGGGAGCGGAGCGAGAGGTAGTGGAAGCCCTGTTCGGTGACATAGCAGGATGAGAGACCGGCGACCAGAAATAAGAGAATGAGAAGGCGTATTGGTTTTCGCACCTCATCACTCTATAGCCCGTTGGCGAGCAGCTTCAATATCCGCGCCATTGAGGCCCCTTCCCGAAAGGCGGACGCATTGTGAAAACAACCGTGAATCGGTCCTTGATTTCGCCTGGTTGTGCATTAGAATAATCTAATAAAGGAGACCCTTCCGGAATGGCCACGCATCCCGGGAGGGCTCGAAGTTTTTCCCCAAAGGAGCGTCCCATGAAGCTTCTTCGCAACGCCGTGATCGTCCTTGCGGCAGCATTCGTCCTCGCTTCCTGCTCGTCCATGGCCAGCGGGGCCGTCTCAGGCGCCCTCGGCGCCGTGACGGGCGGCGCGGCCTCCGGCGGTCCGGTCGCCGGAGCGGCCGGGGCGGTCGTCGAATTCCAGTCAGGCGAGGTTCTCGCTTCCACGAGCACCCGCTCTGAAATGGATGCGAGCTTCCGTGTCGCGAAAGTGATCCAGCCGGCCACAGTCGCCACCAAGAACCAGGCCGAGGTCGTCTTCATCGAAGGCGGCTCCAAATCCTGGGTCAACTACGTCGTCAACAGTCGCAAGGCCACCAAGGCCGACATGGTCGTCGGCGCCACCATGTTCTACCTCTCCGGCTGGCAAAACCACGACCAAATTTCCGCGGATGCCTACCGCAAGGACAATTGGAGTCTCGGGACCATCACCTCGGTGCAAGACCTCTACAAAAACTATGTCGAGATCAGCGGCAACTCCTTCAAGATCGACTATCTTCGCGTTCCAACCGATCCCATACAGTAAGCCTTCGTTCCGCCGCCGCGGGGCTTTGCCGCGGCGGCGGAATCCTTGCCGCCCGCCGACCTGACCGCGGATCTAGAACCCGGCGGCATACCTTTCATCCGCGTCGTCCAGGCGCGGCTTACTCGCAGGCGACCGCACGGCAATCCCCCAGCGCGAAAGAAGGCTCCCGATAGCTGCGCAGGTACAGGGCGCCTCCGGCCACGGCCACAAGCGAGAATAGAAGCATCACATTGCTGTAGGAATACGCGGCCGGCCGAAGTGCGGCCGACAGAAAGGGGAAGTCCACGTATCCGCCGGCGAGCAGCTTGCCGACCAGGGCCGTGCCGACCGCACCCGAGATGATGCCGACGAGGTTGAAGAGGCCCATGCCCACCCCCGTTTCATGGGAGGGAAGCGTCTGGGAAACACTGTTGGCCATGGCGGTCTGAAACAGCGAAAAGCCTACATAGGTCAACAGCAGAGCCGCCGCGATAAAGAGGGGCGAGAGGCTCAAGAGGGCTGCCATGGCTATCATGCTCGCGATGAGGAGTCCGAGCCCGAGGGAGACGACGAAGCTGTTGCCCTTGCGATCCGCCAGGTTGCCTCCGATCGGCCCGAAAATCACCGAACTCATGGCGCCGGGGAAGAGTATGAGGCCGATCTGGCTCGTCGACATGCCGTAGACCGAGTGCAGCATGAGTGGGATCAGGAAGAGGATGCCGATGACGACGGAGAAAAGCGCGAAGCCGACTATCACGCCGCTTCTGAACTTGATGTTGCGGAAAAGCTCGGGCTTGATGAAGGGATCGGAAGCCGTTCGAATACGCAGCACGAAGGCGGCGAGGAGAACCAGGAAGCCCGCCAGATAGTACCAGGAGCTGAAATTGAGGTAGACGACTAGGGCGCCCACGGTGAGCGCCACCAGGACGGCCCCGATCAGGTCCAGAGAACCTTCGCGGCGCGGCTCCTTGGGCAGGCCTCTGCTGAAAAAGGGAATCGAGATGAGGCTGAAGGGAGGAATCAAGAACAAGTAGGACCAGTGCAGGGCGCCCGATACGAAACCTCCCAGCACCGGGCCAAGTCCGATCCCGAACGAGACAGTGGACATTATGAAACCGAACACCCGTCCCCGCTCCTCCGGAGAGAAATAGCGGGCGACGAGGACGAAGACCAGGGCCGGGATGGCCGATGCCCCCATGCCCTGGATCGCACGGGCGGCGATGATCAAGGGATAGGAGAAGCGAAGCGCGAAGCCGAGGATGGAGCCGATAGTGTATATGGTTATGCCGACGATTATGAGTCTGCGGAGGCTGTAGATGTCGGAGAGCTTGCCGTAGATCATGGAGCCGACCCCGAAGAATACGAGAAATATCGTCATCATCCAGCTGACGCCCGAAGGGCTGAGGGCAAACTCCTCGGCTATCTTGGGCGTGGAGACAGTGAAGACGGTTTCGTTGAGAACAGAGAAGAATATGAGATAAATAATCCAGGGCAATATTTTTTTCGGATTCACGCTCATCGGAACCTCCTCATCGAAGAATGTACTATCATAACGTATTGCTTACTATAATAGTCAACTATACGATCACGGGTCCCCTCTCCAACCCAATTCCGCCACCCGCGCGGCCTCCGCGCTCGCTTTACCCTTTCCGTCCCAGCCGCTATACTGCCTCGCCATGGAAGGACGAGCCGAAACCGTGCCGGAAGGGGATGGGTGGAGCGCCGCGGCTCGATCGGCGCCCCTGGACCGGCGAGTCGAGGCTTCGGCGGCCGGAAACGCGACGCTCGACGCCGCGGCTACCGCGAGCCTCGCCGCCGACTCGGCCTTCTTCGCTCCCTTGCGCGAGGAAACGAGGTTTTATCTCGTCCGCCACGGCCAGAGCGAGGGCAACGCCCGCAAGATCATCCAAGGCCGGCGCGACTTCCACCTGGATGAGGCGGGGCGGGCCCAGGCCGCAGCCGCGGGAACCTGGCTCTCATCGGAAAAAATAGGGGCCGTCATAGCCTCGCCCCTCGCGCGCGCCGCCGAGACGGGCCGGATCATCGCGGCGGCCTGCGGTCTGCCCCAACCGCGCCTGGACCCCACCCTCATGGAAATCGACACGGGGATGTTCTCCGGCATCTCGCTCGACGAGGCGCGCCTGCGCTTCCCCGAGGCCTACACGGCTTTCGAGCATCAGAGCTGGGACGGGGTGCCCGAGGCCGAGAAGAGCGGCTCGCTCTTCGAGCGGGCCATGAGCGCCTGGGAACTATTGCGCGGCCTCGCCCTGGGCGGAGAGCGATCCATCGCCTGCGTTTCGCACGGCGGCTTCATCCAATGGCTCGTGCGCGCCACCTTCGGCGGCCGAAAGTGGATGCCCCTCCTGCCCACGAGCAATTGCGGCATCTTCGAGCTGCTCGTCACGCCGACCATGGCAGGCTATCCGGCGTACATGCAGTGGCGGCTCCTCAACTACCAGCCGGCCGCCGGCCTTTCGTCCTTGCCGCCGGTTTTCTGAGGAGCTCTGCCTCTCTATCGCCTCGAGCCCATCCCGGCCCGAGGAGGGCGCCGGCCGCCGGCCTTGGGCCTCGGCCCGGAAACTAAAACAAGATCGTGGTTTTGAGCCCTGGAAAGCGGAGAAAGTCTCGGTCTCCGGTGACGAGGACTGCGTCCTGTTCCATCGCCAAGGCCGCCAGATGGGCGTCGGTCACGAGGTTGCCGCCGGTGCCGGCACTCAAAAGCAGATGACGCAGAATTCCCGCGTGAGCTTGACCCGGGTTGAGGGGCACAAGGGCGGGGTGAGTACGGAGATGATCGAGCCAAGCACAGGCCTCTTCTATGGTGAGAGGCTGAGGGAAGACCTTTTTGGCCGTGGTAAGCCGCAGAAAGCCCAGATGGACAATCCAAGGGAAGCCCAGCTCCTCGTTCCCCCGATTGAGGGTTTCCTCGAGCCAGGCTTTCGCTTCCCGATGCCGGATCGACGAGCGATCTACCGCGTAGAGCAGCACGTTGAGGTCGGGAATGATCACTTACGCAGCTCCAGCTTTTCTGCTACCGCGTCGGCTTCCATTCCATCGACGAGTTCCCAGGCCTTGGTGTAATCGAAACGCCCCCCCCCCAGCTCGTGTGTGGGACATTCCCATAGATCCCGTTTCCCCGAGAAACGATCCAGGCCCGCTTCCAGGGTTTCATTGACCACATCCTTGATAGGCCGATGCTCTTCTCCGGCTTTTGCATAAATGGATCGCATCAAACGATCCTTGACATCCAAAGTAGTTCGCATAAAAACATATTACTGCAAATTACCATTGATGACAATATGTTTCGCAGGGAATTTAACCATACTCCAGAAAGTGTCCTGCAGAGGTATTCTACGGAACTATCCAAACCTGCGGCATTTGCGCACGCTTTCCGAGAACGCGGAGCACCTGCGGAGCCGATTTCAAAAATGACCGAGGTACGAAATCGACTCGGTGCTTCGGGAGCATCTAGACCTCATATCCCATAAAATTATAATGATGAGCATGAACATACTGCTCACCGGAGCGTCGGGCCTATTGGGCCGGCCGCTCATGAAACGGCTCTCGGACCTGGAAAACCTGGATAGCCTGATCGGGACCGCCCATTCGCGCCTCAAGGCGCCGCTGGAGAGCCTCGACATCACCGACGAAAAGGCCGTTCGCCTGGCTTTCGATCGGTGGAAGCCCGACCTGGTGATCCACGCGGCGGCCGAGCGGCGGCCCGACGTGGTGGACCGGAATCCCGCCCTGGCCGAGCGGCTCAACGTGGGGGCCACGAGTCTCCTCGCCCGACTGACGGCGGAACGGGGAGGGCGGTTCGTCTACCTATCCACCGACTATGTGTTCAACGGGAGCTCGCCCCCCTACGGGATCGACGCGGCTACCGAGCCCCTCAACGCCTATGGGCGCATGAAGCTGGCGGGCGAGGGGGCGGTACGCGCGGCCTACGGGAAGGGGGCCGAATCGCAGCCTCCCTCGACCGCGACCGGCGTGCCCTGGGCCGTCATCCGCATTCCCATTCTCTATGGAGACGTCGAGACTCTCGCCGAGTCGCCGTTGACGGAACTGGCGATACCTCTCTTGGAACGGAGGCCGTTCAAGGCCGAGGACTGGGCGTCCCGGTACCCCGCCCACGCCGAAGACGTGGCCCGGGCGGTCGCTCTGGCGGTCCGGCGGCTCGCGTCGGGGGAAGGGGGGCTCTACCACTTCGCGGGAGCCGAGCGATTCACCAAGTACGGCATGGCCTGCGTGATGGCCGATATCCTGGGCGTGGACCGATCGCTGGTACAGCCGGACCCGCACCCGCCGGCCGGAGCCCCCCGGCCCAAGGATTGCCGGCTGGACGGCTCCCGCCTGACGAGCCTGGGCTTTTCGCCTCAGGTACCCTTCCGGGAGGGTATTCGCCGGGCCCTCGCGCCCTTCATGGCCTGAACGGCCCGGGGCCGTTCAGGGCCCCGGAAGGGGCGGCCTCACTGGGGACAGTGCAGCCACAGCGGCTCGGAGGCGGGGAAGGGCGCGAGGACCTCGATCCGCTCGCCTGAGCGCGGCTGGGCGAAGCCGAGTCTCCGCGCGTGGAGCATGATGAGGCCGTTGCGCGCGCTGCGCCGCGCCCCGTACTTGAGATCGCCGCGGATAGGGAAGCCGGCGGCCGAGAACTGGGCGCGGATCTGGTGGTGCCTGCCGGTGATGAGCGAGACCTCGACGAAAAAGTAGCGCTCCGAGCGCCCGACGAGGCGGTACTCGAGCACCGCCTGTTCCGCGGCGACAGGCTTTCCGCCCTCGCCCCGCTCTTTCGAGGGACCCTCCGCAGCGAGGGCGCGCACGACATTGCGCCGCTTGTCCCAGACGAGACGATGCTCGAGTCTGCCCTGGTTCGGCTCGGGCTCGCGCTCGACGCAGGCCAGGTAGGTCTTGTCGATCCGGTGGTCGCGGAAGGCCGCTTCGAGGGTCGAGAGGGACTTCGGCGTCCTGGCGAACAAGACGGCGCCGGAGGCGCGCCGGTCGATGCGATGGGCCGCCTCCAGGAAGTCCGGCGCCCCGCGCTCCCTCAGCTCGTCCCGGAGCATGTCTTGAAGCGGCCGGTCGCCGCTCTTCTCGACCTGGACGGGAATGGGAGCCAGCTTGTCGGCGACGAGCAGCTCCTCGTCCTCGAATATGATCGCATACGGCTTTTCGGTTGGTTCCATGCCCGACCATAGCACGCCGCCGCCGAAAAGATCATGAGTCGGCGGGCTCTCGGTCGCTGGCCGGAGCCTGCGGGCCTCAGGGACCGGAGGGCTCCTAGGGGCGCTCGATCAACGCGATGAGCGTTTCCTTTTTGAGCTCGTCCACGATCCAGGCGCAGGCGGAAAAGCAGGGATCGCGGGAACTGGCGGATACGATGACGAGAAGCACTGTATCGGAGACCGCGACCGTCCCCAGCCGATGGACGACCAGAACCTGGTTGAGTCCGAATCGATCCTTCGCCAGGCGCGCGATTTTCGCCAGGCCCTCGTCTATCGAGGAAGCGGCCGGCACGAGTTCCACGCTGGAAAAATCGGCGATCTGCTTGCCCGGCCTTTTGACCCGGCCGTGATGCAGGACCAGGGTCCCGCTGGAATCGTCCTCGCGTTCGAGGAAATCCCGGTAGGCTCCGAATGGGTCTATCGCTTGCCGGGAAGCGAATGCGGTAATCACGTAGGGGATCCTTTGTTCATGGTCCGATTCTCCCGATTCGTGGGATCCTGTATCGCCCTTTCGGTGCCGTTTGGGTTCCGGTCGCGGGCGGCTCTCCTCAAAGCGACGCCGACATGGTAGCATGAGAAAAGGCGCGCGTCCTCCCGATTCGGAGCCGCGCTCGCCGCGGCGGTCGCGATCAGGGGGCCGCCGAATCGCCGACGACAGGCAGGTACACATGAGCACGCATATCGCGGCCGCCGCGGGCCAGATCGCGGAAGGCATTCTCCTCCCCGGCGACCCGCTGCGGGCCAAGTTCATCGCCGAGAACTTCCTCGAAGAGCCGGTGCGTTTCAACGAGATCCGCAACATGTTCGGCTACACGGGCCGGTACAAGGGCGAGCGCGTCTCGGTCATGGGCACGGGCATGGGCATGCCCAGCCTCTCGATCTACGTCAACGAGCTCATCCGCGACTACGGCGTGAAGCGGCTCGTCCGGGTGGGCACCTGCGGCGCCATGCGCAAGGAACTCGCCGTCCGCGACGTGCTGCTCGCCATGAGCGCGTCGACCGACTCGGCGGTCAACAAGGTGCGCTTCCACGGCATGGACTATGCGCCCACCGCCTCGTTCCGGCTGCTCTCGGCCGCCCGCGAGGCCGCCGTGGCGCGGGGCCTCGCGCCTCACGTGGGGGGCGTGGTCTCGAGCGACTCGTTCTACACCGAGGATCCGGACCAGTGGAAACTCTGGGCCTCCTTCGGCATTCTCGCGGTGGAGATGGAGACGGCGGAGCTCTACACCCTGGCCGCCAAGTTCGGCGTCGAGGCCCTGGCCATCCTCACGGTGAGCGACCACCTGGTCACCGGCGAGGCCACGCCCGCCGAGGAGCGCGAGAAGCGCTTCAGGACCATGGTCGAGATTGGCTTGGGGGCCGTCCTGTCCTGATATGCCGCGGCTCGGCATCCGGCCCCGCCGCAGTCCCTGGCCCGGCCGGGCGCCGCCTTCGGCCGGCGGCCCGAGTCAGGGCCGTCGCTCGCCCAGCGGATACACGAACACGCGGCTCCTGCGCTTCTCGTCGTAGCTCGCCCGGCGCTCGGGCGGGAGGTCCTCCGCGCTCCCTTGGAGGAAGCCGAGGCTCTGGAACCAGTCGGAGGTCTTCGTCGTGAGGAGGAAGACCTGCCGCAGTCCCGCGCGCCTGGCGTCCTCGATGAGGCGCTCGACGATCTTCTTCCCTATGCCCATGCGGGCGTAGTTTTCGTCGACGGCTATGCCGGCGATCTCGGCCTGGTCGGGTCCGTAGCGGTGGAGGGCTCCGCAGCCCCGGATCGTGCCGTCGGTCTCGTACACGACGAAGTCGCCCTTCAGGCGCTGCAGGTCCTCCTCGCTGCGCCTCACGAGGATCCCCTTGCGCACGAAGCCCTCCATGATGCCGAGGGCCTCGACGATATCCTCGTCCTGCATGGCGCGGATGTTCTCGAAGTGGTCGACGTGGACCATGATCCCGTAGCCCAGGGTGGAGAAGACCTCCTTGAGCACGACGCCGTCCATGGTGCCGTCGAGGAAGTGGACGCGTTCGACCCCGCCGCGGCAGGCCTCGACGGCGCGGCCCAGCATCTCGAGCTCGATCGGCTCGAGGAGCCCCGGCCACTCGGTGACGAGGGCCTCGGCGGCCTTGACGCTCATGCGGCTCAGGTAGCCCTCGCGCGAGACGATCCCCTCGCGCGGGCTCTGCAGCCCCTCGTCGGAGAAGGGCTCGCCCTCGGTGATCAGGAAGAGCTTGCTCGCCTTGAGCGAGACGGCGAGCCTCGTGGCGAGTTCGAGCGAGGAGAGGTTGTAGGGCTTGCCGATGGCGTTCCAGCCGATGCACGGCAGGATGGGGACGAAGTCGTCCTCGAGCGAGCGCCGGATGAGCTCGGCGTTCACGCTCTCGACGAGGCCGGTGTCCTGGTAGTCCACGCCCTCGCGGACGCCGATCGCCCGCGCGCGCACCCAGTTGCCGACGAGGGCCTCGACGCCGTTGCGCGCGAACTGGTTCATGAAGGCGATGGCCGTGTCGAAGGCGGCCATCTGGATGAGGGGCATGGCCTCCGGCGGGGATATCCTGATGCCCTTCTCCCGCTGCGTCGTGATGCCGTAGGAGGCGAGGAGCCCGTCGATGCGCTCGCCGCCGCTGGGCACGATGCAGAGCTTGATTCCGTTCTCGTGCAGCAGGGCGAGGTCGCGGACGAGGCCTGGGAAGTAGGGGCTGTAGACCACCTTCGAGGACAGGTGGAAGACGAAGACCGAGCCCATGAAGCGATGCGCGTAGGTGAAAACGTCGCGGATGACCGCGGCCTCGTCGCGGAGCGCCGCGAATTCCTCGTTGTCCGGTTCCATCTGCCTAGTCCGCCTCTCGTCCCGCGCCTGTCCCGCCGCAGCCTTCGGCTCAGCCCTTGCCGCCGAGCTCGAGGATGAGCTCGACCTCGCCGCGCGAGACTTTTACCGCCCGTGCGATTTCGTCGACGTTCCAGCCCTGGCGCGCGAGCTTGCGCACCGTGTCCTGGACCGTCGAGGGGGGGGCGCCGCGCTCGCGCCGGCTCCCGCCCTCTTCCTTGAGGAGGGTGGAGAGGAGCTTGAGCTGCTCCTGCGCCTTGCGGTCGATCTCCTCCAGTCGTGTCTCGGCCCGGGCCAGCCACTCGCGGGCCTTCTGCACCTCGGCGATGCGCTTCTCGGCGTCGGCGATGATGCCGTCGAGATCGCCCAGCTTGCGCACGGCCTCGTCGGTCTTGTCCTTGTCCGCGGCGAGCTGGTCGACCGAGCGCCGCAGCTCCACGATGCGGTCGGGGATCTTGCGCAGCTCGCCGCCGAGGGCGGCCACCGCCTTCTCCGCTCCCTGGATCGCCTGGAAGTTCTTGTCCACCGCCTCGGCCGTCGCGTCGAGGACTCCCGACTTCTTCTCCAGACGCTCGTACGTGCCCTCGGCCTCGTGCGCCAGCTCCAGGACCTTGCGGATCGTGGTCTGGGCCTCGGTGACGGCGTCGGCCTGGCCGGTGACCTCGTCGAGGCGCTTGTCCACCGTCTGGGAGATGGTCGCGAGGCGGGTGAAGTCCTCCTCGAGCGCGTCGATCCGCCGCTTTTCGGCCAGGAAGCGGGCGAGCTTCTGGTTGACCTCGTCCTCGAGGCGCTTGACCCTGCCGATCTGGGCCTCGATCTCGGCGACCTCCGCCCGGCGGGCCTCGAGGCGCGCGAGATCGGCCTTCATCGAATCCAGGCTCTGGGCGAGGCGTTCCTTGAGCTCGTCGGTGCGCTCGAAGACCTTGGTCTGGGCGACGAAGCCCTTCTGCTCGCGGTCGATGTCGGCGAGGAGCTGCGAGAGGCGCGCGGCCTCGGACTCGACCTTGGTGAAGGATTGGGCCCGGGCCGACTCGAGCTTGAGGGCCAGGTCCTGGATCGCGTCCTTGTACTCGCGCAGCTTGCCTTCCGATTCGGTCTGGGCTTCGCGGCGTTTCTTCTCCAGGTCGGCGAGCAGGGCCTCGTAGCCGCGCGAGAAGCCTTCGAGGGCGCCGGCGATGCGGGAGGAGAGGTCCTGCCTGAGCTCGGCGGTGCGGTCGGCGAGACCGGCGAGCTCCTTGGAGATGCGGTCGCGCTCGGCCTGGGCCGACTGGGCGAAGTTGTCGCGCTGGCTCTCGTAGTCGCCGCGGGCCGACTGGACGAGGGCCGTCGTCGCCGTCACGAAGGACTCCAGCTCGGAGCGCAGGCTCCCTTCCGCCTTGGCGACGGCGTCGCGGAAGCCGGCGCGGAAAGCCTCGGCCGCCTGCTCGACATCCTCCCGGGCGGCGCGGACGCGCTCTTCCTCGGCGCCGAGGGCCTGGCCGAGGGCCTCGACCCTGGCCTGGGTCTCCCGCTCGGCCGCCTTGACCCGCGCCTGGGTCTCCAGCGAGAAGCGCGAGATCTCGCCCTCGACGTAGGCCTGGGCCGTGGAGCGCGCGTCGGCGGCGTCCTTGAGTACCGTCTCCTTGAGGGCCGCGAGGGTCTCGGCGGCCATCCCGCTCTGGGCCTGGATCCCGTCCTGGACCGCCGACACACGTTCGCGCATCGTGTCCATCTGGTCCTGGAGCCGGGCCTGGGTCTCCGACAGCTTCGCCCGCGTCTCCTCCATGACCGCCCGTTCGACGGCGGAGCGCTCCTCGGCCGCGCGGACGGCGAGGTCGGAGAGGGAGCGGTCGATCTCGTCGCGCCACTGCCCGAGCCTGGCCTCGGCGCTCTCGCTGCGCGCCTTAAGGTCGGCGAAGAACTCGTCCTCGAAGACCTTGAGCTTCTCCGAGACGTTGTCGTAGGCGCGCTGCTTGAGGGCGTCGAGCTCGTCCTCGAGGGCCTTCATGCCCTCGCGCAGGCGGCCGGCCTCGGCCGAGAAGCCTTCCTCGAAGCGGAGGCGCCGGTCTTCGAGGGAGCGGCCGAAGGCCGCGAAGTCGTTCTCCACCCGGCGGGCGGTCTGGTCCATCGAGGCGCGCAGGGCCTGGTCGAGGGCGCCGATCTCGGCGCCGGAAGCCTCCAGGCGCTCGAAGCGGGCCTCGGCCTCGGAGCCGTACTCGGCGAGACGCCTGCCGAACTCCTCGAAGGCCCGCGCCGTGAGGGCCGCCCCCTCGGAGGCGAGGCGCGACTCCGTCGCGGCGAGCTCGCGCGAGGCGCGGCCCGCGGTCTCGGCCACGGCGGTCTCGGTCATGGCCACCGAGGCGGCCGAGGCGGCCACGCGCGCCTCGGCATCCTCGAGCTTGGCGCCGAGGGCTTCGGCCTGGGAGGCCAGCTCCTCCCGCAACGAACCGAGGAGACCCTCGGACTCGGCCTTCCACTCGGCCTTGAAGGTCTTCACGATGCCCTGGGTCTCGGCGACTTTTTCCTTGGCGAGGACGCCGAGCTGGGCGAACTTGTCCTCGATGAGTTCCTTGAGCCGGCCGGACTTCGCGTCGCTCGACTCCTTGAGCTTGGCGAAGGCCAGGTCCTCCAGGCGCTCGGCCTCGACGCGGGCGCGCTCGAAGCCCTTCGCGAGCTCGCGCTCCAGCTCGGTCCTGCCGACCTCGGCGCGGTGGATGGCCTGGGTCGCCTCGGTCTTGGCGCGGTCGAGGGCCGCGGCCGCGTCGGAGAGCCGCGACTCGACGCCGGCGACGAGCTCGCCCTTGAAGGCTTCGAGGCTGCGGCCGGCGTCGTCGGCGAAGGCGCGCTTGAGCTCGGGTATCTCGCGGTCGATGGCGGCCATGGTGGCGGCCGCGGCGTCGAGCTTGCGCGACACCGACTCGGTGAAGTCCGACTCCTCGTGGAGCCGCATGAGGTTCTCGTCGACCTGGGCGGTCAATTTCATGAGCCGCGAGAGGGCGTCGTCGTACTCGGCGAGGCGCTTTTCGATGTCGCTGATGGCCTGGGCCCGGGCGGCGAGGCCCTCCTGCACGCCCTGGATCCGGTCGAGGGCGACCTTGGCCGCCTTCTGGCGCACGTCGAGCTCGATCCCGAGGCGTTTCAAGTCGTCGGCCCGCTTCTCGACGTAGGCGTCGAGCTCGTCGCGGAGGCGATCCGCGTACTTCTTCAGTTTTTCCAGGGAGCGATTGTCCCGGTCTATCTGGCGGTAGACGACCAGGACCACCAGGACGAGGCCAAGAATGATAAAGTCCCCGATCGTGAAGAGCATGCGGAACTCCAATGGTTTCTACGATTTCCGCGGCAGTATAGACCATTTGCGGCCCGAACGGAAGCGCCGCGAGGGCTTTCCTCGGAGCCGGAGCCCGGCGCCTATCGAGTCAGGCTGCTGGGGGCCGTTCCGGCATCGGGGTTTTCCTGAAGGAAGGCGAAGGGCTATGCTGAGGGTATGCAGAGCCGATTTTCCCGTCACGCCGCCTTCCTCCTCCTATGCGCATCCATCATGTATATGCCGGGCCGGCTGGGTGCCCAATCCGCCGTTGCGCCCGCGCCCCCCGTCGCCCCGAGCTCCGCGGGCGAGGCAGCGTCCGCGCTCATCGCGCCCGAGAGCGCCCGCCAGGGCGATCCGGTCCTCGTCTGGGCACTCTCCACCGCCGACCTCAAGGACAGCGAGCTGGTCCTCGTCGACGCAGGCTCGGTTGCGGTGGAGCGCTCGCGGGCCTTCGCCGCCCCCGCCTCGCTCCTCGCCGGCGCCGCGGCG